>OMZJ01000136.1 GCA_900315495.1 uncultured Lachnospiraceae bacterium
AAAGTGCGCCCTCTTTTTTATGATGTACCCATTGAACATGAAACATTTGAAAAATATATTCAGCCAGTTCAGGAGAAAATATTAGCAAACTTCAAGATGCTCGCAGCGGTATATTATTCGACATGTTCAGTCCCTGAAGATTATGCAAGGTATCATCATAAAATGTATGCCAAATTTATATATGATCCCTCGGTAGAAGAAATGGAAATATATAGTAGGATACCGCATGTTCAAAATTATGGAAAACATACTATTGAATATCCTGTAAAAAGAGAGGACCATATAGATTGGAATAAGGCGCTGTTCAATATAGTTAGAGTTTTCACAACAAAAGGTGAAATTATCCGAAATCAAAATGCAAGATGGCTTCCTTTAGCATTTTATATTCTTCATTTGACTTGGATAAATAGGTTTCTGTATTTATTTTCACCAATAACTGTTTCTATAACCGATAAAGATTTTAAACGCCGTCATAAAAATTTATGAGTAATAAAGTATATGCATTAGTGTCAATATATCACCCCAATGCAGCTGTTATTGCAAATGTTAGATCTATTTCTGAACAGGTAGATAAGATCTTCTTATGCGATAATAGTGGCACATCCAACGCGGAACTTTTTAAAGAGGTCAGCAACTCGGAATATGTGTTTAATGGTGGCAATTTAGGAATACCGACCGCGTTCAACAGAATATTGAAGAACAATAGGTTTTCACCAGAAGACTTTATAATATTTTTTGACCAAGATTCCTGCGTTAAACAAAATCATATTGAAAAGTTGATACAGGAGTATGAAGCTCTTGAGCAGAAGGGAGTCAAAGTAGGTTGTTTGGGCCCTGAATTTTATAATGTCAGTAACGGGACAACTGAAAAGCCTACTTTAAGAACGGATATTTCTGATCAATCATATATTGTGAACAATATCATAACTTCATCGATGCTATGCAAATATAATAATTTGGCAGCAGTAGGTTTTTGGAATGAGAAGCTGTTCTTGGATTTTTGTGATTGGGATATCTGCTGGCGGTTAAAAAAGGCTGGGTACAAAATCTGTATGACAAGTACTGCAGTTCTTCAACACAAGGTGGGTATTGGAGATAAGAAGGTTGGCTTTCGTAAAGTAAGAGTAAGTGTTCCGATAAGAGAGTATTATCAAGTAAGGGATGCATTGTTTTTACTTCATGAGAACTATGTACCACTTAAAATGAGACTTGTGCTATTAAAGTTTGCTTACGTACTTCCATTACAACACATTTTACTATTAGATGATAAAGAATCAAGGAAGACCTATATAAGAAAGGGATTTTCGGATTATAAAAAACGTATTTATGGTGAAATCAACTGAACGGTAAACTGATAAATTTACGAATGATAAGTAGGGTCATACATGGTAATTTACATAACGATCGCTAGTATATGCATAGCACTATCTTTGCTATTAGAACGCTTTCATCGCACGAAAACCAAAATTTTTCTATTATTTTGCATTTTTCTTTTATTATATATTTGGAGCGCTACTAGAATAAACATCGGAACAGACTATATTGGCGAAAAAAATAATTTCTCGGCAATCAATGGAGGGTGGGCAGGAAACTTATTTAAAAATGAAATTTTGTATTATTTGCTGGTGGTTGCCTTAGGCAAGGTAAGCGATGGCTTTAGAATCTATATTGCTATAATGTCTTTCTTGGCGTTGTTCCCATTGTTCGTTTTAATCGCCAAAAATATTGATTATGGTGTCACCTACGCTGTAGCGTTAATCACATGTAATTATTACCTTATATCTTTTTCGCTTGTTCGACAGTTTGCGGGAATCAGTATTTCACTGCTGGGTACATATTATTATTTGTGTGGTAGGAAAAAAACAGGATTATTATTCTTAATTCTACCAATATTTATACACAATTCGATTTTGTTTTACACCATTGCTTTTTTGATAGTTTGTTGGGCACAGCGACGAATGACTGATATACGCAAATCAGCATATTATTTGATTTATGCTGTTGTGCTAATAGCAATGAGCCCACTCATCTTTAGACTGATCGTTCTGGTAGGTAATAATATTCCATACGTAAGATATTATCTGTCTGCTGTGATGCTTACAAAAACGGAAATCGGCAGCGGTCTTGGAATCATAACACGATTTTTATCTTACTTGTTACTTTTTTGGATTATTAATTATTCAGAGTACATATCAGATTATCGAAGGGTGACGAATACTCTTCTGTTGCTACTGTGCATTGTTGATGCTCTTTCCGTACAATACAACGCATTTCTTCGTGCTAGATATGTGTTCTATTATCCGGTAATGTTTTATTTTCCTATATATTCTCGTATTAACAGGACAGAAAATATACACTGTGTAAGTTTAGGAAATATTTTTGTTATAGCTATGACAGTATTGAATATTGTACAATTACCCTCAACCGCATCTATGTGGGGAAACCTACCGTATCAGTCGTGGCTACTTCCGTAATACTAAGTTTTAATGAGGTTTGTTTATGATTTATGTAATGGCTCCATATGCAACCGTGTCAGGAGGTCCTGAACTTCTTCAACAGTTGTGTTATGTATTAAATAAAAATAATTTGGAATCAAAAATCTGTTACTATTCGTCATGGATGATAACGGAACAGGGTGACGCTTCAAGAAAAAGATATTCTGTTTATGATAATCCCTCTGCAATGAAAGTGGAGGATACGCCAGATAACATTGTAGTTATTCCTGAGACGGCGACGTATCTGTTAAGAAAATTCCATAGAGCAAAGAAAGTACTCTGGTGGTTAAGTGTCGATTTCTTCTATCGAAAGAAAAGATGGAAGGACAATGTTACTACTGTGTTTGGCCTGTTAGATGGAAATGTGTTTGATAGTAACTTGTTTCACTTGTGCCAATGCAAATATGCTCAGGACTTCTTAGTTTCAAAAGGGATCAGTAAGGAGAGAACGTTCTTCTTATCTGATTATCTTAATGACGAATTTATCCAGAATGCAAAGCTTGAGGCTAACGTAGAGAAGCAAGATATTGTAATCTACAATCCCAAGAAAGGATTCGAATATACAGAACAGCTGATTAATGCTGCTCGGAATATCAAATGGGTTCCCATTCAAGGCATGACCCCCAATCAGGTAAGAGAGTTGATGCAAAGAAGCAAGCTATACATCGATTTCGGTAATCATCCTGGTAAAGACAGAATGCCTCGTGAGGCAGCTATTTCCGGATGCTGTATTGTCACCGGTAAGAGGGG
>OMZJ01000135.1 GCA_900315495.1 uncultured Lachnospiraceae bacterium
CCGGAGCAGGATAACCCGGCACAGAGGGAAGCACAACAGGATGCATCCGCACAGAGCGATTCGGAGGAAGATTCGTAAAAAGAGGGCCTGGAGAAATGGGAATCCATTTCTCCAGGCCCTGCTTGTTCAGCCGCACGTCTGTGTCATTCCGGCGCCTGTCAGTCCGTGTCAAACCGGTGCTGGTGCGTTTTCCGGTAGCGGATCAGGTAGGGGCACTCAAAGGCGATCATCACAATCCAGCCCCACAGGTAGGAAATCGGGACGGCTTCGAATCCCTGGCCGAAGCCGAAGATCAGGACAGCGAGCACGGCAACGCGGACGCCCATGTTGAGGATGCTGCTCCACAGTGTGATCTTCAGATCGCCGATTCCGCGGAAATATCCCTGAATCCCGTTGGTGATTCCGGGCAGCGGATACATCAGCGCGATGAGGTGCAGGTAGCGGATTCCCTCCGCGATGACCTCCTCGTCGGTGGTAAACAGCATCATCACCGGGCGTGCGCCGAAGTACAGGATGAATGCGACACAGACGCCGAAGACGATTTCCAGGAACATGCCGTAGCGGAAGGTCAGCGAGACCCGCTTCGTCTCATGGGCGCCCACGTTCTGTGCCATGACACTGGTCATGGCATGGGCGATGTTCTGCTCGGGGATGATGGCGTAGTCATCCAGACGGTTGGTGGCATTGAATGCCGCGGTGACGGCGACGCCCAGCGTGTTGACCATGCCCTGCGTTGCGATCTTTCCCATCTGCACGGTGGACTGCTGCAAAGCGCTGACAATGCCGTAGGATACGGTCTTATGGAACTGTTTCCGGTCAAATACCAGCCATTTTCTGCCGAGGCGCAGAATCGGAATCTTTTTCCAGGTGTAATACCAGCACAGGAGGGCCGCCAACCCTTCGCAGATCACCGTGGAAAGTCCGGCGCCGAAGGTCCCCATCCGGAGGATAATCACAAAGAAAAGATCGCCGAAGATATTCAGCCCGGCGCTGATTCCCAGAAAGTAGAGCGGCGACTTCGAGTCCCCCATGGAGCGCAGCATGCTGGCCAGGTAGTTGTACACAAAGCTGAAGACGAGGCCGAACATGATGGTGCGAAGGTACAGGACGGATTCGGAGAGAATCGCCGCGTGCACCTGCAGCAGAAGAAGAATCGGTCTGGCGCAGAGAATGACGGCCGCTGCGACGGCGGCCGAAAACAGAACGCCCGCGATCATGCCGGTCGAAACCTGCCGCTGAAGCGTCTCCATCTGTCTGGCGCCGTAGTGAAAACTCACGAGAATCCCCGCGCCGAGACAGATGCCGTTCGTGAACAGCAGAATCAATGTCATCAGCGGATTGGAAGTGCCGACGGCTGCGAGGGCATTCCGGCCGATAAAGCGTCCGACGACCATGCTGTCGATGGCGTTGTAGGTCAGCTGAAGCAGGTTTCCGAGAATCAGGGGGATGGTGAAGGTAACCAGCATGGAAAACACCGGTCCCTTGGTCATGTCTTTGGTCATTGCGGGCTTCTTTCTGTGTCTTTTCTAAGTAAAATTCTAAGTAAAATGATGAAATTAAAATGAAAAATGATGAAATTAGAATGAGAAAATAGAAAAATCGGATCGTTCGCAAGTCAGCGCCGAAGGACCGGATCGTCCGGCGGCCGGCGAAACAGCCTGTTTCACCTCCGGCGGAGGGCGGTTTCTGCGGAGTTTCCGGCAGACTTAGCCCGGCCGCCGTAAGAATGGTACGAGCATAAATGTCTTTTGTCAATCTTTCCCGGCGAAATCCGGGGCCGGGAAACTGGACTTGCAGGTTCGCCGCATTTATAATAAGATAGTTTGTAATATTTTTTGCAGCGAAGGGCGGCATCGGAAAGGAGAGACATGAGACAGATTGAAGTGACCGTGCCGGGAGAATCCGTATGTGCCGGAACGGCGGCAGCTTTCTGGGAAAAACCGGAAGATCTTCCGGCCGGGAAGGCGTCCTATCGTGTGCTCCTCAACGGTGAACTGGCGGAGGAGACCTCCGCCTGCAGCAGTGTCTTCAAGGATCTCGCGCCAGATACTGATTACGCGGTTTCGGTCTACTGCCGGGAGGCGGAGGACGGCGACGCGCCGGATGCGGGAGCAGCGGCGGAGGGCAGGGAAGACAGCACCCGGAGTGCATCGCTTTTCCGCGGTCTGTTCGGGAAAAAGAAGCACCCGGCCGAGGCCGGCGCGCAGTACAGCACCGGCTTTCACACGCCGCCACGGGCCGAGTATCTCTCCATTGTCAATTTCGGTGCGGTCGGGGACGGCCGGGAGAAGGATACCGAGGCCATCCAGCGGGCGGTCAATGCCTGCAGGCCCTGGCAGGTGCTGCATATTCCGGCCGGGCGCTGGATCTCCGGCGCCGTCTTTCTGAAGAGCGACCTGACCCTCTGCCTGGACGAGGGAGCAGTGCTGGAGGGAAGCCCCGATCCCGCGGATTACCCGGTGCAGGAGGAAGCGGGCGGGAAGCATTATGCAGGCCTCCTGAACGCCTGCCCCGGCGCGGGAGAACGCTTTTCAGAAATCCGCATTGTCGGTTCCGGAACCATTGAGGGAAACGGCGCTGCCCTCGGCCTGGCAGAGCTCCGGCAGAGGGCCGGCATGCGGGGGAGCATTCTTTCCATCCGGAATACGGATGGCTTTTTCCTGGAAGGTGTCACACTCCGGGAAGCACCGGGCTGGTGCATTCGCCTGGCAGGATGCACCAGGACGACCATCCTCGCCGTCCGGATCGAAAACCTGCACCGGGCGGACGGACGCCTGATCGGCGTTCCGAACAATGAGGGAATTGACGTGTCCTGCTGCCGGGACCTCCGGATTCTGCGCAGCCGCATCGAATCCGGAGACGACGGCATTGCCGTCCGGACCGGGAGCACGGTGGTGAAACCTGCAGATATCACGGATGCTGCGAACACTGAAGCAACGGAGAATATCCGGATTTCAGACTGCACGTTTGCCGACGGATTCGGGGTAACCTGCGGCAGTGGAAAGGCCGGCATCATCCGCGATGTGCGGGTTGCGCGCTGCACCTATACGGATGCGTTCTCCATTGTATCGATCAAGGGCTGCCGGGGCCGCGGCAACAAGATGGAAGACATCACAGCCGAGGACTGCAGCCTCGTCAACCGCAATCCGGCCTACCGGGACTGCAAGTGGTTCCGCGGCGCAGTCAATGTGGACCTGTTCTACGGGACCGCGGACGAGGAGAGAAATCTCACCGCCTGGCAGAGGCCCGGCGCGGATACGCCGGAGGTGAGGCACCTCACCTTCCGAAATCTCTCCATTCAGACCGAGGGCGGACGGGCGATCTTCCTCTGCGGGCTGCCGGAGAGGCATCTGACAGGGATTCATCTGGAAAATATCAGGGCGGAGAGCCGGCAGGGAATGGCGGTGGAAAACACGGACGATCTTTCGATCCGCGCGCTGCAGCTGACCGTGGCCGGAGAGTCGGAGGAGTAAGCATGGCACAGACAGGATGGTATCGGGACGGGAAGGAACTTCTCGCAGAGATCCGGAACACAGATCTTCCGGAGGGAATTCTGGCGCTCTGGTATCTGGGGCAGGCCGGAATCGTAGTGAAAGACAGCCGGAGAATCTTCGGCGTTGATCTTTACCTGGATGACGCCGACCGGCGGCTGCTGCCGCGGCCCTTTGCACCGGAGGAGGCGGGGGATCTCTTTGACGCGGTGCTCTGCACGCACAATCATCTGGATCATCTGAATCTTCCGACCCTGCAGGGCATCGCGGGCGCCGGGAACAGGACGCGCTTTGTCGTCCCGGCGCCGCACGCCTTCGTCCTTTCGGAGGCCGGCATCCCGGCGGAGCGGATACTCCCCGCGGAAGCGTGGAAGAAGGAGAACCTCTGCGGCACAAAGATTCTGCCGGTCCCGGCCTCCCATGAAGAATTTGAATATGACGCGGCGGGCCGGTACTGCTGCCTGGGGTATGTGCTCCGCCTGAACGGAGCCACGCTCTACCACGCCGGCGACACCGTCGAGTGGGAGAGCATGGTCCGGGACCTTTCGCCGCTGGGGATTGACATCTGCTGCCTTCCCATCAACGGCAGCGACTGGCGCCGGAAGCACCGGGATATCATCGGCAACCTGAATTCCCGCGAGGCCGCGGACATCGCGGAGGAGATCGGCGCGGATCTTCTGATTCCGCTGCACTTTGACATGTTTGCCGGAAACGGGGAGAACCCCGCGCATCTGGCCGATTACATGTTCCGCGACCATCCGGGGAGAAAATATCACATCCCGGTTCCGGGGGAGCGGATTCTGTACTGCAAGGGGGCGACGGACACCAGATGAGGTTTCTCATACAGGAAGTGACAAAGGCGCAGGTGATGGCAGAGGGAAATGTATCCGGCCGCATCGACGAGGGGCTTCTCGTCTTCATCGGCATCGGCCGGGAGGACACCGAGCAGATCGCGGACAAGATGACGGACCGCCTGCTCGGCCTGCGCATTTTCAAGGACGATGCCGGAAAGACCAACCTCTCCCTGTCGGATGTGGGCGGTGCGCTCCTTCTCGTCTCCCAGTTCACGCTCTATGCGGACTGCCGCCACGGCCACCGGCCCAGCTTCATGGCCGCGGCCGACCCGGGTCCCGCACAGCACCTGTTTACCTATATCACGGAGCGGTGCCGCCGGAAAGTCCCGGTCGTCGAGACCGGCGTATTCGGCGCGCACATGCAGGTTTCCCTGATCAATGACGGTCCGTTCACAATCTGGCTGGATTCCGATGATTTCACCGGAAAGCGCGGAAAGTCAGGGCAGTAGCCATGGGCAGCACGGATCCGAAAAAATACCGGAGGCCTTCCGCAGACCGGAAGCCGGGACAGACAGAGCCGGGGCGGATTTCCCGGCGCGGATGGAAGAGGCCGAACGATTCCGGATGGAACCGGAAAAACCTCCGCACCGCCGGGTCCCCCGCACCGCAGGATGTGCACGAGGAAGTGATGCACACGGTCCGGGCGTCCGGCGGAAAGCCCTCCGACAAAAAGACCGTGGAGCAGAAGGCGGAGACCCGCAACAGCGTGCTGCGGGTCATCTTCGCTGTGATCTCCATCAGCCTGCAGGTGGGCCTGATCATCGTCGCCTTCGCCTACCTGAACAACAATGAGTGGATGTCCCTCATCACACGGATTCTCGCGTTCGTCCTGGTGGTCGGCATCTATTCCCAGTACAAGACCGTTTCCATGCGGACGCCGTGGATCGTCCTGATCATGTTTTACCCGATCGCCGGCGTCACCTTTTACCTCCTGGTCGGTCTGTCCGGTGCGACCCGGACGATGCGGCGCCGGTACAGCGCGGTGGATGCCGAACTATTCCCGATGATTCCGCAGGAGCAGGGCACCGTTCTGCGGGAAGAGCGCGAAAACCGGGATGCAGCCGCCATCTCCCGGTACCTGACGAAATATTCGCATTTTCCGGTGTACGGCAACAGTGATGTCACCTATTACGGCGACACGCGGCAGGCGCTGGAAGCACAGGTGGAGGAGCTGAAGAAGGCGGAGCATTTCATCTTCCTGGAATACTACGCCATCGAGGACAAGGAATCCTTCCACAAACTCCTGGAAGTCATGGTGGAGAAGGCCGCGACAGGCATCGAGGTCCGGGTCTTTTACGACGACCTCGGCAGCAGCGGCTTCATCAACACGGACTTCATCGACAAAATGCGGCGTCTTGGCATTGCGTGCCGGGTGTTCAATCCCATGGGGCCGATCCTCAACGTGTTCCTGAACAACCGGGATCACCGCAAGGTGATGATCGTAGACGGGAAGGTGGCCTTCACCGGCGGCTACAACCTTGCCAACGAATATTTCAATGTCACGCATCCCTACGGCCACTGGAAGGATTCCGGCGTGAAGATCTGCGGCGAGGCGGTGAAGAACTTCACGGCGATGTTTCTGGAAATGTGGAACGCCGTCCGCCCGGATGACGGGGACGACCGGAATTACGGGAGATACTTCCCTGATCAGCCGGATCTGCCCGACGCCCGGGGCTTCGTGCAACCCTTTGCGGATTCCCCGATCGACAATGAACCGGTGGGCGAAAACGTCTACCTGAGCATCATCGAAAAGGCGCAGAACTATGTGTGGTTCATCACGCCGTACCTGATCATCACCGAGGAGATGATCCACACGATGGGGCTTGCCGCCAAGCGCGGCATCGATGTGCGGATTATCACGCCGGGCATCCCCGACAAGAAGGTGATTTACAGCGTCACGAGATCCTACTATAATACGCTGACGCGCAACGGCGTGAAGATCTACGAATACACGCCGGGGTTCTGCCACAGCAAGGTCTGTGTCAGCGACGACCGGATGGCGGTCTGCGGAACCATCAATCTCGACTACCGCAGCCTGTATCACCACTTTGAGGATGCCTGCTTCTTTGCCGACTGTCCGGCCGTCCTCGATGTGCGCCGGGATGTGGAATCCGTCATCGCTGTCAGCCGGGATGTGACAGACTATTACACGACTGGCCGCGGCGCCCTGATGCGCGCCGGGCAGGCGTTCCTGCGGATGTTCGCCACCCTGCTCTGAGCTGTCCGCTCCTGACGCACGGAGAAAGATGGAGCACTTCTCGCTTGCTGTGAGCAGTTCGCAGCAGTTTTGCTGCGCGGCGGTAAAAAGAAAGGGAGATTCATGGAACACAGACAGAATTCCTCCGATCCTTCCTCCGGGATGCATTCCGGTGGATCTTCCGGACCTCCATCCGGGGTGTCTTCCGGGCCGCGCGGGTGGCTTCGGCGCCTGAAGCGGGAGACCGTCTATCGCGGGGAGATCGTGGATCTCTGCCATGACACGGTCCGGCTTCCGGACGGGAAGGAAGAAGTCTGGGATTTTGTCCATCATAAAAACGGCGCGGGCGCCTGCATTGTGCCGGTGCTTCCGGACGGCAGGATTCTGATGATCCGGCAGTACCGCCCCGCGCTGGACCAGGAGATTCTGGAACTCCCCGCGGGAGGCAGGGACGCGCCGGACGAAGATCCGGAAGTGACCGCCCGGCGGGAGCTTCTGGAGGAAACCGGCTTTACGGCGGACCGGTTCGTCCATCTCGGGCGGCTGATGACCGCCGTCGCCTGGTGCGATGAGTACACGGATCTGTTCCTCGCGAAGCCTGTGATCCGTGTGTCCGGTCAGAATCTCGACGAAGCGGAGGAGATCCGCGTGCAGCCGTATTCCCCGGAGACCCTGCTGGCCATGATCCGGTCCCTGCAGCTGACCGACGCCAAGAGCGTCGCCGGCATCCTCGCAACCTGCCAGTATGCAGAGGGATCCAAAAGAACCGCCGCTTCCGGAGCAGCCTCGGGCCCGCCGGCCGGGAAAGAGCCCGGTGCAATGGCTGGTTCGGCGGCGCATGTCAAACAATAAACCAACAGCAGCACACAGTATAGGAGACTGATTCTGTATGAAAATTTTTGCACTGATCGTTTTCCTTGCCGTCTACGGCGTCATGATTGTCAATCAGAAATACCGGGTCTACGCCGCCGCGGCGGGAGCCATCCTGTTTCTGATCACCGGGGTATCGCCCATCCGCGACTTCTTTACCACGGTCGACTTCAACGTCCTGATGATGCTCGCCGGCATGATGATCACGGTATCCTACTTCGGCGCCTCCGGCATGCCGATGCGGATCGCGGATCTTTTGATGGAAAAGTCCGGGAACCTGTGCACCGTCACCATTCTCCTGTCGCTTTTTGCGGGCGTGATCTCCGCCTTCATCGACAACGTGGCCACGGTGCTGATGGTCGCCCCGGTGGCGATCGCAATTTCCAAAAAACAGAAAGTTTCCCCGGTGCCGATGGTGATTGCGATTGCCGTCTCCTCCAACCTGCAGGGCGCGGCAACACTGGTCGGTGACACGACCTCCATCATGCTGGGCGCCTACGCGGACATGAACTTCATGGATTTCATTGTCATGAAGGGGCGGCCTGGTATCTTCTGGGCTGTGGAAATCGGCGCGGCGCTGACGATTCCGGTCATGATGTTCCTGTTCCGGAACATGAGGCAGCCGGTGGAAGTGCGGGACCGCACGGTGGTAAAGGATCATGTGCCAACAGTGATGCTGGCGGCGACCGTCATCACGCTGATTGCGGCAAGTTTCCTCCCGAACCGGCCGCGGCTGACCAACGGAATCATCTGCCTGGCCTACGCCGGGCTGTGCATCGTGATTGATCTCTTCCGCATGAAAAAGACCACAGGCGTGAGCAGGGCCGTTCGGGAACTGGATCTGGAGACCATTATTCTTCTGGCGTCCCTGTTTATCGTGGTGGACGGCATCTCCCAGGTGGGAATCATCCATGACATCAGCCGCTTCTTCGTGCGGTTCGGCGGGGACAACCTGTTCCTCCTCTACACGCTGATTGTATGGGGATCCGTCGCAATCTCGGCCTTCATCGACAACATTCCCTATGTCTCGGCTATGCTGCCGGTCATCCAGGGGATTGCACAGATCATGGGAATCGAGCCGTACCTCCTGTATTTCGGACTGCTCTGCGGCGCGACCCTGGGCGGCAACCTGACGCCGATTGGTGCCTCGGCCAATATCACGGGAATCGGAATCCTGCGGAAAAACGGATATACGGTGGAGGCGAAGGATTTCTGCCGGATTTCCATCCCGTTCACACTCACGGCGGTGACCGCCGGCTACCTGTTCCTGTGGTTTGCCTGGGCGTGAGAAAAGGTTTCGGGCAAACCTGAAGATCGGAACCTTGAATCAAGCGGTTCCGGTGCAGGAAGCGGCAGCACAGAGGGAATATCAGGGCGCGTGCCGAACGGTCGGTTCCGCCTTGCAGCATACCGATCTGCGATTCTGGCGTGACAGGAGCCGCAGCCCGGTCAAAGAAGGAAAGCCAGCCGGCGCAGCGATGATGCCGGCGGAAGGAGATAAGAATGACTGGAATCAGCGAACATTCCTGGAATGAATATCAGCGGTGGATCCGGGACCTGCCTGCGTCCGATCCCCTGCGGGCAGAGCTTGTGTCCCTGAATCCGGAAACCCCGGCAGGGCAGGCGGAAATCGAGGACCGCTTCTATCAGGACATCGTGTTCGGCACCGCGGGGCTTCGCGGAATCTGCGGCGCCGGGACCAACCGGATGAACCGGAAGACCGTCGGGCGGGCCACCCGGGGCATTGCGGAATACCTGCTCCATTCCGGCGCGGATGCGGGGCGCGGGATCGCGATCGCCTATGACTGCCGCTATCACTCGCAGGAATTCTCCGAGCTTGCGGCGCGGATTCTCGCGGCCGCGGGCATTCCCACGTACCTGTTCCCGTCGCTCCGGCCGACGCCGGAACTGTCCTTTGCCATCCGGAAACTGGGCTGTGCCGCCGGCATCAACATGACCGCCAGCCACAATCCGAAGGAATACAACGGATACAAGGTCTACTGGTCAGACGGCGCGCAGATCTCGGGCGATGTCTCGGACGGCATGCTGGCGGAGATCCAGAAGAGAGATCTCCTCGATAAGCCGGCGGAGATGGCGCTTTCCGAGGCCGTGCAGAAGGGACTCGTGCATATGCTCGGGGAGGATATGGACCGGGCATATCTGGACTATGTGGAATCCATGGTGCAGCGGCCGGACGCGGAGCTGGACCGCTCGGTCCGCTTTGTCTACACGCCCCTCAACGGCGCCGGAAGCATCCCCGTGAAGAAGGTCATGGCAGAGCGGGGCTTCACGGGATTTGCCATCGTAAAAGAGCAGGAAAATCCGGATCCGGAGTTTACGACCGTCGGCTACCCGAACCCCGAGGACCCGAAGGCCTTTGCCCTGGCCGAAAAGCTGGGGAAGGAGACCGGCGCGGAATTTCTGATCGCGACGGATCCGGACAGCGACCGGATGGCTGTGGAAGTGCGCGAACCAGACGGAAGCTACCGCCCCTTAAACGGCAACCAGACCGGCGCCATGCTGATTGCCTATATGGCGCAGAGCCAGAAGGAGCGCGGCACCCTGCCGAAGAAGGCGGCCATGATCAAGTCGATCGTGACCGGGGACTTCGGCGCCGCCATCTGCCGGGATTACGGGATTTCCGTGTTTGAGGCGTTGACCGGCTTCAAGAACATCTGCGGCCGGATCCCCGGGCTGGAGGAAAAAGGGTACTCCTATTTCTTCGGCTATGAGGAGAGCATCGGGTGCGCACCCGGCGAGGCTGTGCGGGACAAGGACGGAATCTGCGCGGCCATGCTGATCGCGGAAATGGCGGCCTGGTATAAGAAACAGGGGATGACACTGGCGGACGCTCTGGAGTCGATGTACGAAAAATACGGGTATTACGCGGAGGCCCAGATCTCCCTGGTGCAGAAGGGGGAGGCAGGCGCCGCCAGGATCCGCCGGATCATGCATGCCTTCCGCGACGAAAAGCCGCAGACATTCGGGTCCTTTGCGGTCAGCCGCACCATTGATTTCCTGCACGGATGGGAGGACATCCCGGCCTCGGATGTTCTGAAATTCTATCTGACGGACGGCAGCTGGTTTGCCGTGCGCCCGTCCGGCACGGAACCGAAAATCAAGTTCTATTTTTACGCAAAGAGCAGCCGCCGCGGTGAGTCCGCGGATACCGTCCGCGCCCTGTCGCAGGCAGTGATGCAGATGGCAGAGGCTGTACAATAAGAGGCAAAGATTCCCGGCAGGTGTGCCAGGAAAAACGGAGGAGAAAAATGAGTGTACATGTGGAGCCGTACATCCCGGATGAGGACTATGACAATCCGGCGATGGTAACCGATTTTTATGAGTTTACGATGGCCAATTCCCTCTACCTGCACGGGTTCAAGGA
>OMZJ01000133.1 GCA_900315495.1 uncultured Lachnospiraceae bacterium
AAAATTTCTTCAAAAGATCAGCGGCCGTTCAGATGTGTGGTATGCGACCAATGGAGAGATCGAGCGCTATGTCCGCGCATATCGGGAACTGGTATTTACCGTCGACGGAAAATATGTCTACAATCCGTCAGCAATCGATGTTACGCTGGGCGGCATGTTTACAGACCGCATTACGATCGCAAAAAGCGGAGAGACAGTACGTATGGCGGAACCGATGGAACTGTGAGCCATGTGATTCGTTGAAATATGGAATCTTCAGGCGTGGAGTTCACGGAGAGATACTTGAAAAATGCTGTCCCGTTGAAATACGGAATCATCCCGGGAAAACTTCGTTTGTGCCAGCAGACTTCTGAAATGTTCAGATCGGAGAGAACAGATGAAAAAGATTGAGAATCAATGCATGCTGATCACATATCCGGATGCACTTGGAAAAAATCTGAAAGAGATGGAACAGGTATTGACGACGTATTTTCCGGGTGTAATCGGCGGACTGCATGTTCTGCCCTTTTATCCATCCTCAGGGGATCGTGGATTTGCTGTTATCTCCTATGATCAGGTGGATCCTTCCTTCGGAACGTGGGAAGACATTGACCGGCTGGCTGATAAATATTATGTGATGGCTGATTTTATGCCAAATCATATATCAATCCGCAGCCGGGAATTCCAGGATTATATGCAGCGTGGAGAGAAGTCTCCCTATAAGGATATGTTCATCGACTGGTACAGATTCTGGGGAGGAAAACCTTCGGAGGAGGACTATCGTCTGCTTCTAAAGCGCAGCATCAAGCCGTATCAGGATTTCCTGAGAGCAGACGGCAAAACGGTCCGTCTGTGGAAGACTTTCTTTTCCGAGCAGATTGATGTGGACCCTTTTTCCGCGGCAACGCAGGAATATTACGACAGGAATCTGAAACGGATCGCTTCCCATGTTCCACTGATCCGTTTTGATGCGTTCGCGTATTGTTCAAAACGGAAAGGTACTTCCTGCTTTTTTGTGGATCCCGAAATCTGGCAGATTCTTGAGATCGGGATGAAGCCGCTTCGGGCAGCCGGGGCGGAGATACTGCCGGAGATTCACGATCATTATTCCTATCAGATGAAAATGGCAGAGAAGGGATACTGGGTCTATGATTTTGCACTGCCCATGCTGCTGCTGCATTCGCTGGAAACAGGGCGCACGGATCGATTGAAGCGATGGCTGGATCTTTGCCCGCGCAAACAGTTTACAACGCTGGATACCCATGACGGAATCGGTGTGGTGGATGTGGAAGGCCTTATGACCGATGAGGAAATCGATGCAGTCTGTGCACAGGTGGAATTCTATCGGGGAGAGGCAAAACAATTTGACAAGTACCCGTCTGCAGTTGTGATGAATGGAAAGAAGCAGCGCTATCAGTTATCCTGCACTTATTATGACGCCTGCGGCAGTGATGACCGGGCGTATCTGCTGGCGAGAGCGGTTCAGCTTTTTGCGCCTGGAATTCCTCAGATTTATTACGTCGGCATGCTGGCCGGCAGCAACGACCTGGAGGCGCTTCGGCACGGCGAGGAGAGAAGAAGCATCAACCGGCATCGCTACACCGAAGAGGAGATCCGCACCGCCTGCGATCGGGATGTGGTCCGGCGGCTTCTGGATCTGATGCGGTTTCGCAATGAATGCCCTGCGTTTGGTGCCGCTGCCCCGGGTGGGGATTTCAGGGCAGAAGAAGGACCGGCGGAAGGGCAGCTGACGATCATCAGGTGCAGCAGAGGAGTGAAGGCAGTCCTGAAAGCGGACTTCAGGACAAAAGGGTTTGTGATTACACAGGAGAATGCGGATGGTGAGAAACAGGAAGTTTTCCGCCAGTAAGAGTATTTTCACGTCATGGATGTAGAAGTGGAGGTCAGAGATGGCAGCGCCGGAGATTGAATTATTCACATATATCGGGGACTATGGGCAGATGGTGGAACGGATCAGCATCTTTCCCTATGAGGGAGAAATCCCTGCGGAAAGTGTGACATGTGAAAATACTTTTACCGATGTGAGTGCCATGATCCCGTCCAAAGGCATCATCAGATCAGTTACAGACAATCAGAAGCTGACGCTTTACTGTGATCCATTTCTTTATAGAATGAATTTCTGTATTTGCGGTGATCACTTCACAATTACTAAAGAAAATGCTGCGAAAGTAACTGTGAAAGACCTTGATCTTTTCGAGGCGAGAAAGGAAGGCGGCGTCGTTTACCGCCTTTTCTCACCTGAAGTATTTGGCCCGCGTCCGCTGATTTTATTCTGCCATGGCGGCGGAGAGTGCGGATCGGATAATCTCCACCAGATGACGGGAACGCTCGGCGCCATCAAACTGGCAGAGCGTTTTCCGGATATGTATGTGATGGCGCCGCAGGCACCGGATTTCGGCATGAACATGGAAGAAGCATTGATCAAAATGCAGTCACATGGGGATCCTTTCAAAGTTCAGATTGGCGCTGATACGAATACGCAGGCAGGTGATCGCGGGTGGAACCGGGATTACTGTGCAAAGGTCTGCAGCCTGATTCGCGGAATGATTCAGGATGGGAGAGTAGATGCCAGACGTGTCTATGTCATCGGACTGAGCATGGGCGGCGCCGGAGCCATTCAAATGGTTTCTGTTGATCCGGATCTGTTTGCGGCTGCGGCACCAATCTGTCCGAGCATGAATGGAGATACCTATCCCCTTCTGACCAACTGGCCGGCGGACGTGCCAGTGTATATAACAACGTCCTATATCGATCATTCGGTAAGCCGTCACGCCTATATTCTGCAGGCCTGCTCAAAACTCTGGGCCAAGGGACGCAGAGATGTGCATTTTGACATCTATACACAGGAAGAACTGGAGGCTTATGGAATCAGTCCAGATCCCAGGCTGTCCATGAAAGAAATTCTTGCAGCCAATCATAATTCCTGGATCCTGACGCTTCACAACGAACATGGTGTGCTGGACTGGATGATCTCTCAGAAGAAGAATTGACAGGGAGAGGCTGACGATGAGCTACATGAGATTCAATTTTCGGAGTCAGACAATCGGTCATTACGTGGACGTCTCTGTCTGCTTCCCGACCGATGAGTACAGTTATTATCCGCAGGGTAACGGGGTACGATTTGCGTATGATGAACGGAAGAAAGCAGTCTACCAGCCGGGGATGAAGCTGCAGACAGTCTATCTGATCCACGGCGGCGGAGACGATGATACCCTGACCTACCGCTATACCAATGCGGAGCGGTACGCCAGAAAGAACAACGTGATGCTTGTCACCCCTGACATTGCTAATTCTTTTGGGATTGATACGCAGTATGGTGTTCGCTATCAGACGTTTCTCTCGGAGGAATTGCCGGTGGTTATCCAGTCCCTGTTCTGTTCTTCTCCGGAAAGAGAAGACAACTTCATCATGGGATATGCCATGGGCGGAAACATAGCCCTCGGAACGGCCATCCTGCATCCGGATAAATTTGCTGAGTGCGTAGATATCTCCGGCGGGATTGGCATGACACTGGATACGAAGACGTTGCAGGATGAGTTGTCGGGGGATTTTTTCCGGGAGAATTTTCCACTGTATAATGCTTCCTTTGGTGCGGCAGAAAGGATCGAGGGTTCACCGTATGATTTGTTTTCCGTAGCCAGAAGAAATCTGGAAGAAAAAAGAGATCTCACCAGGCTGCATCTGATTGTAGGCAGTGATGAATTCATACGTGCAAGAGTTGAAAATGATGCCAGAATTCTGAAGAATCTGGGTTATCCCTCTGATCTGCTTGTGAAGGAAGGATACCGTCATGATTTTGCATTATGGGACGAGGCCATCAGGTACAGCCTGGATGAGCTGCTGCCGTTGAAACGCTTTGCAGATAGTCATGAAACATCTCTATAGATAACAATGAATCGAGTAAAATAGTAAATCATACAAAACAGCAAATCGAGTAAAATAGAAAAAATCACCCCTGTATTATAAGAAAGCGCAATTGAATCATGGAAAAACAAAAGAAAACCACTCTCTGGTCCGGACAATTCCTGCTGCTGATTCTGGTCAATCTGCTGAATGGACTGGCAGGGATGATGACAGTTCCTCTGGTTGCCAGATATGCCTTATCCATCTGCGGTGATCTGACGACTGCTTCTACCGTTGCGGGCTTGATGTCACTGGTGAGTTTAGTAGTCTGTCCGATTTCCGGAGTGATCACAGACAGGCTCAACCGGAAGAAATTGATTGTGATCTGCAGTGCGGGCTATGGTCTGGCTCTCGTTTTGCACGCCTTTGCAACAACCATTCCGGCTCTTGTCGTACTGCGGCTGCTGACCGGCATTTTCTTTTCCATGATCAGTGTCTGCATGGTGGCATTTTCCGCCAGCTTCGTACCAAAGGAACGGATGGGAGAGGGCCTGGGATACATTGCTTTAGCGCAGATCCTTGCGCAGGCTCTGGGACCTGGAATCGGTCTGAAACTGGTGGATGTGTTCGGCTACCCGGTGACGTTTATTTCGGCCGGAGTGTCTGCGGCTGTCTGCATGCTGGCTGTTCTTTTCCTCCCCTATCGGTACGAAAAGCAGAGTGTCCCTGTCAGGAAACTTACGATCCATGATATCTTTGCGGTTGAATTCCTTGACTTTATGCTGATTGCGGCCTTGTTCAGTGCGGGAAATGGCTTAGTGAGCACTTACCTGGCGATACTGGCGGATGAAAGAGGCATTGCAAACATTGCGCTCTTTTTCACGCTCTATTCAGCTGTTATGGTTGTGCTGCGCCCTCTTACAGGTAAGCTGCTGGACAGAAAGGGAATCTACTTTATCATGATTCCTTCCATTATTTCAGCTGCCCTGGGAATGGTTCTCATCGGAATCGGATATTCTCTGGGAATGATGCTGCTTGCCTCGGTATTCAAAGCGTTCGGGCAGGGATCCGGCACTCCTTCCATGCAGGCAGATGCCATCAAAAAGCTCGATAAATCCAAATCCGGTATTGCTGCCAGCACAATCCTTCTGGGACAGAATGCCGGCAACGCAGTGGGACCGATCGCCGGAAGTTTTTTCGTGAAAGCATATGGTTACGAGAAAATGTTTGTTGGATTCGGGATTGTCATTGCGGTGTTCGGGCTGATCATTTTATATATCCATTACTTCCTGTCGAAAAGAGGAATCACCCGTTCCGAAGAATAAATGCCGGTGGAAAGGGAAGCGTACAACAAGGCAGAGCTGCTTCGAAAATGAAACCGCTCTGCCTGATTTTTGCATGGGAATAGGCGAAGCGCTGCGAAAGGCAGTGAACTGCCAGCTCATATGGCATGGGATCATTTCAGCATGACATGAATGTATTCCGCGATACCGCCTTCTGTCTTCAGACCATATTGCTGATCTATGGTTTCGAAGTAATTTTTTATTGCATCCTTTTCAATGGTGGCCTGAGAGGGTTCATTTTCAGCGTATCCACGTCTGGCATTGATCCACGGAGTCTCTCTGTGAGTGATCCGTTCAAGTGTTTTTCCTCCGTAAATGCCAAAGGTATTCAGAACAAGGTCTATGGACTCTTTCTCAGCTTCTGTCAGATCACTGGCTTTATCCCTCATTACCGCGAACCTGAAATCTTCAATCGGATTATACTGGAAATCGCGGAATAAGTCGTACACATCCCGGTATACCGGCCCGTGAATCCATGCCTGACAGTCTTCAACAAATAATGGAGTGCCATGATTTGTGATGTAGATGGCCTGTGTGTAGTATAAAAGCTTTTGCAGCATCAGAGGGGTGACCTCATCAAGCTGTTGAAAAATATAGGAAATTACCTGTTTCAGCTTATCTGAAATATGAAAATCCTTCTTCAGCTTTTTGATTGCCATGCATGCTTTGTTATATGCCTCATCTGCAATTTTACTGCGGTTCCGGTCAAGCAGTGACTGCATGTAATCCGGATCATCAAGGGCATGCTTCATGATGTCTGAATATTCTTTGGACGGCATCTGCCCGTTCAAGTACCGGCTGACGGTTATCTCACCAAAGCCAAGAGCCAGTGAGAGCGGCGCTTTTCCAAGCCGGTAGATCTTCATCAGGTTTTCAATATCCGCAATACGGATCAGTCCTTCCTTTTCACGATACTGTTCATCAATTTCCCTGTTGTTGAGATCCAGCAGACCCGGAATGTCCATCCTGTTTCCACATTCGCAGCAAATCGCAGCCGTAAGATTGAACTCATAATCTTTGTCTTTAATTGTAACTTTAACAGTTTCTTTCTGCAGACTGTATTCCGTTTCTTTCCTGCAGGTAGTGCAGAAATCGATTCTTCCCTTTTCTGCCATTGCTGTTTCCTCCTGATCGCCTATATTGTATTATATTTCTGTACTGCTGTATCAGATTCTTTTAAAAGGATAGCGCAGAGGAT
>OMZJ01000131.1 GCA_900315495.1 uncultured Lachnospiraceae bacterium
TTTTATTCTAGCAAAATATCATTAATATTTCAATTTCTATTTTTCATTCTGTTACGAATTTGAAACATATATCGTTTCAAAATTTGATACACAACTAGTCCATTAATATGTTATATATTAATCAGAAGCGGATCCGTTCCGGAAAATTATTACACAATTTATCTACGAAGGAGGAACTAATATGGGAATCAGCATCAAAAAGCTTTTGCTGGCTACATCACTGTCGCTGATGATGTGCATCTGTGGAAATCGCTACAATGCTTATGCTATTCTGAAGTCTCAGGCAATTCCGACAAAATCGTATGATCTCATTTCTAAGGGCGATTATAAAAGTTCTTCGTATACGAATGGATATCGCCTTTATACCAATTATTATTTTTTGGGTAATCAGAACCGCTGCCATCTTTACGGAACAAGCTATAATGCCAGTGCCGGCTATTATCTCGGCATCATCAATTATGATACCGGATATACTTACCTGAACTATCGGGGTGCAGGGACAACCACTTACAGTATCTGGGTTGACAGTAATAATCCCAAACCGATTGGAAGCAAATACTACTGCGGTTTTAACATGACTGCTAATTCTTCCAGCGCCTCGAATGCTTTTGGCGTAGGCTCATTTTGAATAGCTTCTAAATTATCTGATTCTGCAGTTGTCTGTTCGCTGTAAATCAGATACCGTTGGTCTGGCATTGACGTACGTGTAATCCAGTGATATGTAATAAAAGAACGGATCCCTTTCCATGATACATGGATATATGTATTATCTGCCGCAAAGTGTCATGAATCAGCCGAGAATCCATCCGCTTATGGATTCGGGCTGATTCTCTGAATCTGATGAAGGAGTAAGCCATGCGCAGAAACCGTACTCTGCTGCCGCTTTATATTGCTGCACCGCTGGCCGCGCTCGGTATTGTCGGCTGTATTTTTTATTTTTGCGGCCCGGGACATTTTCCCATTCGCGCCCCGGAAGAAGCACAGACGGAATCCCCCACAGCAGAACGGACCGCAGCGCCCAACACTGCAGACGAAATTCCCGTCGAAGCAGAGCCCTCAGAAACCGATGGAGCGGAACCGGAAGACGCTGTCTGGCAGCCGGCAGACCTGCAGACCTTTGACGCACCGGGAGATCTGCCTCTGGCTTCCTATACGGCCTCCGGGGAAATTGACGTGCTGTATTATCATATGGACGAAAGCCAGACGGCTTATTATAATGTCTGCCGGCTGACACCGGATGGCAACCAGAGTACGGTTTCGCTGCAGGGAATCCCATCCGATGTCACGGCCGCTTCTTTCGCGGCAGGCGGAGGATACTGCTGGCTTCTGGCCGGTCCGGCAGACGAGTCAGACGCTGCACAATCTGTCTTCTGCCTGTCAGCGGATGGAACGATGGTCCGTCAGACAGAGCTCTCCGCCCCTGTATCCGGGAGTCTCCATGCGACAGCGGATGGATCCGTCTGGCTGGAGGATCATACCTCTGCACAGGTTTTCCGGTATGGCACCGACGGCACGCTGATGCAGACGGTCAATATGCCGGAAGGCGGCATTGATACGCTGGCCGAAGGGAACGGTTCCGGGCTTTACGGTCTGTATGCGCGCCGGGACGGAAGCGGGATGGATCTCTATCCGCTCTCTGAGAATGGATTCGGGGATAAAATCTCCTGGGACGGAACCGTGCCGGATGCTGTCCTGCCCGGGCTGAGAGGGCTGTTTCTGTATGCCGCCGGCGACAGTCTCTTTGAGTACTACCCAGAGAGCGGCAGCAGCAAAAAGCTGTTTTCTTTCTCCGAATGCGGCATCGATGCGCAGCAGATTTTCGGCATTCTGAAAGGATCCGGCGGACAGCTATTGGTCCTCTGGCAGGGCAGCGCCCTGAACCAGTACCGGCTGAGCACGCTGCAGCAGAGCGTGAACGGTTATCTGAATGATCTGATCACGCTGGCCGCGCTGGACTGCTCCGACGCCCTGAATGAGCTGGTCACCCTGTACAACCGATCCGGCAGGCCATACGTCATACAGGTGGTTGAATACGCGGATTCGACGGGGGCCGGAACAGAAGCGTCGGACGCGCAGACAAGGCTGAATGCGGACCTGATCGCGGGCACGGACATTGACCTCGTAGATTTTTCCGGGGTGAAAGACAAAAATCTCCGCCGGCAGTATGTACAGCTCGGACTGCTGGAAAATCTCTATCCGTGGATGAAACGGGATCCGGATTTTGAGGAAACCGATTATCAGACGCAGGTCTGGAAGGCAAACGAAATCGACGGCGGTCTCTACAACCTGGTTCCATTTTACCGTGTCGATACGGTATTTGGAAAAGAATCCCTGTACGGACAGCGTCAGCAGATTACGCCGGAAGAAGTCTACTCTTCCCCGGACCCGCTGAAAATCTACGGGAGGGATTACACCTGTTATGATGTTCTGCGGGCATACTGTACGTATGTACTGGATGGTTCCGCAGACTCAGTGCGAAGCCAGGTGCAGAATACGGATCGGCTGCGGCTGCTCTTCCAGTTTGCGTCCGCATACCCGCAAACAGATACCGGCGGCGGAGAATCGATTATCGATATCCATAACGGGAACCAGTGGATGCAGGCAGCCGGTACAGATGCCAGTCCCGGAATCGGCCGGGATATGGAGGCTTATCTGTCCTGTCTTGCTCTGATGGGTGAAAATATCTCCTTTACCGGGTACCCGACAGATACCGGGATCGGCTCGTCCTTTGAGGACACCATCTCCCTTGGCATGTGCGCTTCCTCTGATAATCAGGAAGGAGTATGGGATTTCTTCCGCTTCCTCCTGGGCGAAGACACACAGAACAACACCGAAGATCTGGTTCATGTGAGCAGCATGCTGCCCGTAAAGCGCACCGCATGGGAAAATGCCTGCCGGACAGCGATGTCTCTGGAAGCCGGCAATGGTGTCGGCATCTTCCGCGAAGATCAGGAGTGGTATGTCACATTCCCGGTGATTTCCCAGGCGCAGGTCAATTCCATCGGCCAGCTGCTCGGACAGATTACAAGAGTCAGCGAATACGATGCTTCCCTGTACGCGATCTTTGCCGAAGAGCTGGACAATGTTCGGAACGGCACCACGTCCCTGGAGGAGAGCGTCGGCCGCCTGCAGAGCCGCGCATCCAATTATCTGGATGAAACAGAATGATCTCTGCCGGCGGGAGAAAAGAAATAGGGTGAAAAGCCTGCCTATGAAACAGCAAAAAACATCCGACCGGCACGGGCAACTGTCCCTCCGCCAGAAGTGCATTCTGGTCCTTGCAGGGACCTATGTGCTGCTGCTGGCCGGCCTGACCGCGTTCTCCTCGCAGATTCTGGCCGGAAGTCTGCCCGGCGTACGGGTTTCCTATGCCGGAGACGGTTATATCGGCGATGTCTTCTATAACACTGTGCTCCCGGAGAAATGCCTGTTTGCGAATGCCGACGGAACGACCTGCATCTGGCTTGTCACGGAAAAAGACACTCCCCTTGGGAAGCGGCTCTATGTCCATTCGCAGGATGCCGCGGTGATCCGGTCATCGGACGGGATCTGTGCCATCCGCCCCATCCTGGATCTGAATCAGCCGGTCGTACGGGAGGCGGACCAGGAACTCTCGGACGGGGCGCAGGTGCGGCTCCGGGAGGAGGAACCATGAAGCATCGCGAAAAGATTTACCTGCGTCTGATTCTCCCGGGCTTTCTCGGAATGACCGCTGTATACGGGATTCCCTATGTGCGGCTCTTCCTGTATTCCGTGCAGGAATCCGTGACATCCAGGCATTTTGTCGGAATGCGAAATTATACGCAGGTTCTGGGAAACCGGGCTTTTCTCCGGGCACTGGGAAATACCGCTTTTCTCTGTGCGGGCGGAACGCTTCTGATTCTTCCGCTCTCGATTCTTCTGACACTGCTCCTTTTTCACTGCGGCAGAATGCAGAGTTTTCTCCGCACGGGTCTGATCCTGCCCTTTTTTGTTCCCGCCGCCTGTGTCGTGATGGTATGGCGCGTACTCTTCGACCGGCAGGGGGCGGTCAATCTCATCCTCGTTCATCTGGGCGGACACAGCGTCGACTGGATGGGAAGCCCCTGGGGGAGGTTTGCGCTTCTTTGCATGTACCTGTGGAGAAACACCGGCCTGAATGTGGTTCTGTTTACCGGCGCTATGTCCGGGCTTCCGACGGAGCGGGTGGATGTGGCCCGGATGGAGGGTGCCGGCCGGATGCAGATCTTTTTTCTGGTCACTCTTCGCCACCTCGCACCGGCCATTGTCTTCGGATCGGTTCTTTCTATTTTAAACGCGTTCGGCATTTTCCGGGAGATCTACCTGATGACCGGGGATTATCCACCCGGGGAAATGTACCTGCTCGGCCATTACCTCAACAACATGCTCCGGCAGATGAATTACCCGCGCATGTCCGCCGGCGCGATTGTCTTTACCCTGCTGACGGCCGCAGTGATGGCCACCCTTTATTTTCTGGAAAAGCAGGCAGGAAGGGACGAAGGATAAATGCGTCTGTTCCCACGGAAGGAAGGAGAAGAGGCCGGAAATGCCGGCGGCGAAAGCCGCAGGTAATTCCGGCCTGAGATGTCATGAAACTTTTCTGTAAAATTTTTCTGACCGTTCTGGTCGCGCTCTTCCTGCTTCCGGTGGCTGTGACGGTGTTCTGTTCCTTCCTCCCGGAGGATGTGGTTGAAGGAATGCTCGGCGGGCTGATCTCCGGCGGGGGCGGGCTGTCGCTTCCGCCAGGAAAGCGCCTTTTCTCCTTCTCCATGGAGCAGTACCGGTCGGTCCTGATCAGCAGCCCGGATTACCTGTTCCGCTTCTGGCGCTCTGTATTCCTCGTTCTTCCGATTGTTTTCTTCCAGCTGGTCTTTGCGATCCCCGCGGCTTACGGATTCGCCCAGAGCCGGAAAAAATCTCTGCAGGTGCTTTTCTTTTTCTACATACTGCTCTTTATGATTCCCGCACAGGTGACCGTAATCCCGGTCTACCTTACCGCAAAGCAGGTTCATCTGGATGACACGAACTGGTCCGTCTGGCTTCCGGGAATCTTTTCCAGCTTCAGCGTCTACCTGCTGTCCCGGCGCATGTTCCGGATCTCCGGCGATGTACTGGACGCGGCGCGGGTAGACGGTGCCGGGGAACTCCGCATTCTCCGGTCTGTGGCCGCACCCATGTGCCGGGCGGAAATTGTGACCTGCGGCATTCTGCTGTTTATGGATTCCTGGAACATGGTCGAAGCTCCGGTTGTGATGTTTTCCTCTCCGCTCAATTACCCGCTGTCCGTCTATCTTTCCAGAATTCAGGAAGGCGCCGTTGGAATCTCCTTCGCGGCATCGGTGATCTACCTGATCCCGCCCGTCCTTGTGTTTCTGTTCGGTGAGGAATACCTGACGGAAAGTTTTCAGCGGTAAGGTCAGATCTTCCATCGCTTCCTCCATCCTGTGCGTATGATTCCGCTGTGGCATGCAAGATCAGCGATTCGACAACCGCCGTGATTGCACTGTTTTCATATTCTTTATACGGAAAATGCTCCGCCGCGGCGTCCTCAAAGACCACGCATTCCGCCGGCGGCAGACCCAGTTCTCTGGCACCAGCCAGAAAAACCTCCGGATCCGGCTTGGCCCTGCTCACTTTTGTTCCATCAATGATGGCGTCAAAGAGATCCGTGATTTTCAGCCCGTCCAGTATCATCCGGGAGTTAGTGATCCCCGTATCCCATCTTTGTGAGACGAATCCCTGCATTATAAGCCCTGCACAAAAAGTCATCCTCGTCTTCTTCCGCCGGCTTGTTCAGTTCCAGTACCAACGGCGGTTCGTATACGCTGTGCCGGAGCGCTTCCATGAACTTTTCCCAGTGGATCACACCGTCCCCCGGAACCGCATGGGCATCGCCATACCCTTTCCCCCTTCCGGGTCCGAGATTGTCGTGGATATGCACCGCAAAAATACGATCGCTGTACCGCTGAACCAATGCTTCCGTGAATTTTTCTCCCCAGACAAGGTTGGCGTGTCCGGTGTCGATGCACAGTCCCAGATAATCCGGGCTGTAACGATTCGTCAGCATGTCAAACTGTTCCAGTTGAAGATCCGCCGGTGCCTCAAACAGATTTTCGATACAAATCTTCACCTGATTGTCTCTGCAGTACGGTTCCAGTTCATCCAGAGACCGCAGGCTGTTTTCATAGAACCGCTTCTTCGCCCCGGCATCCGAAAAATCCAGAAAAGGCAGGTACATGTGCAGAACCAGTTCATGGCAGTTCAGCTGCTTTGCAAGATCAACGCGGTTTCGAATCAGGTCCGTGCCTGCCAGTCTGCTAGATTCAATTGACGAAGTATAGTCTTTCTTATAATGCCAGATCGTTTGATTGGCGAACCTTGCAGACCCCTTGCTGGCGTGGATTCCCTTGCACTTCAGGTGGTATTTTTCCAGCCAGACGCCGATCTGCTCGATTTCGGACTTTGCGTAGATATAATCTCCATCCCAGTCGAAACACCAGTGCACATGGCTGAACCCGTGCTCCGCGATTTTCTGCAGAGAATGCTCAATCTTTTCGATTTCCGGAAAATCTCCGGCGTAATCTGTACTGATGGCAAGAGGCATATTTGTTTCCATCCTGAGTCTCCTTTCTTCTCTTTCTGCTGGAAAGACACCGTAATGAAGTATTATACCTGTTTCTTATACGAAACATTTCGTACCAGCGTCTGCAGATACCATGTCCCTGCAATCAGCAGGAGATAGAAAATAACCGCATAGCGGATCGAATAAACTTTATACTTAGATCCCGCAAAGGCAAAGATCACGATGTTCGTGACGAGAAGATAGAACAGGGAGTTTGCCCCGACCTCCTGCAGAAAGCGCAGCCGGATCTTCTGCGACAGCAGGAAGTAGAGGTAAACGGCCAGCGCGCCGCCTGCCAGAAACCACAGATCCGGCGGGAAGCGGTCTGTCAGGCTGCAGTGCCGAAGATAGTAATAGAATTCCGGAAGGAATGCGGCTGCGGCCATTCCGAAAAGCCACGGTTTCCACTTCCACTGGTTTTTGCAGATCCACACGCCGAACGCAAAGTAAAAGAGATAGGAAATCACTGGAAACGTCGTATACTGCGTGGAACCCACAAACAGGGCCGCCAGGGGACTGGTGACTGCACTGCGCGGAAGAAACGTTGTTGCAGCGCTGACTGCACAGAGAATCACGACGGTCAGCCAGTTGATCCTCTGAAATACAGCAAACAGTACGATGCCGATGACCATCACGCCGAAGAAGGAGGCGAGGAACTCGCTCCAGCCGGCATATTTGTGAAAGCTCAGGATCAACCCGATCTGCCGCGGATCAAAGTACCGGAGTTCCTTCAGGCCGACATAGCAGATGCTGGAGATCCAGAAAGCAAACAGCAGGCGGACCGCCGTGCGGAGCATCCTCCGGATGCTCGCCCGGAACGGCCGTCTGAAATAGGCATACCAGGATGTCACGCCGAAGGCAAAGAAGAAGCCGGAAAATGTGGTCAGGTTGATGTAATCCCGCAGAACATGGACCGCCAGATTGGCGTCATCACAGAAAAACTGGATGCAATGGCACAGAACCATCTGCAGGACCAGGATTCCCTTCATCACATCCACGGCCTCATCCCGTTTTCGGGCATCCGCTGCTTCACCCCGTTTTCGGACATCCGCCGCATCATCCTGTTGCTGCGGATGTCCCCCGTCGTCAGAAACCGATAAATTCGGCTTTGCATTCTGTGCTTCCGGGGTCAACTTCCCGCTGCTGATCCGCCCGTAATTTTCACCAGAGGGGCAAGTCGATTGTTTTCCGCCGCTGATCTCATCTTTCATTTCTTCTGCCTTATTCTTTTTTTGTTTCCTCTGTCAGCCTTCCGCCGGTCACCGTGACATTCTCCGCCTCCAGCCGGACTGCTGCGTCGGTCTCCAGGAAAACCGGATGTTCCATGCCGGCGAGATCGATGGTGCCGTCCCGGAAGGTGATCCGTGAGGTGATGTGGCTGTCCATCTGGGTGCATCCGCGGAACAGGGACGTTTTCTTCAAACCGGAGATCCGGAAATTTTCTACCGTGATATCTGCCAGGGGCTGATTGGTCTGGCTCTCCTTCCAGTCGCCGAAATCATAATGGATAAAGCCGTCCATGTTCCGGAATTCGCAGTTCGTGATCAGCCAGTTCCGGCTCACATCCCGGATGGTGTCTTCCTGGATGGAATAATACTCAAACGCATAGAGCATGTTGTGGCGGCCGCTGACGCGGTGCGGATAGACGCCAGGCCCCTCGAAGACGCAGTGATCCACGATCAGGTTTTCCCCGCCATAGCGGAATCCGTTGCAGGAGGTATTGAGATGGCTTCCGCTGATATACACATTCCGCGCGTCATATCCGGCGAAGCAGTCGTCCCCGGTGGTCAGCGTGCAGTCCCGGATGCGGACATTCTCGCAGTGGTGCACATTGAAACCGTCATGCCCTGCCAGAACCGTCACATTGGCGATCTCCACATTGGTGCAGGAGTCGAGCTGATGAGACCAGTTGGAGGAATCCTGGAACGTATATCCCTCCAGGTGCACGTCGCTGCATCTGCAGAAGACCATCCCCATCGGTCCGCGAAATTTCTCCTCGCCGTTCGGGTCAAAGCAGTTGTTCCCGTTGATCAGAGATCCGGGCTCGCCGATGACCGAAACATGATCCGCCTCAATCGCCGTGATGACAGCATTGAAGTAGTGTTCCGGCAGGTTCCACATCCTGACGACTCTCCCGCTGTGGATATATTCTATCGTGCTCGGCACATGGTAGTCGGTGTAATCCTCCCAGCGGTCACTGGCCACAAGCTTTGCCCCGGCGCGCAGATACAGGCACATCCGGGAATACAGGCGCAGACTCGCCACCGCATAGATTCCCTCCGTCACTTCGACGGTTCCGCCGCCGTTCTGTCTGCACTGCTCCAGAAGTTCCGCCAGTTTTCTGCCGTTTTCCTTCGGGTCACTTCCCGCTTCGGTCACATACCTTTTCTCGTCCATTTCGTCCTCCGTGCCTCCATTATACAAGATGCAGCAAGCCGTGTGAAAGGCCTGCCTGCGATCCGGCATCCATTTCTGCAGATTTTCATGATGCCGAAGATCGCATCTGTGATCCTTATATAAAAAAGAATGCACTGCGTCGAGTGCATTCTTTGCGGCAGAGGTTCTGATTTTTAAGAAATTTGACTACAGTCTATCTGGCCCCGGATCATGATCAGATCAGGACTTCCCGCTTCCGGAAAAATGGATTTCTCCCCATTCGAGCAGCTGCACAGGATCTTTCATGGTCAGGACCACGATCGTGTCCGGTGCAGCCGGGAGTTCCGGAAGCACCAGGCGGTAACCTCCCTTCGTCTTCCGAAGCGCCACTTCTGTCCCGTCCGTCAGATGTGCTGACAGGATCTCATTTCCTTTCAAAACATCCGCAGGAAGCACATTCTGCGGATTCTCCGCTTCCGGCGGAAGCCGGAAGGGTGCCGGATCCAGAACGTGCAGCCAGACTGTCCGGTCTCTGCAGGTACTTCCGTAAATATGATCCACCGGCTCGAAGGGCCCGGCCTTGGTCCCGTAGATACTGTCCCCGGAAATCCGCAGCCATTCGCCGATCTCGTGGATCCGGCTGCGGATTTCCGGGGAGATTTTTCCGTTGCAGTCCGGCCCGATATTCAGAAGCCAGTTGCCGCCGCGGCACACCACGTTCACCATCATGCGGATCAGCCAGTCAAAGTCGGAAACCGGGTCGTCTGCCATCCATCCCCAGGATTTCCCGGAGCAGATGCACATGTTCTTTTCCCAGGGAACCGGGATGATGTTCCCGTCGATCTCGGCAGATCCCTCATCGCAGTAGAAGTCCCCCTCCCATCCGGATCTCGGATTGATCAGAAGCTTCGGGTTATATTTTCTGGCGATCGTATTCAACCGGACAGGATCCCAGAACCATGCCGCCGAGGCGTCACTTCCCGAATGCGCCAGCCACCCGCCGTCATACCAGAGAATGTCCGGGCGGAACCGGCTGCAGAGCTCCTCCACCTGGCCGTAGCACTGCTTTTTCATGAGTGCCGCATTCTCCGGAAGCCCTTTGGGATCAAAATATCCCGGGAAGCGCCAGTCCATCAGCGAATAATACAGACCGAGGCGAAGACCGTATCTGCGGCAGCTGTCCGCAAATTCCGCGACATAGTCCCGGTGCGCGCCGATCGCTGCGGACGTGAAGCTTCCATAGCTGGCCGGGCTGTCCCAGAGTGCAAATCCGTCATGGTGTCTCGTCACCATCACGGCATACTTCGCGCCGAGATCCCTTGCAGTCTCCAGCCACGCATCGGTGGAGAAGTCCTTCGGGATCCACTCTTCCGCGGTTTTCCGGTAGACATCGTCTGGAATCTGCTCATTGAATTTTGCCCACTCCCCGTGTCCGATCACCGAGTAAATTCCCCAGTGGATGAAGAGCCCGATCTTGTCGTTCATCCACCATTCCTTATCTGAAAGCGTCAGGGTCAGGGAATCACTGCGCTGCCCTCCCAGACTCTTGAAATGGATGTTGCTCTTGAGTTTAGACTGAAGCTCCGCTCCGGTCAGTTCCTTGGTAAATGGCTTTGTCTCTCCCATTCCCGTCCTCCCTCTGTAAATGTCTCTTTGTGGCTGCTCTGATTTACCATAGTATACCAAATTCCGGCTATTACCGGGCGCTGCCGCCCGGCAATGGCCGGAAAATCAACTCTGTACCATTCCGGAGACCGACAGACTCACGGTCTGATCAGATCTCTGGTGTCCGCATCTGCCCGCCGGATCTTACTGAAGGATCTTACTGAAGGCTTGCATAGTAATCGGCATAAATCTTGACGTAATCCTTTGCACCGAGGTTCTCGATCTCGTCAAAGTAGTTGTCCAGTTCATCCAGGGAACGGGCACCGGTGATGAACTTGGCGCTCTCCTGCTCCGCGTACTCCGAAATCACCATCAGCAGATTCTGCGCTTCCTGCGCGGTATCCTCGTCCAGATAGGCCACTGCCGGATACCCGTCCACCACATACGGGCAGAGCGTGTCGAGAAGCGCCGTGCGGAAGAACTGGTCGCCATCGGTCAGGGTCTTGCGAAGCTGTGACGGATCATCCATCGTCGTGATGTCCGGATATCCGTCGTCCAGTTCGTCATCCGACCAGCCGGAGAGCATCTCGCGCTGCAGTGTGCTGCTGGTGCTGCCCAGTCCCAGCGTCTTGTAACCCCAGAGTTCAATCACCTTCACAGCATAATCATTATTTCCAGAATAGAGATCCGGATGATCAATCACATCCTGGAAAGTCATCGCCTTGGTGTCCGGATCAATGTGGAAGCCGCTGACACCATACAGATCATCGGTCATTGTATCCGCCGGTCCGTTGCCGGACATCTCATAGTTGGCACCGCGGTTTCCAAAGAACCAGTCAGCAAATGCCATCGCCAGCTCCGGATCCTCGCAGGTCGAACTCATCACCAGTCCGCCTTCTGTGATGGACGTCGTGGAGGACGGCCACATCTGGGTATCATTATAATCGCTGGTGAGCGGTTTGGCGCCCCACCATGCAGAGGCATCCGGCATAAAGACACCCGGCGCCTGTGCCATAAATCCGACATTTCCCGAGGAAAGCTGTGCGCCTACCGTCGTACTGTCCATTGTGAAGAAATCCGGATCAATCAGTCCCTCCGTGTAAAGGGTATTCATGGTCTTCAGATACTCACCGTAGGCATTGCGGTCCGCCACCGGAAGAACAACCTCGCCGTCGCGCAGCCCGATGGAAAGCCCGGTGGGATCGGTCGTATTGTAGCCATAGGCATTCAGAATCATCAGCGACGGGTTGTTCGACGTGTAGGAGCCGCCCAGCGGAATGATGTCGTCCCCTCTCTGCTTGAAGGCGCGCAGTGCGTCGATGAAGTCATCCAGTGTCTCCGGAACCTCCAGCCCGGCCTCTTCCAGCCAGTCATAATTGATGAACGCTCTCGGAATCTGCCCCTTGTCCGTCGGGTCATTGATATAGCCAAGAGACCAGACATGGCCGTCGGCATCGGCAACCGCCGACCTATACTCCGGATGCTCCACATAGACTGCCGTCAGATTTGGCATCAGATCCTCGTTGATATACGGTGCAAGATCCGCCAGCTGGCCTTCCACCTGGCCGTAGGTCACCAGCTCATTGGTTGTCAGCGCTCCGCCGATAATCAGGTCGGGAAGATCCCCGTCCGCAAACATCAGGGAGATAAACTCATCCCGGTTTTCCGCGGTGAATTTCGTCACCTCCAGCTTGATGTTCATCGCGTTCTCGATGTACTTGTAGAACCAGGTATCTTCCGGATCCGGGGAATCCACGCTCATCAGGCACGCGATGGAAAGGGTCTTCTCCTCCCCCTCCTTCACAATCGGAAGTGTCCCGGCCTCGCCGAGATAATCCGGTCTTCCGGATGCGCCGGAAGATTCTTCTGCCAGAACGGTCCCAGGCAGAAGCAGTGCAGCCGCGGTGACCACGGAAGCAGCCTTCAACATTTGGTTTCTCATACAAGACCTCCTTGTCTGTCTGCCGGTTTTCTACGGAAGCCGGCTGTATGTTCAGGGAAGCGCTGCGGCACTCCCGCCGCGCCGCCCCTGGGTAACAATTTTTGATGCACGCATCTGGTGCGACTGTGTGGCATGTCGTTCAACGGAATACTCTCCCGGAGTTTTCTGTGCCCTGCCTGCAAGCCGGCGTGCTCTTTCCAATCCGGTTTATCCCTTGACAGAGCCGATCATGATTCCCTTGGTGAAATATTTCTGCAGGAACGGATAGGCCACGAGAAGCGGGGCGCTGGCGATAAAGACAATCGCGTATTTCATCGCCTGCGCGACCTCCGCCCGGTGAATCATATACTGGGCCGTCTCGGCATCCGCATTCTCAAATCCTGCCATCGAGAGCTCATTGGAAATCAGAATGCCCCGGAGAACCAGCTGCAGCGGATAGAACTTGTCGCTTCGGATGTAAAGCAGTGCGTTATAGTAGCTGTTCCAGTGATTCACGCCGTAGTACAGTGCCATCACAGCGATGATCGGCTTGGCAAGCGGCAGTGCAATCCGGGTAAAGCAGGTCCACTCCCCCGCGCCGTCGATCTGCGCCGCCTCGTAGATATCCTGCGGAATCGACGAAGAGAAATACTGCCGCGTGACGATCATGTTGTAGCAATTCACACCGACGCCGAGAATCAATGCCAGCGGATTGTCAATCAACCCCAGGCTCTTGATCAAAAGGTAGGTCGGAATCATTCCGCCCGAAAAATACATGGTGATGAAAAAGTACCAGCTCAATGCACCTCGGAAGGGAAGATATTTCTTGGTCAGCACATAAGCACAGGGGATCGTCAGGCAGAGATTGTAGAGCGTCCCGAACAGCGTGTAGATGATGGTATTGCGATATCCGATCCAGAGGCTGTTCTCCTTCAGTACATATTTGTAGGCCTCGGTGCTGAATTTCACCGGCCACAGGAGGACGTGCCCCAGAGCGACCTCCTTGGGGTCCGAGAAAGAGGCGATCACACAGAAATACAGGGGATAAATTGTCACGATAGTCACGGCCAGCACGATCAGCGTATTGATTACGTCAAACCGGGTCCACGACCCGAGCGACCTGTGTCGGACGGATGCTCTCTTAGTTGTGTTTGTCATGATACAGCCTCCTTCACCACAGGCTCGTTTCCGAGAAGCGCTTTGCAATCGTATTCGCCGTGACAACAAGGATGATGTTGATCACGTTGTTGAACAGGCCGATGGCCGCAGAATAGCTGAACTGGTGATTGGTAATACCAACCTCATAGACATAGGTGGAAATAATGCTGGAGGCATCCATGTTCAGGGAATTCTGCAGCAGAAAGGTTTTTTCAAAGCCGACGGAGATCAGTTGCCCGACCTTCAGCAGAAACAGGGTAATGATGGTGCTGCGCAGATGAGGCAGCTTGACATACCGGATGATCTGCATCCGTCCGGCACCGTCGATCTCAGCCGCCTCCACCAGCTCCATGGAAATCCCGGCCAGTGTGGCCAGATAGATGATTGTGCCCCATCCAAGCCCCTGCCAGAGATCACTGATGGCGTAGACCGGCGCGAACCAGGAGGGCTTTGACATAAGGTTGCTTCCGACCAGCCGTCCGATCAACCCGTCACTGTCCAGAAACAGGATGATCATCGAGCAGACCACCACCGTCGAGACAAAATGCGGCGCATAGGTGATCATCTGGGAGACCTTCTTGAACTTCTGGCTCCGCAGCTCATCCAGCTGGATGGAGAACAGAATTGGGATCGGGAAAGTCACCAGGCAGTACAGGCTGATCCGAATCGTGTTCCGCATGATCTTCCCGAAGTAGGGGTACTGGATAAACTGTTTGAAATACTTCAGGCCCACCCACTCACTGCCGAGAATTCCCTTGCTGGTCCGGTAATCCCGAAATGCGATCTGCACGCCGTAGATCGGAACATAATGGAAGATAAAGACCGCAATCACCGGCGGAAGCAGCATCAGATACAGCACTCTGCAGCGCCAGATCTGCTTTCGGAGATTCCCGCGTCGTGCGCGGTGCTCTCCGCCGCGGCTGCTGCCGCTTCGATTCCTTTGTACAGTGACCGTTTCTGCCATAGAAAATCCTCCATCCTGCTGCGCGATCCATGTGAATGTATGTCAGACCCGCATCTTTGTCTGACCTCACTGTTTCTCATCAGATTCGCTTCTTCACCGAAATCGGATCTGGTATCATTTTCTGTTCTTCGTTCTTCTCTGTTTCCATTTCTCTCTGAAATCCAACCGATCTCATTTGATCTGTGTGCAGTCTATGCCGCGGGCCGCCCTGAGGCAATCCTGTTTTCCCCTTTTTCGATTTGTTTTTCATCATTCTGACGGGCTTTCTCTCCTCTTTTCCTGATTTTTATTATGATTTTTTCAAAATAGCATGAGAATTTGCCCGAAAGCATAGAAATCTGACAGCATTCGTACTGGACCGGAAGGCAATTATCCGTTAAACTGATAGTCTGGCGAGAGAATCAGAGCCACATAAAACAAAGAGTCGTAAAATTCTGGATTCTGACAGGATCACTGAATTCATGACGACTTCTGGAGTGAAAAATGATCATCGAAACCAAAAGAACGATTCACGGAAAGAAAAACACATCGGGAAGAGAATGTGTACAAAAAAGGATGCGCCTGAGACGGAATCCTCTGCTGGCATCGTATCTGAGTCTGGCACTTCTGTGCTGTGCCGTGCTGACTGCCGCCTTTCTGTATGCCGGAATCCGGAATTCCAAAACCGCAGAAAAATCTTATCATGAAGAAAAGCTGAGCCTGACCGTAGACGATTTTGCCGTGCAGATGGAGGAACTCTCCACCATCGGCCTGAAAATTTCCGTGGACCGGCATTTTCAGCCCTTCTATTTTGAGCGGAACAAATACTATGAGCAGGAGCTTCTGGAACTGTTCAAGAGCTATACGCACTACACGGTCTACTCCACGACCTATTTTCTGTACTATCCCGGCGGGGAAGGCTCCGAACACATGTTTACCTCCTCCGGAGAGACATCCGAACTCGACCTCTATCTGGCACAGTACCTCCCGGAAGATCAGATTCTCCCCTTCACCCAGAATCTCAGTCAGCTCGCAGGCGAACTGCACTTTGACCTCGAGGGCAGCCGGCTGTTTGTGCTTCTCCCCCTGAACATCATGCACACCGGGGAACCGAATGCTGTACTGTGCTTTATCATCCCGGAGAAAACCATCGCCGAGCGCATGGATACGGTCAGCGGCGGCCTGACAGAGAGCCTGTCTCTGTACTGCGGAAACACCCTTCTGTACCGCAGTGATACGGACAGCCCGGCAGTGGGGGACAGCAAAGGGATTCTTTCCGGCCATTCGGGAGATTACACCATTGTCCTGAAGGAGAAACCTTCCGCCTATATCTTCGTCCCGCTGCAGATCCTGCTGGTGCTCTGCTGCATCTTCCTTCTTCTGATGATCGCGTCTTTCCTGGCATGGCGCTCCAGTATGCCGCTCGTGCGGCTCGCCGACAAGCTGAAGGCCAGCATCCCGCAGGCGGAATCCGCCGGTTTCATCAGCCGGATGGATGAGATCAACGACCTGGCGGATCAGGTGATCCAGCGCGAAACACAGGCCGTGGCGGATGTGTCCGAAAAGCAGAAAAAGGTGCAGGATCAGGCCCTTCTGATGCTTCTGTCCAGCCGCTTTTCCTTCGATCTGAAGCCATTTCTGGAGGAAAGCGGCCTCACCCTTCCGGGGCCCTGGTACAGTGTGCTCTGCATCTCCATCGAATCGACCAACAACCCGGAGGCGCTGAAGCATCTCGACCAGATTCTGCGCGAACTGAGCGATTCTTCGGAAAACCAGTATCTGTATCCGGTCCGGATGCCCGACCAGCCGGTTCTGGCCGTCATCGCCAGCATCGCCGAAGCGTCGCGGTGGAATCTTCTCTGCAACGACATCCGCGAGCTCTCCGAAAGCATCCTGCCAGAGTGCCGCACTGCCTCCGGCGGATGCTACCAGGACGCCGGCCGTCTGTCGGCGGCCTATCTGGAGGCCGTGGACCGCCTGCATCAGCCGCCGGAGACACTGGTCCCGGCGGCTGGGACCGGCGTCAAGACTGATATCTGGCAGATGCCGGATTATCAGCCGATCCTGCGTGCCATGGAAAACGGCAGCGAGGAACTGGCCCTGTCCGCCCTCTCGGATTACGCAGGGCAGCTCGGCACATCCCGTCTGTCCATCCTCATGGAACAATATGTCATCGCGGATTTTCTGAGCAAGGTAACCGAAACCGCCGACCGTCAGAAAATCACCCTCAGCCGGCAGTCGGTCAGCCTGATTCTGACCTCTGGCCGTGTCAGCGATTTCGAGCGTTCCGCATCACGGCTTCTGAAGGAATACTTTGCGCAGTACCGCGCGAACCAGGAGGCGCTGGCCCGGGACGAGGACTCCAGAGTTCTGCAGTACATTGACACGCATTTCACGTCCTTTGATTTCTCCATCGAATCCGCCGCGGCAGGTCTTTCCCTCCCGGCTTCCGCCATCCGCGCGGCAGTCCGGCAGAAGGCAGGAAAAACCTTCCGGGATTACGTCATCGAAAAGCGGATGGAACTGGCCGGAAGCCTTCTCACCGGTTCCGACCTGTCGGTGTCTGAAGTCTGCGAGAAAATCGGATACACCAATGTCTCCTACTTCATCAAGGCCTTCAAGGCCCGGTACGGGGAGACCCCGGCGAACTTCCGGCTGAACCGCCGGAAAGGAGGACTCACAGCCGGCTGATCCTGCTGCAGGACGGTCTCGTACCAGGCCGACGAATGCAGCCCGGACGCGTTTCCGGCTGACGAATGCAGGCCTGCGGATGCCGCATTGCCAAAAATCACCTGACAGGAAGCCGTCAGGCTGGCAGAATCGGTCACACAAAAAAACCGTCTGTTCCGAAAGGAACAGACGGATGACCGATACGATTGCACCTGTTTTCAACAGTTGCTGAAGGGATTCTTCTTCTCGTTGATCTTTGCGATCTTCTCCGGCGTCACCTTGAAATCCCGGTCCATGGTCATCAGGCCGTTGACTTCCTGCTGGACATCGGATACCTGCGTGTAGCAGAATCCCACGATGTACGGAACGTTCCGGATGGCGGACGTGATCTTGTCGTATCTGCGGACAAAGGCATCCTCATCCGCGACTGCGTTGCCGTAGCCCCACTCGCCGCTGCCCTTGGCTGAGAAGGCGATGCCGCCGTATTCACTGATGATGACCGGCTGGCCGTGATAGTCAAAGCCATCCGCCATTGCGGACTTGAAGCGGCTGTGATAGATCTCGTCATCCATGATCTCATCCTTGTGGTTCAGATACCGCGTCAGGAAGGTCTCCCCGTCCTCCTCGTAATCGTGCAGGGTGATGATATCCGAAATCGTGTGCTCCCATCCGTCATTGGTGATCACCGGACGCATGGAATCAAAGCTCTTCGTCAGGTAATAGATGGCTTCGGTGAAGTGCTGCTGTCTGGCATCGGTCTTGATCTCCGGCACGCCCCAGGACTCATTGAACGGCGTCCATGTGATAATCGACGGATGGCTGTAGTTCTGGCGCACCACTTCCATCCACTCTTTCGTGTACTTCTGCACCGCGTCATCTGTAAAGGTATAGAAGGCCGCCATCTCACTCCAAACCAGGAGGCCCTTCACATCCGCCCAGTACAGGAACCGCTCGTCCTCGACCTTCATGTGCTTGCGGACGCCGTTGAAGCCCAGCTTCTGAATCTTGTCGATGTCTTCGACCAGCGCGTCCTCATCCGGCGCCGTCAGCCCGGAATCCTTCCAGTACCCCTGGTCCAGGATCAGCCGCTGGTACAGCGGCGCACCGTTCAGAAGGACGTTTCCCTTCTCGATCCGGATGTCCCGCATGCCGAAATAGGAAAGCACCTCGTCAACCGGTGTGCCGTCTTCCGACACGGTAAGCTTCAGATCATACAGCGCCGGGTCCAGCGGGGACCAGCGATGCACCTGATAGCCGAAATCCGCCGAGTGGGATACATTGATCCGGAGCGACGCCTTCCCGTCGTACACCCGCACCGCGGCGCACGCGACCGGTTCGTCCGCGAAAGAAATGTCCGCCTTCAGCATGATCTCTTTCCCTGCGCCCGCCGCAGAGACATCCTCCGCACCGGCAATCTCCGCCTCGATCCGGATCTCATCCGCGGACAGATCCGGTGTCATCTTCAGGCCCTTCACATAGACATCCGGCACGGTTTCCAGCCAGACCGTCTTCCAGATACCGGTAGTCTGCACATACCAGCAGGCAAAGCTTTCCTTTCTCCATCTCTGCTTGCCGCGGGCCTGTTCCGTGCTGAAGGAATCATCCACCTTCACGACAATCCGGTTTGCGCCGTCCTTCGCGTAAGGGGTGATATCGAAAGAAAATCTCTCGTAGCCGCCCTCATGGCTTCCCACGTATCTGCCGTTGATCCACACACGGGTGACATAGTCGCTTCCCTCAAAATGAAGCAGGATTCTCTTTCCCGCTTCCGGTTTCAGATCCACCTGCTTCTGGTACCAGATGTGATCATGGCGTGCGGTATCCTCAATGCCGGACAGTTTTGTCTCATACGTAAACGGAACAGCGATCTGCTTCTGCGCCGCAAAGCCGTCGGTCCAGCCGGCAGCAAGCCCGCTGTCCTCGTCGTCAAAGGCGAAGTCCCACGCGCCGTTCAGATTCTGCCATGCGGGGCGCACCAGCTGCGGGCGCGGGTAATCCCGGATATATGATTTGGTTGCCATTGTATTCTTCTGTCTCCTTTCGCGGATTGATTTTCAGCTACAGCAGCAGAGCAGAATCTGCTCTGCCGCGGGGCATATTCCTGTTCCCCTGCAGCAGGATGTTCCTGCCTGATGTATCTGAATACGATACCATCATGCAGCATCCATGGATTGTCAGTCAGCCACAACTCCCAGAAAAATCTTCAAATTGCTCGGGAATCTTCAAATTACTTTTCCATCGGATTCTCAGCCCTTGATTCCTTCCATGGAAATTCCCTGGGTGATCTGCTTCTCGAAAATGATATACAGAATGATTGCGGGGATGGTTGCCACCATGTTCATCGTCATCGGAACTGCGTAGTTGGGCCGTGCCACCGTCAGGAAGGTCGGAATGCCGACCGGCAGGGTGTACATCTCCTCCGTGAACACGCAGAGCAGAGGCCACAGGTAGTTGTTCCAGGATCCGATGAAGGACATGATCGCCGTGGTGGAAAGAATCGGCTTGGACAGCGGAAGGATGATCTTCCGGTAAATCGTCCACTCACCGCCGCCGTCAATGCGGACTGCTTCCACCAGCGCGTCCGGAAGGCCGCGGAAGAAGGAAACGCAGATGATCATGTTCATGGAGCTGGCAAGACCCGGCAGGATCAGTCCGGCGTAGGTGTTGATCAGATTCATCGAGTTGACCTCAATGAACAGGGGGACGATGGTTGCCTCACCGGGGACCAGCATGCCGATCATGCAGTAGAAGTACACAGCTCTGCTGCCCTTGAATGGAATCTTGGCGATGGCGTACGCCGCCAGCGTCGTGATGATGACCGTCAGGACCGTGCTGACCAGCGCGATTCCCAGGGAATTGAGGAACCACCGGGCGATGTTGGTCTTGGTCAGTGCGTAGATGTAGTTGGAAATGGTGTAGGGCGGCTTGAACCAGTCCCAGATATCCGGAAACTGCTTGGACTCACTCTGGAAGCTGCAGAACAGGCCCCAGATGATGGGGAACAGTGCGATCACCGCAAAAAACAGCGAAATGATGGTCAGCACCAGCGACCCGACATTCTTTCTTCTCTTCCTTCCGGAAATTCTTGCTGCTGTTTTCGTCTTCATGTCAGTCCGCCTCCATCTTGTTCTGGAATTTGAGCTGGATCAGCGTCACAACGCACAGGATGGCAAACAGCGAATACGACATGGCTGCAGCGTATCCCATCTTGTTCTTGTCAAACGCCTGCTCATAGATGTACTGGATCAGCGGACGCGTCTTGGACGCCGGACCGCCGCCCGTAATCAGCTGAATCTGTGCAAAGACTTTGAAGGAAGCGATGATCTGCAGAAGGACCACCAGGAAAATCGTGGGCCGCAGCAGTGGCAGGGTGATGTGAAACAGCTGCTGTCTGGCATTGGCGCCGTCCACTTCGGCTGCCTCCATCAGCTCCGGGCTGATATCCTGCAGTGCGGAGAGGTACAGCAGCATCGGGAAGCCGAGGGTCCACCAGCAGGTCATCAGGACAACGGTAAACCACACCAGCGGATAATCCTGCATCCACAACGGCTCCGACTCGGTCGTGATCAGGCCGAAGGAGCGGAGCACACCGTTGACAAGGCCATTGTACGGGGAGAACGCATAC
>OMZJ01000130.1 GCA_900315495.1 uncultured Lachnospiraceae bacterium
TCCATGCTTCCCAGTAGATATGAGGCATTACCCCGCAGAACGGGCAAGGTTTCAATTCAGCTGTCTCCTTCATCTCATCACCTCCCGCTCAGTGACCGGTCGATGCACATGATTGTATCGATCCCGTCCGTGATCTCCAGAAAATCTATGTCCGCCACCGCGATTGTGATTCCCCACCCCGGAAAGCGGATGTAATCGCGTCTGGCAGAGTCCTCATACTCGTACCATTCTGCCGCCCATCCGGAGAGACTCGCGGCGACGTCATCGTGATACGGATCGTCTTTCCGGTACCTGCACCTGATGTGATACACGTAATCTCCTTTCTATGGCCCCTAGAAGCCTTTTTAAGGCGTTTTCTGCGCTCGGTTGATAATTTCCTCATCCTCACTCTGAAAACGCAAAATCGGGTCAAATTTCGCCGTTCTTACTCGTGATTTTTCGTATCCTGTGAGCGGCTCTCCGACGCTGCCTGTTTCCACACTTGGTACAAAGCATATGCCACAGGATCGTGTACCCACTCATACTTCCTGGCTCGCTCATATTCTTCCTGCACCAGACGCATAGCCCTATCGATTCTCATTTTTTGTATGGCCCTCTCTTATGGGTAATCCTCCAGTCACACGGGCCAGCCGATTCTGCGTTCCGGAGTCATTTCCCCTCCGGCCAGATGTAATAATACTTCCCGTTCCGCAGATCTCTGACCTTTACGTATCCGCAGATTCGGTAGCCGTCTCTCCGCGCCGCCTCGACCAGGCTTCCCTTTACGCGCTTCTTGGATGCCGCCCTATCTTTTGCAACGATGTCCGCCCATGCGGCTTCAAATGTCGGGTCCTCCTTCATGGCCGCCACCTCAGTTGAACGGCAGGCCTGAATCGCTCAGATCGTCCGGAATCGGCTGAAAAGCGTCCTGCGGAGATGCCGGTGCTGCCTGCCTCTGGCTCTGATTCGCCGCCTTGCTTTCGGCAAATTCCTGATTCTCGACGATGACGCCCCAGGTGAAAACCTTCTTTCCGTCCCGGTCGGTATAACTCCCGGTCTGAATCCGGCCCACCACAGCGATCTTGATGCCCTTGCGGAGCCACTTCTCGGCGAACTCCGCGCCCTTGCCGAAGCAGGTGCAGGGGATGAAATCCGCGCTCTGCTCCTCACCCTCGCGCTTCGGCCGGTCGACGGCCAGAGTGTAGTGTGCCACCGTCGCCCCGCTTTGCGTGTTCCGGATGTCCGGATCCTTTGTCAGGCGGCCGATTAAAATTACTTTGTTCATGCTTCCTCCTCCTTTTTTGCTCTGGATGCTATGATGCGGCTGATCAGGTCTGTCGGTGCCGGTGTGCTCTCACCCTGCTCCAGCAGATCAATCTTTTTGTATGCCGGTCTCTCTGCCTTCGGGAGCTCCGGAGCTGCTTCCTGCCCGATCTGCTGCCGAACAGCATCCGTGATCTTCCGGTCCTCCGCGCGCCTCTTCACGGCCGCACGATAGTTGTTCAAAAACTGCGATTGGACAACTGTTTCAAATTCCTGCTGGTCAATCGCCGCCCATGCCCTCAGGTTCTCCGGAGATCCGACCGCGATCTGTGCAAGCTCAGGCAGTTTCGCAAACTCTTGCCCGGATTTATAGTTGGAGTTCGCAACTGCCGTCCGGACCTTTGCCCATGCGCTCAGGCCGTCTTCCGCCGGTACGTCGTGCACCTGGTGGATCAGGGCGATCACCTGTCCGGGTACCGGAGGGAATCCCTTCGTGTCGGTTCTCAGAAATGCCTGGAACCCTGCCAGAACCTGCTGATAGGTAAACTCCGCGCACGTTGATGCCCACATATCAACCTGCCATCTCAGCGTGTCGGAATCCATGCCGGAAAAGGGTCCGGAGTAGGTGTGCGCAAGCCCTTTCACGAAATTCGATGCCTCGTTTCTTGTCATTTATGCCTCCCCTCTGGCAATCGCATCCAGAATGCTGTCTGCCGCCGCAAGTCTGCTCTGCGGCTGGTGCTTCTGCCGATCATAATTTCCTTCAAGAACCTTCTGCGAATTCCCGGCCTTAATGAGCCAGTCGAAACTGGCCTGCCAGTCTCCGGATCTCCCGCTCAGGAAATCGGATGCTTCCGCTTTCTGGAACAGCTCGCGGATCCCGTCCATCCCGATCCGTTTATAAAGCGAACGGAGAACTCGCTTCCTGCTTTCGCTCAGGCTCAGGATGTGTGGCAGGCTCGTGCAGGTGGAGTTGAAAAGCTCGCGGATTTCGCTGTACGGCACCCGGTCGTCGGCCGGAGGCCGACAGGATGTATCTTTAGATACATCCGTATTTGTATTGTCTTTTCCAGAAACAGATCCAGAAACAGATTCAGAAACAGATTCAGATTCAGATTCAGATTCAGAATAGCTGGCATAAGCTGACTTATGCTTGCTTGTGTCAGCATATGCTAGCTTATGCTGGCTTATGCTTTCGTCGGTTTCCTGATTTTTCCCCTTCATCTTTCCATACTCGGACCTCTTCTGGCGGATCTCCTCGTACTTTTGATCGTTTTTCACAAGCTCCGGGAGCACAACCGACTCGAAAAAGATCCGCACCGCCGTGTCGGAGATCTGTGGGCTCTCCTCACCGATCTCCACCGCGCAGATGGCTTTCGCAAGCTGAGCGGCCAGGTCCTCCGGAAGGGAGTAAATGTACTTTGCCCAAGACAAGTACATCAGGAAAGTCGCCTTCTGCTTTTCTTTCACACGATCACGTCTCCCTTATCTTGATGCCATGTACCCAAAGCATCAGTTTCTTCTTGATCCGGTATTCCGGCGTCCGGAAGCCTTTGCAGTCCTCTACAACGGTATGGC
>OMZJ01000127.1 GCA_900315495.1 uncultured Lachnospiraceae bacterium
ATCGCCAGCGTGTTCTGGTCATCGGTGGAGTACTTCATGAACATCTGCGGATAATATTCCTTCTCCATGTCGATCAGGGAAAGGGCATCCTTGTACTGCTCTCTCTCCTGCAGCGCATAGGTCATATCCTGTGCCATCTCGATCTCCGTAGAGCGGCGGATGTACATCGGGCCGTTGTCTGCGAAGGTGGAAGTCCACTTCCATGTGCCGGAATCGGTAGACGGATCCAGTGGCGGAAGGACCTTGTAAGAGTTGTCGCCGGTCTTCTCGACGCAGCCGTCGGAGATGCCGCCGAACAGAACTTCAACGGAAACTTCCGGATCATAGAACTCGTCGATGAACTTCATCGCGGCGTCCGGATTCTCGCACTTTGCGCTCATGGCCACACGGTTGGAGCTCATGTTCAGGCCGCTGTAGTCATAAGTCCAGCGCGGCTCGACATCGGCGTAAGCCTCGTCATAGTCGTTCTTGAACGGTCCGCACGGAACGTACTGGCTGTACAGGGTCGGTCCGAACTTATCGGTTTCCTCCCAGCCCATGACGCATCCGACGAGCGCGTTGCCGTCCTCATCGCCGCGGGACAGGGACTGGAACATGGAGTAATCGTTGGTGACAGCGTTCTCATTGATAAGGCCCTCGGAGTAGAGCTCGGAGAGGTACTTCATCATGCTCTTGTATCTGTCGTCCACGGCGTAGTTCTTGATCTGTCCGTCCTCTGCGAAGTATCCGTCGGTGCCCCAGTTGGTGAGCTGGATCCCCCAGGAGCCGATCAGGTTGGAGAGGGAATACGCGCCGCCGAACCAGCCGTTGAAATCAAGCGGGATCTCATCGGTGGTATCGCCGTTGCCGTTGCAGTCATTGTCGCGGAACGCCTCGAGTACGGTCTTGAGTTCGTTCAGCGTGGTCGGAACTTCCAGGCCAAGCTCATCCAGCCAGGTCTTATTGATGAACATAACGCCGTTGCAGTCCGGCCACTTGCCCTGGAACTTCGGCGTTGCGTAGATCTTGCCCTCCAGCGTCTGCGCAAGGACCTTGGTATCCGGCTCTTCATCGAACATTGCCTTGACATTCGGAGCATCCTTGTCAATAAGATCGGTCAGCTCCATGAACAGGCCATCATAGGTGGTGTAATCGGAATCGCTGGTTGCATTGAACAGAAGATCCGGGATGTCGCCGGAAGCGAAACGGGTGGACTTGACCTGATCCCAGTCACTGTAGATCTGCTCCCACTCGACATCGACGCCGGCCTTGTCCTCGATCTCCTGCAGCCACTGCATGTCGTCGACACTCTTGGTCAGCGGATGGGAGATGAACAGGGCGGTCAGATGCACCTTGTCCCCGCTGTCGCTTGCTGTGCTGTCTTCTGCCATTGCGGGCACTGCGGAAAGCATCATTGTTCCCGCCAGAGCCATTGCCATCAACTTCTTTGCCTTCATATGTACCCCTTTCTTTTCCCGGAACAGGAATCCCGTTACGGCCGGTCCGACTTTTGCAATATTCCACAATATTCCACAATATTCCACAAGTTTTCCCTGCTCCGAAAATCATTTGTTGTACATTTTTATGTAGTATTTTCTCCATAGTAAATATCTTTTTCTCACTTTTGGTGTACTTTTGTTACTTCTGCAGGGAATTTCCCAATTTTTCCGGGCAATCTCCCCATCGGGGACGGGAAAACAGGAGGTGCCGCGGCCGGAAGGACGGAGCGCAATGGACGAAATGACCGCCTGAAACCGACGGCCCGGGAGCCGGCCGGTTTGCTTTTCGGAAGCTTCATGGTATAATAGTGTAAAAATCTTTGATCCGGTGTCATTTTTTTGTGGAGGCTGCATGAATACCATTTCGGTTTTTGATTTTTCTCTTCACTCCCCGTTCCTGTACCACATGACGGGGAAATTTGTGGCGCCGGACGACCAGTGGAAGCATCTGGATTTTCCGCTGACGGACTTTGAGCTGATCCTCATGACGGAGGGCGTTCTGTACATGGAGTACCAGAAGCAGCGCTACGAGATTCACGAAAATGAGTTCCTGCTGCTGCCGCCGGGAGAGGAACCAGATAACCACCGGGTCGGCTACAAAAGCGCCTACTGCTCCTTCTACTGGCTGCACTTCATGCCCACCCAGCCCTTTTCCGTCCGGACGCTGAAAACCTCCGATGTGCTGCCCACGCTGCAGTTTCCCCGAACCCTTCCGGGGGAAAACATCCTGCTCCCCGTTCAGTGGAAGGTGCCGAACCGGGACAAGATGATCTTTCTCATGAAGCAGATGCAGAATGACGTGCGCTCGGAGTACAGCAGCCTGACGCTCGGCTGTGAGGCGTCCGCCTTGCTCTGCGACCTGGCGGACCAGCTGCGGATGGAATCCGCCGCGATGGATTCGGCCGAAAACCAGAAGCAGATTTTCTCTGACATCATCGACTATATCCACCTGAACACCAGCATGAACCTGACCGTTGCCGACATCGCCCGGAAGTTCGGCTACAATCAGGGATACCTCTCCCATACCTTCGCCCGTTACTCCGGGACGACCCTCAAGCAGTTCATCCTCAAGTGCAAGATGGACGAGGCCAACCGGCTGCTCTCTGACACCAACCTGCCGATCGCCGAGATCTCCCAGTCCCTCGGCTACAAGGACACGCACAACTTCTCCAAGTCCTACAAGAAATACACGGGGATCACCCCGTCGGACTACCGAAAGACCTACGCAAAGAGACTCCTCTACCACGTCTGAAAGACCTGCGCAAAAAGACTCCTCTACCACGTCTGAAAGACGGGCAGCGGAGTCTTTTTCAGCTCTCTCTGCGAGCTCTTGCTGATCTCTCTTACCGTTCTCTTTGCTGATTCGGCTGCTTTCGTTGCTTCCCCTGTGTCTGAAATTTACCTGGTGTCGCCTGACGGCCTGTGAATCCTTGTGCACATGGCGATACCAGGCTGTTCTTTCCGGTTTTTTGCAAACTCAGCAGTCTTCCAGCCGGATGCCTCTCCGGGACAGAACCTCGGAGACGGACGCGGGCTGGCCGGTCCGCAGGGATTCCTCCATCGCCTCCATGATGGCAAGCGTGTGAATGCCTTCCTTCAGGTCCGGCTTCGGCGTGCGGCCGGCGCGCATTTCGCGGGCATATTCCTCGATATAGTTCTGGTACTCGCCGGCGTGGTGGGATTCGCCCTCAAACCGGAAGTAGTAGGGGTGCAGGTCTGTGTAATCGTGGAACTGCGTTTCGGCTTTGCCGTCCTCCGATTCAAATTTGGTGTAATACCACAGCTTCGGGTACCCGGCGCGGCTGATGCCCCGGCTGCCGCGGAGGGTGCAGCTGATGCTCTGCTCCACATCCGAGCGGAATCCCGGGATGGCGTAGGCGCCGGTGACACTTGCAAACCGGCCGCTCTTGTCTGACAACAGGAAGTTCATGGTATCCGGCAGGTCAATCTGATAAGATTTCGTGTTCTCACTGACCACGCCGCAGCCGTAGACCTTCTCGATGTCCGGCAGGTACCAGGCGGCCAGATCGACGGCGTGAATCATGAAGTTGTACATCCAGGAAAATCCCTTCCGATGGCTCCAGTCCCGGGCCAGGAACCACCGGGAGTCGCTGATGTACTGCGTCTGCACCATCTCCAGCTCACCGTGCTTTCCGGCCAGGAAATCCTCCCGCTGCCTCCTGGCAGGCTCAAAATACCGGGAACTCTGCCCGACAAAGACGGTTCTTCCTGTGCGCTTCTGAACGTCCAGAAGTTCCTTCGCCCGGTCCAGGGAGATCATCAGAGGCTTCGTGCAGATGACATCCTTTCCCGCCTCCATCGCCATGCGGATGTGCTCGGCGTGCATCTGATCAGGCGTGTAGATGGCGATCACGTCGACATCCGGGTCTTTCAGCATCTCCTCGTAGGAGGTTGTGTAATGGTCAAAGTGGAATTCCCGGCAACGGCTTTTGCACAGTTCCTCGTTCAGGTCGCAGATCTGCGCCAGTTCCCAGTCATCGCTCTGCAGGGCCGCCGACATGATGCTGCGGCCTTCTCCCAGTCCCAGAACCCCCATGTGGAACCTGCGCACATCTTTGCTGTTCTTTTCGCTGTTCTGTTCACTCATGATTTTGTTTTTCTCCATTTTCTGTTTCCGACCGGCCAGAGCGCGTGCCTTCCGGCAGAAACCTTTCCATCACAAAGTGCACTGCCCCGCAAGCGGCAGCAGTGCACTTTGGAAAAGTTTGATCTTTTCCAGGCGGTCTTTCCAAGCCCTTTTTCAGGAGGTTCCTTTCAGGCCGTCCGCCCGGGCCTCCCGGATCAGCGGAAGGTGAATTCAAAGACGACCGGATACTCTGTCTTGATGCCGTCGGCGTGAATCCGCATGCCCTCGTCGGTGTCCTCGGTCTCGACCCTGACGCCGTCATAGCCCAGCACTCTCACGTTCTCGATGGGCTCGTTGAAATCCGACTGGGAGGCACCCCGGTGCTGCTTCAGGGATTTCACAGTCACGGTGCCACTCTCCGGCCAGTTCATGGCAAAGACGTAGAGCTTGCCGTTGTTGATGGTAAAGCGGAAATCCTCCGGTGTGTAGGCGGTGTCTTTTGCGTCCGCAAAGGCGCCTTCCTTGGCCTTGGTCGGGCCCTCGCTCTGAATGCGCCACGGGCGGCTGCCATAGATGGCATCGCTGTTGGCCTTCATCCAGCGGCCGATCGCCTTGAGCACGGCGGTATCTTCCTCCGTGAACGTGCCGTCCGGCTTCGGGCCGACATTCAGCAGCATGCTGCCGTTCTTGGCAATCGCGTCGACGAAATCATAGATGATGACATTCGGCTTCTTGAAGTCATTGTTCTCAGTGTATCCCCAGGAATTCTTCGCGATGGCGGTATCCGTCTGCCACGGGAAGGGCTGCGCCGTCGCGAAGGCGCCTCTCTCCAGATCGACCGTGGAAACGCCGTAGGGATAGGAGTCGCACTTGCTGATGATCATGACTTCCTCGCCCCACTTTGCGGCCTGGTTGTAATAATAAGCCGCGATCTTCTTCAGATACGGGCGGGCCGTCTCATGCTGCGTCATCCAGTCGAAATAGATCTGGTGCGGATGGAACCGGTCGATGATCTCGATGGTGCGGATCATCCAGTCCGTCAGGAACTCCTCGGTCGGATACGGCTCCGCCCTCCGGTTCTGCTGATCCTCCTGGTTCACGTGAAGCGCCGGCCAGTACAGGTCACCCTTCTTCTGCGCATTGGCCGGAACATCGGAATCAAAGTCCCTGCCGTAGCCGAAGAAGAACCAGTGCTCAATGCGGTGGGTCGAAGCACAGTTAATGATGCCCTGCTTCTTCATCTCCTCGGTCAGCTCGCCGACAATATCCCGGTGCGGCCCCATCTCGGCGGCGTTCCAGTCCGACAGCTCACTCCGGTACATCTGGAATCCGTCGTGGTGCTCTGCCACCGGCACGACGTATTTTGCACCGGCCTCCTTGAAGAGTTCCACCCAGGCCGCCGGATCAAACTTTTCGCCCTTGAACATCGGGATGAAATCCTTGTAGCCGAACTTCTTGTGCGGGCCGTAGGTCTTGATGTGGTGCTCATATTCCTTCGATCCCTGGATATACATGTTGCGGGGATACCACTCATTTCCGAAAGCCGGCACACTGTAGACGCCCCAGTGGATGAAAATGCCGAACTTCCCGTCCCGGAACCACTTCGGCGTGGGATGCTTGGAAAGGCTTCCCCAGTCCTCCGTGTAGGGACCTTCCGAAATGCCCTCCGCGATGTGCTTCAGCCATTTGTCTGTGTCGTACATACGGTTCTGTTCCTCCTGTGATTCATTTTTTTATATTTACACGGCATCCCCGGGGGAGCTTCCCTTTCCTGGGAAATCTCCCGGGGATCGTGCGGTGTGCTCTAAAATCAGTCGAATCTCTCGTCGATCACACGGGCCGTCTTCTTGGTGCTGCGCGGCAGGACGCCTTCCTCCACCACCTTCACGATCGGTGTGAAGCCGATACGGCTCTTGACGGTTGCCGCGATGTGCTCCGCCAGGTCTGCGAAATCGCTGTGGCCCGAGAGTGCCTCGACGTAAATCCGCATGGTGTCCCTGCCATCCAGGTGCGAGATGCGGATCTGATACTCGCTCGATACCTCGGCAAAGCCGCCGATGATCTCCTCGATCTGCGCCGGGAAGACATTGACGCCCTTGATCTTCATCATGTCGTCGGTGCGGCCCTGGATCGTGTCGAGGCGCGGATAGCGGCTGCCGCACTTGCAGGTGCCCGGAATGATCCGGGAGATATCGTGCGTGCGGTAGCGGATCAGCGGTGCGCCCTCCTTGACCAGGGTTGTGATGACAATCTCGCCGAACTCCCCGTCCGGCACGTTTTTTCCGGTCTTCGGGTCGATGATCTCGAGATAAATGTAATCGTCCCAGTAGTGCATGCCGGCATTGTACTGGCAGCTGATGCCGATGCCGGGTCCGTAGATCTCGGTCAGGCCGTAGATGTCGTACAGCTCAATGCCCAGCGACGTCGCAATCTTGTCGCGCATCTTCGCGCTCCAGCGCTCGGATCCGATGATGCCCTTCTTCAGGCTGATTTTATCCCGGATGCCGCGCTTTGCGATCTCCTCCGCCAGGAGCAGTGCATAGCTGGACGTGGCGCAGATCACCGTGCTGTGCAGGGACTGCATCATTTCCAGCTGCTTGTCCGTATTGCCGGGCCCCATGGGAATCGCCATGGCGCCGAGGCGCTCGCAGCCGGCCTGGAATCCGATGCCGGCCGTCCACAGGCCGTATCCCGGCGTGATCTGAACGCGGTCCGTGTCCGTGACCCCTGCCATCGCATAGCACCGGGCAAACTGGATGGCCCAGTCATCGACGTCCTTCTGGGTGTAGGGAATGATGACCGGCTTTCCCGTCGTCCCCGAGGACGAGTGAATGCGGACGATTTTCTCCTCCGGTGCGGTCATCAGCCCCAGTGGATATGCGTCGCGGAGATCCTTTTTCTCCGAGAAGGGAAGTTTCTTGAACTCCTCCGGGGAATGGACCTCGTGGATGCCGGCCTCCTCCAGCTTTTTCCCGTAAAAACTGCCGGACTTCTCCAAAGCGCGGATCCGGTCGTTCACCTGTTCCATCTGAAGTGCGCTGATCTCCATTGACTGCCTCCCTGTATTCATTGGTTCTGGGTCCGCCCTGCGGGCCCGGTTCTGTATGTCAACCGTAAATCGGTTTACTGCAGCACCATATCTTTCCCATCAGACGGTTTTTCCGGTCACCAGATCGACCGCCCGCAGATTCATCGCATGGAACTTCGGCGGAAGCTGCTTCTGGATGGCCTCCCGCAGCCCTTCCACACTGATTCCCAGCTGTCCGGTGGCGGCGGCCGCGGCCAGGAGCACGATATTCAGCACGCGCCCGGAGCCGCACTGACGACAGATTTCGTCTCCGTCGATCATTGTGAGATTCCTGACCGAGTCCTTCAGCCAGGCCAGACATTCGGTTCCGTCGTACGATGAGTTGCCGAGGCTGGCGGTGACCGGCTTGACCGCCCGGGTATTGACGATGGCCGCGCCGTCCGGCTTCAGGTAATCGATGCAGCGCACCGCTTCCGCCGGCTCAAAGGCGATCAGCACATCGGCTCCGCCCTTCGGGATCAGCGGAGACCAGATCTTCGTATCCGAAATCCGCACATGGCTGACGACACTGCCGCCGCGCTGCGCCATGCCGATGGTCTCGGCGGTTTTGACCTGATATCCTGCCTCCATCCCGGAGAGGGCGATAATTCTGGAGGCGCGCACGGTTCCCTGGCCGCCGACTCCGCATAAAAGACAATCCTTCTTCATCCCGCGCCTCCCTTCAGGCCTTTGTCTGCTGCCCGATCGCGTCGAACGGACAGACATCCGCACAGAGCCCGCAGCCATAGCAGAGATCCGGATCAATCACGGCCTTCGGTTTCTCTCCCGCGGCAGCGGTCAGCGCGATCGCCGGACATCCGATCTCGGTCACGCATCTGCGGCATGAGCGGCATTTCTCCGGATCCACGGCATGCAGCGCCTTCGGCTTTTCGAGAGCGATGCAAGGCGCCTTGAAGATGATCGCCCGGACGCCGATGCCCTCCGCGGCCCTGCGGACGGTTTCCACCGCTTTTTTCTGGTCAAACGGATTCACCGTCTCGATAAAGGTCAGCCCGATACCCCGCAGAATCTGTTCGATGGAGACCTCGTTGGCGACATCCTCGCGGATGCCCTTTTTCTTCATCTCATAGAAGTTCATCATCGTCAGGCCGGTGCCGGGGTGCGGCTGATGGCCCGTCATGGCCGTGGTGGAATTGTCCAGCACGATCAGGATGATGTCATTGCGGTTATAGACCGCGTTGACGACGCCGGGGATGCCCGACGCGAAGAACGTAGAATCACCGATAAAGGAAAATGCCGTCGTGTCCGGTTCCACGCACTTGATTCCCTGTGCGACGGTGACATCCGCGCCCATGCACAGGCAGGTGTCCACCATGTCCAGCGGCTTTGCGTTTCCCAGCGTATAACACCCGATGTCCCCGCAGAACACGGCCTTCTTCCCCTTCATCGCCTGTTTGACCGCATAGAAGGACGCCCGGTGCGGACATCCCGCGCAGAGGACCGGCGGGCGCACCGGAATCTCCGGAAGAGGCTTCGCCGGGGCTGACGATTTCTCCGACGCCGCGGTGCTTCCTGTCGTTTCCGCGCCTGCGGAGTTCCCCGGTGCGGACTGTTTTTCCCGTCCGGCCAGCTCCGTCCCCAGAAATCCTTCCAGGTCGCGCAGCACGGTCTCCGGGGAATTCTCCCCGGCCGTTCCCGTGAATCCGTCGTGTTTTCCATGAATGACGGTGTTCAGCCGGCATTTTCCGCAGGTATAGAGCAGCGCCCGCTCAATCACAGGGTCCAGTTCCTCCAGGCACAGCACTTCATCGCAGTCCCGCAGGAAATCCAGTGCCGCCTTCTCCGGGAAGGGGAAGGACGTTCCCACGCGGAAGAGGGGGATTCCCTGAATCTTCCGGCTTTCCAGCACTTCATTCAGATACGCCCAGGTGACACCGCCGGCGGCGATGCCTTTGCGGGTTTTCCCGGCGGTGCAGCCGCTCGTTTTCTGCGCGCTGCTTCTTCCGTTCTCTGCCGCAGTCTCTGCGACCGGCTGCACGGAAACGCTTCCAGATCCCGGCACGACGGTGTTGAACCGGTAGGAGGAAAGCTCCTCCCCGATCTGCGGATTGCGCGCCTCGATTTTTTTATGGTTCAGATAGGACGCCCTGGGGAAAATCACCCAGCGGCTGGTGTCCTTCACAAAGCCTTCGGGATGGTTCTTTTCATAGTGATCGGCCACCTGAACGGACGCACAAGCATGGCAGATTCTGGTGGTGGGCCGGAAGAAGACCGGCGTGTGATATTTCTCCGACAGGTGGAAGGCGTCCTGCATCATGTCATAGGCTTCCTGCGGGTCTGACGGGTCAAACACTGGAATCTTGGCGAACATTGCGAAGGTGCGCGTATCCTGCTCCGTCTGGGAGGAAATGGGGCCGGGATCGTCCGCGACCGCGATCACCATGCCGCCCTGGATGCCCACATAGGCCAGGCTCATCAAGGGGTCCGCGGCTACGTTCAGCCCGACCTGCTTCATGGTCACCAGCACACGCGCGCCGGAATAGGCCGCACCAGCCGCCACCTCCATCGCCGCTTTCTCATTGACCGACCATTCCACATGGATGGATCCGTCGTTGTGCTTTGCCACCGTCTCCAGGATTTCCGTGGAGGGGGTTCCCGGATATCCGGCTGCCAGATTGACGCCGGCGTGTACCGCGCCGAGCGCCGCGGCTTCATTGCCCATCAGAAATTGAATCATTCCATCACCTGTCTTCCGTGCGGATCTGCCTGTTCCGCATTTGCATGATCCACCTTTTCTCAGAACTGTCCGGACAGCAGGACGAACAGAATCGACAGCAGAATGTCGATCCCTCCGACCGCCCAAAGGGGTCCGAGCTTTTTCGGTTCGCCCGAATGCTTCAGCCTACGGTAGTCAAAAAATGTCTTCGGTCCGGTGTTCTCCGCCGGATCTTTCCGCCGGACGCGGAAGACCTTCCGGAAGCTTCGGAATCCGTAGCCAAAAATGTCAAAAAAGCCGCCGTCTGATATGAATGCCAGTGCCGCAGCTGCCAGGATCACTGCTCCCGCCACAAAAAAGCCGTCGGAAAGGGCAGCCGCCTGTTCCGTGAACCGCGTGCGGGAGGGAAGACCGCGGATCATCCATACCGCAACGGCAATGGCCATACTGACCGCGATGGGAATCCCCCATCTCCGGGCCGGATGTTTCTGTTCCAAAGTTTACCCTTTCTGCCGGTGCGAAACGGATGTCTTGTCGCTGCTGCACCGGAACGCAAAGGTCTTCTGCGCCGCCGGCGCTTTCGACCGATTTCCGTCATCATACCATGTTTTTCACCGCGTTAAAAGGGTGCAGTGAGAAAGATTCCACAAGCTTCCCCGGTCAGCCGCCTATAAGCCCTGACTACTCCCCACGGCAAGCCGTGGGGGTTCTTACTGGTGGCAATCTGCAGTA
>OMZJ01000126.1 GCA_900315495.1 uncultured Lachnospiraceae bacterium
ACCCTCTCCGCGGAGAAACTGCCGGCAGACTCCTGCCCCTGCATGGACATCGCGGCATTGATCAGAAGATACACGCCGAAGTAGACGAGAAGAACCGTCAGATTTCGGCGGATGATGAGACAGTAACCCCGGAATACGGGCAGATTAAATGCTTTCATACCGGCTCCTCCTGAGAAGAACAAACGCAAGGATTGTCATGCCCGCGGACCATGCGCCCAGAATCAGAATCCGCACGCGGAATCCCGCCGGATCGCTGTAGACATTCAGGTAATAGAACGCATCGCTGATCAGCGCCGCCGGATTGATCCGGTTGAGCAGAGGCACCTTGTCTTCGATCACCTGCTTCATATTCCCCAGCATGAGCCCGGAGAGGAAACAGAGGATCAGCGGCACCGCAGTCATCAGGAGGCCTTCCTGACCCTCCCTGAGGTTCAGCGTCCCCATCAGGATGCCGTAGGACACGGATAAGAGTGTCCCGAGGGCCACCACCAGGATGGTTCCGCCCGGGTACGTCAGAACTGGAATCCGAAGCACCGTCTGGAGAAAAAGCAGCAGCACCATGACACAGGCAAACTGGATTGAAAAGCCTGTGAACATGTCCGTCAGGACTGACAGAAGCTTCTTCTGCGGGGAAACCGCCCGGCGCGCCGCCAGCGGGGAGGCATTCGCCGCCCCCTGGATTCCCAGCTTCTGGCCGATGTAGCAGCCGAACAGGCAGGTCATGGCAATCAGCGCGAAATAATAATCCAGCATGGCACCGCCGGGCTGGCCGCCGAGAGAGACCTCCTGCAGAATCTCCCCCGGATCGGCCGAGAGGTTGATGATCAGAAACAGAAGCCGCAGCGGGTGATCCCTGGCCGTGTCGCGGATCAGTTTCTGCGCAGCCTCATACTGCTGCAGAATCATTGACAGAATCGTCTGGGACATCCCGCTCTCAGCAACCTGCAGGGAGGGATTTTTTCCGCCGGTCAGGATGCCGGAAACCTGCCCGCTCTGCAGGGCTTCCAGCGCCTCGTCCGCATCCAGAAACTGCGCCTGGATCAAAGTCCCGTCCAGCTGCCGGATCATCCGGTCGAAGGCGATGTCGGTATCCTCCTCCACGACCGCCGTCGGGATGGGGGAAAACGAATCCGTGTTCATCAGACCGCTGAAGGCGGCGGAAAACAGCACAGCCAGAATCAGCGGGAAAAACAGCGGCCAGAAGATGACGCCCAGGTCCCGGGCGGTCTGGAGAAACCGGTATTTCAACTGTGTCAGCATGTGAATATCCTCCGCATCCGTCTTCCTGTATTCATTTCTCCGATTCTTTGCGCTCTGTCCTCAGTCTCTCAGATCTTTTCCCGTGATTTCCAGGAACACATCGTTGAGGGTCGGCTTTTCGGAGAAGACGCGCCCGAACGCAATCCCCTCCGCCTCGAACACATGCAGCAGCCGGATCAGATTTCCGCTCGTGCTGTACTTGAGTTTCAGCACATCCCCGCTGTAGTCGGCGGAGAACACTCCCTCTGCCTGTTTCAGCTGCGCGAGGATTTCCGGCCGCAGGTCGATGCCTTCCACGGTGATGGTCTCCGCGGTGCGGATCATTCCCTTCAGCTCATCGGCTGTCCCGCCGGCGACACATTTTCCGTGGTCCAGAATGGCGATGCGGGTGCAGATCTGCTCCACTTCCTCCATGTAATGCGACGTATAGACAATGGTCGACCCCTCCTGGTTGAGCCGGACAATCCCGTCCAGGATGTGGCTGCGGCTCTGCGGATCCACGGCAACCGTCGGCTCATCCATGAAAATCAGCCGGGGCTTGTGGGCGATCCCGCAGGCAATGTTCAGGCGCCGCAGCAGTCCGCCGGAGAGCTGTTTCGGCCGTTTTTTCCGAAAATCCTGAAGGCCCGTGAATTCGAGCGCCTCTTCCACCAGGCTTCTGCGCCGTACCTTTTCCGGCACATACAGGCTGCAGAAATAGTCGACGTTTTCGAGAACACTCAGCTCCTCAAACACCGCAACGTTCTGAAACACCACGCCGATCTGCCGTTTTGCCTCATAGGAGGAGGGCGTCATCGGCTTTCCGAACACCTCGATTTCCCCGCGGTCAATTTTGAGCAGTGCGAGCACACAGTTGATGGCGGTGGTCTTGCCGGATCCATTCGGCCCGAGAAGGCCGAAAATCTCGCCTTCCCGAACGGTCAGGTCCAGATGGTTCAGCGCCGTCACATCGCCGTAGCGCTTCACGAGGTTGTGAATTCGAATCATGTCCTGTTCCATCGTCTCCTCCTTCGGGCGGATCCCGCGGCAGCCTGCATAGTCCCGGCCGCGCGCAGGTTCCTGCATCGCGTTCGACCGCACCGGACATCCCCGGCGGACGGCTGTTGTACTTTCCCGCAAAGGCACGGCAGACGCCGCTCTCCCCTCCGGTATTTTTATGTTATAATTTTTCCAGGCCGGCCGGTAGTGTCCGGCGTCATCCGGCGGCATGACATTTGTCACAGTCTCAGACCGCTTTCTCCGCCTGACGGAAGGCATCCAAAAAATGTTCAGCAGAGAAGGCAGACGCAGAGTGCTCCGCCGGAAGGGAGGAAATGCACGTGACAAAGGATTCCCGGTTTCAGGTCTCCTGCCTGATTCTCCTGACGGCCGGCGGGATCATGAGCCTGTTCCGGCGGCCGGCAGACGCCGCCTTCCTGCTGGCGTTTCTGCTGGCGGTCGCCGCCGCCTTCGGATCTGCCCTGCCGGAGCGGCGGGCTCGCAGTCTGGCGGTCTCTCTGGGCTATCTGGTTTTTGCCGCGGTCCTTCCCGCCGGCCTTCCGTTTCTGCCCCTGGTGCTGTTTGAGCCCTTCCGGCGCAGATGGTATCCGGCCGCTGCGGCGGCTGCTGTGGCGGCAGCAGTCCATTTCCCAGGGGCAGAGGGCGTCCTGCTCCTTCTGATCGGCTGCGCCGCCTCGCTGCTCCTTGCCATCGGCACCCGCGAGCTGGCGGACCGCTCCCGGTCCATCCATGATATCCGCGACACAGCGGCCGAGCACCAGCTGGAGCTGGAGCGGCGCAACCAGGATCTGCGGGACCGGCAGGACAGCGAAATCTATGCCGCGACACTCCGGGAGCGCAACCGCATTGCCCGGGAGATCCACGACAGTGTGGGACACATTCTGTCCCGCTGCATTCTCATGACCGGTGCGCTTTCCGCCGTCAGCCGGGATCCCGGGCTCCGCGAGCCGCTTCAGGCGCTGTCGGAGCAGCTGGACACGGCCATGACCGCCATCCGAACCAGCGTGCACGACCTGCACGATGACGCGGTGGATCTGGACAGCGCGGCCAGGCTGATCCTGCGGGATTTCACCTTCTGTCCGGCCGATCTGGACTTTGCCATGTCCCGCACCGTGCCCAGGGATGTCAAATACTGTTTCCTGTCCGTCCTGAAGGAGGCGCTGACCAACATGGAAAAGCACTCCAACGCTTCTCATGTGATGATCCGCATGGTGGAACATCCGTCCATCTATCAGCTGATCATTCAGGACAACGGGACCGATATCCGCGGCGATTTCGCGGACCGGAGCCGGACCGGCGGCGGCATCGGCCTTGCGAACATGCGGGACCGGGTGGATACCCTGCACGGAGCGATGTCGGTGACCGCGGAGAACGGATTCCGAATTTTCATCTCGATTCCCAAAGAAACGGCGAAATAGCCGTCCCGGTATGCATAGGATCCGATCACCGAACCACGATAACCGACGGGACGGATTTTCCGGCATCGCCGCCCTTTTTGAAACGAAAACTCGATCTACAGAACGGTTACGAAAAGTCGGAATTCCCCGAACGTGCAAAAAAATCGCTGACAGGGAAACAGGATACGGAGGAAAAGCCTGATGATTCGCGTTGCAATTGCCGATGACGATGATCTGATCCGGGTGGCGCTGACAACGATTCTCAGCGCGGATGCCGGGCTTGCGGTCTGTGCTTCCGGATCCTCCGGGAAAGAAGCCGTGGAGCTCTGCCGGAGGGAGAAGCCGGATGTTCTCGTGATGGACATCCGCATGAAGGACATGGACGGGTTGACGGCCTGTGAGGAAATCCTTCGGGAGAATCCTTCCGCAAAAGTGCTTCTTCTGACCACATTTCTGGATGACGACTATATTGTGCGCGCAATCCGTCTCGGCGCCTGCGGGTATCTTCTGAAGCAGGATTACACCGCCCTCCCCGCCGCGATCCGCGCGGCGGCCTCCGGCCAGACAGTCTTCGGCCGTGAGGTGACCGAGAAGATCCCCCGCATCCTGTCCGGACATCCCGCAGCGGACACCGGTTTCGATGCACGGGATCTGACCGACCGGGAGGCAGAGCTGTGCGCCTGGGTGGCCGAGGGGTTGTCCAACCGGGAGATCGGCGAGAAAATGTTTCTCTCGGAGGGAACCGTGCGGAATTACCTCTCGTCCATCCTCGCAAAGCTCGGCCTGCGGGATCGGACACAGCTGGCGATCTACTATCTGACCGGCAGACGCTGACATCCGACCGCGGCGGAAAACGCTGTGCCGCAGACGAGGCCGCAGAGAGAAAGCACGAAAGGCGGAACGGCACAGAGACAAACTGCACAGTAACCAACTGTGCAAAGGAGGATATCACAGAGATGGATGACTCAATGAAAAGAGAGACGCGTCCGCCGCGGCACAGTGCGGGCAGAGAGCGGCCGGTGAAGGATCCCGGAAAGATTCTCTCGTACTTTGCATCGGAAATTCCTGTTCTCACAGTCGTTACGATCACCGGCATCATTTACAACGTGGGGATGATCGCGGGCCCGTATTTTGAAGGACAGCTGGCACAGTGTCTCTACGACATCTCGAGGGGGCGGGCAGTCTGGCAGGACATGCTGCATCTGACACTGCTCTACGTCGCTGTTATCTTTGTCGTACAGCTGATGCGCGCCGTCAAGCGGTTCGGCGTGCGGCGCTTTGCCAACAACGTCAGCCGGAAAATGCGCCGGATCCTGTACAACAGCCTGGTGCACGCCAGTCAGAAAGAGCTGGAGGAAGAAGGGCTCGGCTCCCTTCTGACCAAGGCCATCCCGGACGTCGACACCTGTGTCGAGGGCATGCGCAAGTTCACGACGGAAATCTTTGACACCGGCGTCGTCATGGCAGCCTATGCCGTGATGCTGATCCGCTATGACTGGCGGCTGGCGCTGCTCGGATGCCTGTTCACGCCGTTAGCCTATCTGGCCGCCGACCGGATGAAGACCCGTGTCACCGCCGCCAGCGCCGCCTACAAAAAGAGCTCGGCGGCCCTGAACGGCCAGACCATCGACCGCATCGGGAATGCGGTCACTTACCGGATTTTCGGCCGGGAGGCCGACCGGGACCGGGCCTATGAGGCGGGGCTTTCCGATTATGAGAAGAAGAGTGCCCGGGCCAACCTGTATGAGGGCGCCATGGCACCTCTCTATGATGCCATTGCAATGATCGGCACCGTCCTGATCCTGTACTTCGGCGCGAGAAACGTCCTCGGAACCGGATGGACAGCCTGGGACATCGCCGCGTTTACCACCTTCCTCTCCTGCTTCACCAAGCTTGCGGTCAAGGCCAGCCACGCGGCAAAGCTTTTCAATGCCGTCCAGAAGGCATCGGTCTCCTGGAAGCGCATACAGCCTTTGATGCGGCAGCCGGTGGAAGATCCCGCCCCGGTTCCTGTGGCTCCGGAACTGGGAGCGGAGATTGCCTTCCGGGATGTCTCCGCCGGCTACGGGGATTCGCCCCTGCTGCAGCACATCACTTTTTCGGCTGCGCCGGGACAGATCATCGGGATTACCGGAAAAGTGGCCAGCGGAAAATCTCTGCTGGGAAAGATTCTGATCGGCGAAGTGCCCTACCGCGGATCCATCACGATCAACGGGCAGGAGCTGCGGAATCTTTCCGCAGATGCGCGGCGCGGCCGGATCGCCTACATGGGGCATGAACCGGAGCTTCTCAGCGCAAGCTTTGCGGATAACATCCGCCTGGGGGAGGCGATCGACGCAGGCCGATGCCTGAAGCTCACGGCACTGGACAAGGACCTGGCGGATCTGCAAAAAACCGCGGACGATCCGATCGGCGCAGGCGGAACCGCCCTGTCCGGCGGGCAGCAGTCCCGGGTTGCCCTGGCAAGGACCCTGGCCCACGCGCGCCCGGTTCTCGTCCTGGACGATCCCTTCGCCGCGGTGGACCGGGCGACGGAGACGCAGATTCTGGAGGGCATCCGCCGGGAATTTTCCGGCTGCACGATTCTGCTCTTCTCCCACCGTCTGTACCATTTCCCGGAGTTTGACCGCGTTCTCTATCTGCACGACGGCACGTCCACGTTCCTGACCCATTCAGAGATGCTGGCTGCCGAGCCGGGCTACCGGGAACTGTTTGCCGGGCAGCAGAAAGGAGTGGATTACGATGCGCAGAAATAAGACAGCTTCCACACAGCCGCGCGCTGTGAGCCATCTTCTGGCTGGATGTGTGCGGCCGGTGATCCGGCACAATCTCTGGCTGACGGCCGGCATGGCGGCCGCCATCGCGGCCAGCACCGCCCTGTCTGTTCTTCCGCCGCTGATTCTGGAACAGATTGTCAACCGTCTGACCGGCAGCCGGAGTGTTTCGCTGGCGCTGGCCCTCGGTTATTTCGGGGCGATTGTGCTGTCGGATGTGTGCGAATCCCTCCAGAACGCCTCGATTACGATCTTCGGACAGAAGCTGACGCACGGAATCCGCTCCGTCCTCTGTGCGAAGCTGGACCGCCTTCCCGCGGATTATTTCATCACCCATGAGAGCGGCCTGACCGCCTCGGTCTTCACCAATGACGGGGATGCCATTGACGTGCTGTACAGCGACGGCATCGTCAGCCTCGTGGCGGACTGCTTCCGCCTGATTGCCGTCATCGCGGTGGTCTTCACCCGCTCGAAGGGCCTGGCACTTCTTCTGGCGGCGGCCGCACCCCTTCTCTTCCTCTTCACCCGCCGCTGCCAGAAGCGGATGAACCGCGCCCAGCTCGACAACCGCCGCGCCATCGCACGGGTCAGCAATCACGTGCCCGAGACCCTGCGCTGCATCCGCATGATCCATGTCTTCGGCGCGGAACGGTACATGGAGGATACCTACGACGGAACCATTCAGGACAGCTACCGCGCCGTGAACCGCACGAACATCATCGACAGCATCTACTCGCCGGTGATTCTTCTGACGCAGGCTGCCGTGATCGCGGTCATGATGATCTTTGCGGCCCGGGGTGGCGCGTCCGCTGCGTTCTTCGGCGTCTCAGTGGGCTCCGCCGTCGCCATGATCGCCTATGTGAACAATATCTTTACGCCGCTCGGAAACATCGGCATGGAGATCACAAACATTCAGGCGGCCGCAGCCGCCATCACCCACATCGAGGAATTTCTCGCCGAGCCAGAGATGGATCCGGTGCCGTCCGCCGAGATGCACCCGGGAGCCGGTGCCTCGGATTCCGGCGCACCCGGCACGGATTCGGACACGGAAATTGCCCTGGACCGCGTCACCTTCGGCTATTCTGCCGCGCGTCCGGTGCTGAAGGACCTTTCCTTCACAGTCCACCGCGGGGAGAACGTCACCCTGGCCGGGCGCACCGGCGCCGGAAAATCCACCATTTTCCGGCTGCTGACCGGCCTGTATGCGCCGCAGGAAGGCACCATCCGCATCGGCGGGAAGGACCCACGCGCGGTGCAGCCTGGAGAGCGGCGGGCCCTCTACGGCTGTGTGGAGCAGCAGTTTGCGCCGGTGGCAGGCACGGTGCGGGATCAGATCACGCTCTTTGATCCGTCCTTTTCCGAGGCACAGGTGCAGGAGGCGCTCCGCCTGACCGGACTTTCGGGCACTGTCCGGAGCCTCCCCCAGGGACTGGATACGCCGATGGCGAGCTGTGCTTTCTCCATGGGGCAGCTGCAGCTCCTCTCGATTGCCCGCGCGGTTGTCTCAGACCCGAAGATTCTCCTCCTGGACGAAATCACCGCCAACCTGGATTCCTCCACGGAAGCCAGGGTCATCGAAGCCCTCCGCGCCTCCGCCCGGGGCAGAACGGTGCTGTCGATTTCCCACCGCCTGAGCAGCGCCATCGGAGATACCAAAATCATCGAGATCACACCGATATCTGCCTAAATCAGGATTCCGTTCCAAAAGCGGGACTGCGCACGGCAGGGCACAGCTGACAGGGCGGGAATCCATTGTCCTGACTGTTTTCTTTCTGATTCACCAAAAGGCCGCCAGCCGGAAAGCATTGCTTTCCGGCCGGCGGCCTTTTTCTGTGTCTAACCGCAGGATTACTTTTTCTGCACCGGGGGCCTGCGGCGGGCGGCGCAGTGCGCGCAGTCCCCGTCGCAGCCGCCGCAGCGGTTTTTCCCCCGCTTCCGGTCTCTCACCATGGCTGCCACGGCTGCAATCACAGCCGCTGCAATCCCTCCGCCGATCAATCCGTCCCAGAGGCTCATAGGACAGCCACCGCGATCCAGTGCGCAGCCAGCGCACAGATCCATGCCACCAGGCACTGCCAGCCCACCACACCGAGGGCCCACTTTGTGCCCAGCTCTCTGCGGATGGAGGCGATGGCCGCCACGCAGGGCGTGTACAGCAGGGAGAACACCAGAATCGACACGGCTGATGCCGGCGCAATGGCGGTCGCTGCGGCCTGTCCGAACAGGATCTGCAGGGTTGCCACCACGCTCTCCTTGGCCATGAACCCGCTGATCAGCGCAGTGCAGATCCGCCAGTCACCGAGGCCGAGCGGACGCATAACAGGCACAAGCCAGCCGGCAATGATCGCCAGAATGCTGTTCTGCTGGTCCACAGCCACCCGCAGGGTCAGGGTGAAGGTCTGCAGCAGCCAGATGATGATGGTTGCGAGCATGATAATGGTAAATGCCCGCTGCAGGAAGTCCTTCGCCTTCTCCCAGAGGAGCCTTGCCACATTCTTGATGCCGGGCATCCGGTAGTTGGGCAGCTCCATGACAAAGGGGACAGCCTCGCCCTTGAAGAGCGTTCCCTTGAGCAGGAAGGCCACGAGGATGCCGACCGCAATTCCAAGAAAATAGAGCCCCACCATGATCAGCGCCCGGTAATGCGGGAAGAACGCGGCCACAAAGAATCCGTAGATCGGAAGCTTTGCCGAGCAGCTCATGAACGGGGTCAGGAGAATCGTCATCTTGCGGTCCCGCTCACTCGGCAGCGTGCGGGTGGACATGACTGCCGGCACGGTACAGCCGAATCCGATCAGAAGCGGCACAATGCTTCGCCCGGACAGACCGATCTTGCGCAGCAGCTTGTCCATGAAGAAGGCGACGCGGGCGATATACCCGCTGTCCTCCAGCAGGGACAGGAAAAGGAACAGGATGACGATGATCGGCAGGAAGCTTAAGACAGTGCCGACACCGGAGAAGATGCCGTCGATCACCAGCCCGTGGAGAACCGCATTGACGCTGGCGGCTGTCATTGCGCGGTCCGCCGCAGCCGACAGGGCGTCGATTCCCATCTGCATCAGGTTCTGCAGCGTTCCGCCGATGACAGAGAACGTCAGCCAGAAGACCAGGGCCATGATCAGCACAAAGAACGGGATCGCAGTCCATTTGCCGGTCAGGATTCGGTCGATCCGCTCGCTGCGGAGGCTCTCCCGGCTCTTCTTCGGCTTCCGAACACAGCGGCCGCAGACCTTCATGATGAAGGTATAGCGCATGTCGGCGATTGCCGCCGCCCGGTCCAGCCCGGCTTCCTTTTCCATCTGCACCACGATGTGGCCGATCATGTCCTTCTCGTTCTGTTCCAGCTTCAGCTGGGACAGCACCAGGGAATCTCCCTCGATCACCTTGCTCGCCGCAAAGCGGAGCGGAAGGCCGGCGGCCTCCACATGGTCCTCGATCAGGTAGCTGATGCCATGCAGGCAGCGGTGAACCGCGCCGCCCCGGTCGCTCTCATCGCAGAAATCCTGCCGCTGCGGCTTTTCCTGGTAATGCGCCACGTGAATGGCATGTGCAATCAGCTCTTCGATTCCCTCGTTCTTCGCCGCGGAAATCGGCACCACCGGCACCCCCAGCGCGGCCTCCATCCCGTTGATGTCAATGCTGCCGCCGTTCTCCGTCACCTCGTCCATCATGTTGAGGGCGACGACCATCGGCATGTCCATCTCCAGAAGCTGCATCGTCAGGTACAGGTTGCGCTCGATGTTGGAGGCGTCCACGATATTGATGATGGCCTTCGGCTTTTCCTGCAGGACAAAGTTTCTGGATACGATCTCCTCGCTGCTGTAGGGCGACATCGAATAGATGCCCGGCAGGTCAGTGACCAGGGTATTGGGATGTCCCTTGATCACGCCGTCCTTGCGGTCTACGGTCACGCCGGGGAAATTGCCGACATGCTGGTTGGCGCCGGTGAGCTGGTTGAACAGCGTCGTTTTTCCGCAGTTCTGGTTGCCGACCAGGGCAAAGGTCAGGACCGTGTCCTCCGGCAGAGGATTGCCGCTGCCCTTCGGGTGGTATTTTCCGCCCTCGCCGAGTCCCGGGTGATCCGAGATCACCGGCATCTCCGTCTCCTGCGCGGTCTTCTCCCGCTGCTTTGCGGCGTTCTGTCCTGCTTCCCCCGCCGGATGTGCCGGTGCGGGTTCCACCTCGATCTGATCCGCGTCGTCCAGCCGGAGCGTCAGCATGTATCCGTGCAGCATCAGTTCCACCGGGTCGCCCATCGGCGCGTATTTCACGACGGTGATTTCCGTCCCCGGGATGACGCCCATATCCAGAAAATGCTGCCGCAGCGCCCCCTCGCCGTTCAGTTTCTTTACGACAACCGTCTGTCCGATTTTCGTCTCTTTGAGTGTCGGCATTCTGGCCCCTCCTGTGCCGGTTCTGTGTTCTGTGCGGTGCCCGCGCAGCCGGATCCGAGGATCCCGCCGCGCTGGCTCGTATATTCCAGTAAAAATTTTCAATGGAAACTGTCAGGGCATTTTTTTGCACAGGGCGGAAAACCGCCCTGTGCCTGCTCTGCCCAATTTTACCGCGAATCCCCGCCGCTGTCGATCGTTTTCCCTGATTCCGTCCGATTTCTACCGAAAGCCCTGAAACGCTTCCGGAAAATGTCTCCCGGACAGCGGTCCGGATTCCATAAAAAAATCCTGTGATGTGCGAATGCCATCACAGGATCTTATTCCATACAGGATACAGCGATTTCGGGGAGGCCTCGGGCAGATGACGGAATTTCCCCCTCAGCGTTTCACGGGGGAAGGATCCATCCGTCATCGTTCTGTGCTGTTACCCGGTGCAGACACCGGCATTCAGCCCTTGCGCGGCGGCCGGATCGACGCCGCATTTCTCTTTCTCCGGATTTTCCGGACGACCAGCAGCACGATTCCGGCGGCCAGCACCGCGGCAAAAATCCTTCCGCCCGGCGTGATATTTTTCAGGTTGTAGCAGCGCACATTGATCCACATGCGGTTGGTCCGCCGGCTCTCCTCCGGCGTAAAGCACCGCATGATGCTGGCGCGGCGGATCGTCTCCGTATCCGGATACTGGGCATAGAGCTGGCGTTCCGCCGCCTCGGCAGGCGCCGTGATCACATAGGTTCCGTCGCTCTTTCCGTCTCCCTCGAAGAAGTAGTCCAGGTTGTAGTCCACCGTATCCGTCTCGTCCTCATCGGCGCCGTAGTTCCAGTCCAGATAATCAAAGATCCGGCTGTCATCCGGCCCGCCGGCGATGACGGAGGTATAGCCGATATAGTACATGTTGCGGATCGCGTTGTCCGGTCGGGAGAGAAAATTGATGAACGCCTCCGCCGCCTGCTGCTTTGCCGGATCTTCCGCAATGCCGCGCTTCAGCATGACCCATCCGTCAAAGTAGATGTTGGTGCTCTCCTCCGGCACGGCGAAATTGAGCTGGTAGCCGTCCTCATCCGCCTGGTCCATCGTATACACCGCATCACCCGACCACTGGTAGTTGGCCACCACCTTGCCGGTGATCATATCGGCCTTGCCGGAATCGGTCTCGAAGGAATAGGCATTATCCTTCACGCCCTGCAGCCAGTCCTGCACCTTCTGCACCATCTCCGGGGACGTGTCATTCATCACGTCCTCCAGCTTTTCGTGGTAATCGGGATCGTTCACAAAGTCCGGGGATGTCAGGAGGGCGCTGTTGACCGCGCCGACCGCCGCAAAGTAGCTGTCGCGGACGTTGTCCTTGATCGTGATCTGGCGCCGGAAAGCCGGATCGGCCAGAACCGTCCACGTGGAAGCCTGCTCCTTTGTCATGACCGCCGGATTGTAGACGATACCGGTGATCCCCCACATATAGCCGGCCGCGTATTTTGACCAGCTCTCACCGCCCCGCTCCTGGGTCTCGAAGATCTGCCGCAGATAGGGCGAGACGCCGCGGATATAGAAATTATCCGGATTGTCCTCGTCAAAGAACCCGTCGGAAAGGGGCTGCAGCGCGCCTTCGTCCATGAGCCGCATGAACATGTACTCGGAGGGGCAGATCAGGTCGTAGGTATCGCCGAGGGAGAGCATGTTGTAGAGATCCTCGTTGGTGCCGAAGGTAGAGTATTCTACCCGCACCCGCTGTCCGTACGTCTGGTAATACCAGTCCTCAAAATCCTCCACCATCGAATTCTTTCCGATGATGTCCCCGCTGGGAAGATCGATGGTCTCGTCCGCCTCCCAGCCCCCGAGGTCAATGTACTCCTCCCAGCTGCAGACGCGGAGCGTCACCATTTTCCCGGAGGAGGTGCCTGCCGGATTTTCCGAGACGGCGGTCTTCTCCGATGCGCTCTCCGCTGCCGCCGGGGAAGGGACCGCCGTCCATGCAGCACATGCGGCTGCCAGTGCCAGGGCCGTCCGGCGCGCTGCCGGTCCGGCTGCGATGATCCGGAATCCGTTCATCAGTCCTTCCCCCTTTCCAGCGCGGCGCTGCCTGCCGGCCGCCGCACATTCATCAGCAGCACCACCAGGATCACGACGGCAAAGATCACGGTCGACAATGCCCACAGCGCCGTTTTGATGGTGGTCTGGGACCCTTTGGTCGCATTGACGACATAGGTGCTGATCGTGTCGAAGGTGGCCGGTTTGGTGTAGGTCGCGATGAAGTAGTCATCCAGCGAAAGCGTGATCGCCAGGCCGAAGCCGGAAACAATGCCCGGGACGATCTGGGGAATGACCACCTGCCGCATGGCCACCCCGGGCGTCGCGCCCAGGTCCAGCGCCGCCTCATACAGTGCGGGATCCATCTGCCGGATCTTCGGCATCACCGCCAGATAGACAAACGGCGCGCACAGCGTCACGTGGCCGACGACCAGCGGGAGGAAGGTATCCTTGCTGACATGCAGCACGACAACCAGAAGGATACAGAGAGAGAATCCGGTGACGACATCGGCGTTGACCACCGGCACCTGGTTCATCAGTGAGATGATCCGGCCTGTCCGCTCCTTCGAATAGAACGCCCCGATGGCGCCCATGGTTCCGAGAAGCGTCGCAATCGCCGCCGACCCGAAGGCCAGAAGCAGGGTCCCGAGAATCATGTGAATCAGCTCGGGCGTGGTAAACAGCGTCACATAGTTGTGCAGCGAAAAGCGGTGGATTGCGCCGATCTGCGTGGAATCCGTGAAGCTGTACACCGCCAGAATGACAATCGGAAGATACAGTGCCGCCAGCACCAGGCACAGAAAGACCGCACGGACTGTCTTTTTCAAAGCAGGGCACCTCCTCTCGCGGCCGGGCGGTCCTCCTCATCGCCTGTCAGCAGGGTGAACAGGCAGATGACCGCCAGCAGGATCAGCGCAATCATTGATCCGCCGTTCCAGTTGTAGGCGCTGAAGTAGGAACCGATCAGCGAGCCCATGATGTAGGTCGAATTGTAGAGCATGTCCAGCACGACGTAGTTGGTCATGGCCGGCAGGAAAACCATCGAGACGCCGCTCATGATGCCGGGCATGGACAGCGGAAGGGTCACCTTCCGGAAGGCCTGCCGCGCGTTGGCGCCCAGGTCATTCGCCGCCTCAATGTAGGCCGGGTCGAGCCGGGCAATCGTCGTATAAATCGGAAGAATCATGAACGGAAGGAAATCATAGGTCATACCGACCACGGAATTCAGGAACGGATAGCGCGCCAGATTGCCCTCGATCAAATTCAACACTTCCTTGAGCGCTGTGATGCGCAGTGAGAAATTGATCCACATCGGGAGGACAAAGATCAGGATAATGCCCTGCCGCTCCTTCAGTCGGCCGCTGGCGAGAATATACGCCGTGGGATAGGCGAGAAGCAGACAGACCGCCGTCGTTGCCACAGCGATCGCAAAGCTGTAGAACAGGGTGCCGAGGGCGTTCGGATCCGTGAAGAATCCCGTGAGATTGGCAAACGTGAAGACACCGGTTCCGTCCGTAAAGGCATAGTAGAACAGGACGGCCAGCGGAAGAACCACAAACAGGACCAGCCACAGGGCATAGGGTATGCCCAGACTTTTTCTGGTAAATTTCATCTTTCCCTCCCCGATTCTCAGCGGCCCTGCTTTTTCAGTGTGAAGGTCATCTTCTCCGTCGGCATGATCAGGCCGATGCGGTCGCCCATGTTCCAGAGATCCTCGTCATAGGCGACGAAATCCTGGCCGAAATCCGTGTGGATGACATAGCTGTAGTGATCGCCCTGATAGATCAGGTTGGAGATATTGCCCTCCACCAGGCCGCTCTCGGCATCGTCCGTCATCTCGATATCCTCCGGCTGGATGGATGCCAGGATCTTGGTCTTTTTCAGGTCCAGCGGATCGCCGTTTTCGTCCACGATGGTGCCGTCGGCCAGGCGCTTTCCACCGCGGATCAGCCGGGTGAGCGAGGCGTACAGGAGCCTTCCGTTGTACTCCAGGCGGTAATCGCTGTTGATGTCCACCAGGAACCGGTTGGTGTGGTCCTCCGCGATCATGATGTGGATGCCGTCCGGCTCGATGGACATGCCCACCGTCTGCCCCACCTTCGGCGCCTTCGTGGACTGCACCTCCATCTCGTTCTTGCCGGTCTGCACCGCGATCTCATAGTGAATGCCCTTGAAGATCACGCTGGTCACCTCGCCGGTGATCATGCCCTTCTCCGGCGAGGTGATCTCCACATCCTCCGGGCGCACCACGGCGGTGATGTGCGTCCCCTCGGGCACGTCGTCCACGCAGGCGAACTCGCCGCCGCAGAAGCGCACCTTCATTTTTCCGGTCATGAAGCCGGAGAAGATGTTGCTCTCGCCGATGAAGTCGGCCACAAAGGCATTCTTTGGCTCATTGTAGATGTCCTCCGGCGTCCCGATCTGCTGAATCCGTCCCTCGCTCATGACCACGATCTTGTCGGACATGGTCAGCGCTTCCTCCTGATCGTGGGTGACATAGATAAAGGTGATGCCGAGGCGGTCATGCATCTCCTTCAGCTCCAGCTGCATCTCCTGGCGCATCTTCAGATCCAGCGCTCCCAGGGGCTCGTCCAGAAGCAGAATCTCCGGCTCATTCACCAGCGCCCGGGCGATGGCGATGCGCTGCTGCTGCCCGCCGGAGAGCGTGGAAACCCGGCGCTCCTCAAAGCCCTCCAGGTCGACCAGCGACAGGACCCGCTTCACCTTGCGGGCAATCTGGTCCTTCGGCGTCTTCTTCTGCCGGAGGCCGAAGGCGATGTTGTCAAAGATATTCATGTGGGGAAACAGCGCGTACCGCTGGAAAACCGTATTGATCGGCCGCTCATAGGGCGGCAGGTTCTGAATGGGCTTTCCGTTCAGGAGAATCTCGCCGGAGGTCGGCATCTCAAACCCCGCGATCATCCGCAGCGTTGTCGTCTTGCCGCAGCCCGACGGGCCCAGAAATGTGACAAATTCACCGCGCTTTACCTCGAGGTTGAAATCCTGCACCGCGGTGAAGCCGTTGTCGTCAAACGATTTGGTGACATGCTTCAGCTCAATGATATTTGTGTTTTCCATCCTGCTCCATTTCCCCCTGATTTCCTCGTCAAAATTCCGGCGGCGTGCTGATCCACAGAAATCTGGCCAGCCGGTTTCCCGGGTTTGACACACGGTGATTGACTGTCGTGCGGTAGTAGAAACTTTCCCCCGCCTTCACCTGGTAGACTTTCTCGCCCAGCATGACCTTCAGCTTCCCGGTCAGGCAGTAGCCGAACTCCTCCCCGGGATGCGGCCGGTCCATCTCGAGCGTGCCGTGCGGCTGGATCTCCACCAGAATCGGTTCCATCTCAAACTTCTGCGCGGGCGGAACGATCCACTTCGTGATGTTGCCGCCGTCGTCCACTTTTTCGAAGTACTCGCTCTCGTGGAAAACCACCGGATCGTCCGCATCCTCCTTGAAAAACTCCGCCGGTGTGCTGCCCAGGCACTCGATCAGATCCAGCAGTGTCGCCACGGAAGGCGATACCTGGCCGCGCTCCAGCTGGGAGATAAAGCCCTTGGTGAGTTCTGTCCGGTCGGCCAGCTCCTGCTGGGTCAGGCCATTGCGGCTGCGCAGATCCTTCAGCTTCCGGCCGATGGTTTCGTTGATCTGCTCCTGTTCCATGCGGTTGCCCCTTTCCGAAATCGTGAAAAGCGGCCGATGCTTGTGCTAAACTTCAGGTCACTTCCCGCTAAACTTTTCAGCCCCGATGAATTATACTCACACTAAACTTTCTGTCAATCATCAGAGTGAATAAAAAAGCTCCTCCGGATTTTCCCGAAATGGGAAAATCCGAAGGAGCTTTCTGCCTCCGTACTTTGGTCCCGGCGGCTGCCGCATGCGCCGCGCTGTCACTCGTCGTACCGGAGCCTCGGCCGCGCCATCCATTCTTCAAACTCGCTGTCGGTGCAGCTGACGTAATGGGTTCCTTCCACCAGATGCGGCGTTCCCTTCGCGTAGTCGATCCTGGACGTCTTATAGTCGTAGACCTCCGGCACCCTGCGCTTTTCGACCACCGGATTGGGGGACGGAATCGCGGAGAGCAGGGAACGGGTGTAGGGGTGAACCGGGTGATCAAAGATCTCATCCTTGGTCCCCGTCTCCAAAAGGTGCCCCAGGTGCAGCACACCGATGCGGTCGGAGATGTACTTGACCATGGACAGGTCGTGGGCGATAAACAAGTAGGCCGCACCGGTCTCATCCTGAATATCTTTCATCAGATTGACGACCTGCGCCTGGATGGAGACATCCAGCGCGGAAATGCACTCGTCGGCAATGATCAGCTTCGGGTTCATGATCAGGGCGCGGGCGATGCCGACGCGCTGCCGCTGGCCGCCGGAGAACTGATGCGGATACCGCGTGGCGTGTTCCGGGGAAAGGCCGACTTTCTTCAGGATTTGACGGATCGCCTCGTTCCGCTCCTCCCGCGTCGGATAGGTGTGATGGATGTCCAGCCCCTCGCCGATGATGTCGCCCACGGTTTTGCGCGGGTTGAGGGACGCCATCGGGTCCTGGAAGATCATCTGCATCTCCGTGCGGAGTTTTTTCTCCACACTGCGGGACATTTTTCCCGAAATATCACAGCCGTCAAAGACAATCTTTCCGGCGGTGGGATCGTACAGCCGGATGACATCGCGGCCGATCGTCGACTTGCCGGATCCGGATTCGCCCACAAGACCGTAGGTCTCGCCGGGCCAGATTTGGAAGCTCACATCGTCCACTGCCTTCACGGTGAACTTTCCGGAGACCCGGAAGTACTGCTTCAGGCTGGATACGGAAAGGAGCGGTTCGGACTCATAGTTCACTGTCATAGCGCAGGGCTCCTTTCTTCATTCTCTCAATCTTTGTCTTCAGCTCCGCCGGCATCTCGACCTTCGGCGCCCGCGGATCCAGAAGCCACGTCGCCGCATAATGGGTATTGGACACCTGGAACATCGGCGGCTCCAGCTTGTCATCCAGCACCAGCGCATAGCGGTTTCTGGGCGCGAACGCATCGCCGGGCTTCTCGTGCAGAAGGTTGGGCGGCGATCCCGGGATGGCGTAGAGCCGGTCGTCGTCGGTCTCCAGATCCGGCATTGCCGAGAGCAGGCCCCAGGTGTAGGGGTGCTTCGGGTCATAGAAAATCTCGTTGACGCGGCCTTTCTCGACAATCTTCCCGGCGTACATGACATCCACAAAGTCGGCGACCTTGGCCACGACGCCCAGGTCGTGGGTGATGTAGATGACGGAGATTTTGCGCTCCTTCTGGATTCGCCGGATCAGCTCCAGGATTCTGGCCTGAATCGTCACATCCAGCGCGGTCGTCGGCTCATCGCAGATCAGAAGATCCGGATTGCAGCTGAGCGCGATGGCGATGACGACTCTCTGCCGCATGCCGCCGGAGAGCTGGTGCGGATACTGCTTCATGCGCTTTTCCGGGTCTTCAATGCCGACCTCCCGCAGAAGCTCCACCGCTCGCGCCCAGGCCTCCTGCTTCGGCGTGTGGAAATGCCAGATCATGCCTTCCATGATCTGCCTGCCGATATTCATGGTAGGGTCGAGGGACGTCATCGGGTCCTGGAACACCATCGCAATGCGCTTGCCGTTGATGTGCGTGCGGATCCATTTCTTGTCCTTCTCGAGGATGGATACGGTTTCCTTCGTGCCGTCGTCATGACGGTAGGTGAACTCGATTTTTCCGGAATTGACAATCGCGTTTTTGGACAGGATGCCCATGGCCGCCTTCATGGTGACCGATTTGCCGGACCCGGATTCGCCCACGATCGCCACGGTCTCGTTGTTGTACAGGTCGATGTCGATGCCGCGGATGGCATGGACAATGCCCGCCGTCGTCTTGAAGCTGATATCGAGGTTTTCGATGTTCAGAATCTTTTCGCCGTGAATCGGCTTCTCGCCGATCGTGCTCTCACTGGTGAGAATGCTGCTTTTATTTTCCTCTGCCATCATTACATCTCCTTCATCTTCGGATCCAGCGCCTCGCGCAGACCGTCAGCGATCAGGTTGAAAGAAAGCATCAGAAGCGCCATGACAATGATCGGGGGAATGATCTGATACGGATGCGTGGTGAAACTGTTGTATCCGTCCGAGATCAGGGAACCCAGCGAGCACTGCGGCACCGGGATGCCCAGGCCTACGAAGGAAAGGAACGCCTCGGTGAAGATCGCGGTGGGGATGGAGAACATCACCTGGGTGATGACCGGTCCGATGATGTTGGGCAGAATCTCGCGGAAAATGATGTGCAGGGAACCCGCGCCCAGCGTGCGGGAGGCCTGGACGAATTCCTGCTCCTTGAGCTTGAGCATCTCCGCGCGGGCGATCCGGCTCATGCCGACCCACTCGGTCAGCATCAGGGCCACAATGATGGTCAGCATGCCGGGCTTGAGGATCAGAAGGAGCAGCGTGACAATCACCAGCCGCGGGATGCCGTTGGCCACCTCAAGGATCCGCTGCATGATGATATCGACTTTTCCGCCGAAATAGCCGGAAATCAGGCCGTAGGACAGGCCGATCACCATGTCGATGATGGTCGCGACCACGGCGATGATCAGGGAGACCCGGGTGCCGCTCCAGGTCCGCGTCCAGATGTCGCGGCCGTAGCGGTCCGTGCCGAACCAGTAGTAGGTGTTCCGGCGCGCGTCCGTGTCGTATCCGTTGACCACCGTCGCGCCGCCGGATGTGGTGTGCATCGTCTCGGATCCGTCGAAGATGCCCAGGCGCTCAATTCCGGGAATCCGGGGCGCCAGGTTTGCCGCCGTCAGATCCTGCTTATAATAGGAATAGGAATTCATCCAGGGGCCGAAGATCGCCATCAGCGTAAGGATGATGACAAAGATCAGTCCCGCGACCGCACTCTTCTTCCGGCGGAAGCGGATGCGCACATCCTTCCAGAAGGACTGAGAGGCAAAGTTGCTGTCGATCTCGATGGCACTCTCATTCTTGAACGTAAAATCTTCCGCGGTCGGCACATAGGGGGCCGCTGCGGCCGCTGCCGCGGCGGCAGCCGGTCTGTTTGTTTCTGCCATATCAGCCATCCTCCTTTGCCAGCCGGATTCTCGGATCGATGACGCCGTACAGGATATCCACCGCCAGCATGATTCCGATGTACATGGCGGAATAAATGAAGGCGAGGGAGATGACGACGTTGTAGTCATTGGACTGGATTGCGTTGACGAGAAGCGACCCGACGCCCGGGATGGCGTAGATCTTTTCGACCACCAGGGACCCGGTCATCAGATCGACGATGAGCGGTGCCAGAACCGTGATGATCGGAATCAGCGCATTCCGGAGCGCATGATGGAAGATCAGGGGCGCGCCGGACATTCCCTTGGACTCGGCTAAAAGCATGTATTCGCTGTCCAGAACCTCGAGCATCTCCGACCGCGTGAAGCGGGCGATTGTCGCCATGGTGAACATGGAGAGGGAGACGCTCGGCAGCACGGAGGAATCCAGCGCATGCTTTGCATCAAACAGCATGGGGAACCATCCGAGCCGAAAGCCGAACTGATAGCTGAGGAGCAGCGCAAACACATAGGACGGCACCGATACGCCGATGACCGAGATGATCGTGCAGATCGTGTCCAGAATCGTGTCGTGATGAAACGCGGCGATCAGGCCGAGGATCAGGCCCACGATGGCGCCGAGGGCAACGGCAGCGCCGCCGATCCCGATGGAGATCGGGAGTCTGGTCCTGATCAGCTGGGAGATCGGCGTATTCTTGGAAATGTTGTAAGACACGCCGAAATCGCCGGTGAGCATGTTCTTCACATAGTTGACAAACTGCACCAGCACGGGCTTGTCCAGCCCGTATTTGGCGTACAGCGCGGCGCGCTGGGAGTCATTGAGTTTCTCGTCGTTGAACGGAGAGCCCGGCATGAGCTGCATCAGGATGAACAGGACGAGAAGAATGACCAGCAGTGTCATGACCGCGGTGACGATTCTCTTTAATACATATTTTTTCACATCGGACTCCTTCGCTGTCATATCCGCAATGGCAGTGCGTCGCAGCGGTACCGGCGGCGCCCACAGGGGACGGGCCCTCCGACGATGCATTGCCATTGCGGACAGAACCAAAACAGAAGAGACCAGAGGTTGGAAAGCAGCCCCTGGTCTCAAAAACTGTCAGCCGGGAGACGGTCTGACCACGTCAGAATCGCCGTGCACGGATTTCACTCCGCCTGCAGGCCGCCTCTGACCGGCATTCTGACAGTGTCTGATCCTTATTCGCTCTTGACGGCGTCCTTGTAAACTCTGTTCAGAGCCACCGGATGGAACTCCACGCCGGTCACATTGGACTTGGTCATCTGCGCGTTGCTCTGCGTGTAGAGCGGGAAGATCACCGCATCGTCCATAACAATCTTCTCGGCATCGTACAGCTTTGCCCAGCGTCCCTCGGCATCCGTCGCCAGATCGCCGGTGGTGCACTCCTCGATGATGGAATCATAGTCCGCGTTGGACCACAGGCCGTAGTTGTTGGAGTTGCCGGTCACCCACATGCCAAGGTAGGTCATCGGATCCGCGTAGTCCGGACCCCATCTGGTCAGACCCAGCTGGAAGTTTCCGTCCTGCATATCCTGGACACGCTGCTTCTTCGGCTCCACCTTCAGCGTGATGGTCAGACCCGGAAGGGTATCCTGCCACTCCTGCTGAAGGACGGCCGCCACCTTCTGCGGTGCGTCATCGGCATCGACAACCATCTCCAGCTCGAGGCTCGAAATGCCGAGCTCATCGAGACCCTTCTGCCAGAACTCCGCCGCCTGTGTCGCGTCATCCGCGCACACATTGCTGAACATCGTCTGATCTGCAGAGAAGTCCGTTCCGTCCGGGCCGGTCGCAAAATCCATCGGGACTGCGGTGTAGGTCGGCTTGGAGCCGTCCTTCAGCACCAGCTCAGTGATATCCTGACGGTTGATCGCCATGGTCAGCGCCATGCGGATATTCAGGTTGTCCAGCTCCGGAACCGCGGAGATGTTCGGTGCCACATACCACAGATATCCGGCAGCGATGGCGCTGAATTCCGGATCGTCCTTGACCTGGTCGACCTGGTCGCCGTTGACAAGGGTCATATCCAGCGCGCCACTCTGATAGGACATCAGTGCAGTCTGGGAGTCCTGAATGACCTGATAGTCAATGCCTGCCAGCTTCACGCGGTCCGCATCATAGTAGTCCGGATTCTTCGTCAGATGAATCTCGGTGGCCGCCGGCTCATAGGAGTCGAGGATGAATGCGCCGTTGGAAAGCGTGGTCTCCGGGGATGTTGCGAAGGTATCCCCGACGGAATTGTAGAACTCCTCATTGACCGGATAGAAGGTCGGGAAGTACATCAGGGACTCGAAATAGGAAACCGGCGCCTCCAGCTCTACCTGGAGCGTGTAATCATCGACCGCGGTGACGCCCAGCTCGGACTTGTCCATATCGCCCGCGATGATCGATGCCGCGTTCTTGACCTGGCCGATATCGCTCAGCATATAGGAATACTCGGAAGCGATATCCGGATCCACCGCTCTCTGCCATGCGAAGACAAAGTCTGCCGCAGTGACCGGCGTGCCGTTGGACCACTTTGCATCCTCCCGCAGATGGAAGGTCCATGTCAGGCCGTCATCCGAGACCTCATCGGACTCTGCAATGGCCGGAACCGGCTTGCCGTCCGCATCCATCTGCATCAGGCCGTCGGTATAGTCCGCGATGACTTCGAAGGAAGTACCATCGGTTGCCTGCTGCGGATCCAGCGATTCGACCGGTGTCTCGAACATGACGTTCAGATCTTCCGCAGACAGTGCCGCGTCATCCGCGGCGGAAGTTGCCTCGTCCGCCATGACCGGTGCGGCAAGGCTGGCTGCCATCACAGCGGAAGCCGCAAGAGCAGCAAGTTTCTTTGCTTTCATACAAAAGCCCTCCTTTTTCTGGCCCTCCTGAGGCATGCGTGGCCTCAGCGGTCCTTTTTCTGCGCCGGGCGTCAGACCTGACGGCACACGCCGCAGAAAAGCGGGGTCTACTGCTTTACCGTAATAAAGCTTTATTATGGTAGAGCAGTAAATCGACTTTGTTATAAAAAAAGCGCACTCGTACCATCATGGCACACCTTTGCGCTTTTTCTATAAGTATTATAACTTTGCCCGCAGGCCCCCGCAAGTGTGAAAAACATCAAAATTCATGAAACCGCGGAGGTCTGCTTTGTGTACAATAGGCAAATCATTCCACCGGTGTGGGCCGGCTCCAGTCAAAGACCGTCCGGGAGTCGAACAGGTCGGACAGGCGGTCCGTGGCGCTTCCCGGCGACACGTAGGATTCAATGGCCTCCCACATGCGGGTTCCGTCCAGGTTGCGGCGCCCCATGCGGAAATAATCGCCGCGCTCGCCGATCTGGATCCAGTACTGGGTGGAATCCACGTTGCAGAAATAGTCAAAGCCCAGCGACTTCAGATACAGGAACTTCTGATTGTCCGCCGCATAGCCGCGCCAGCTGTCGATATCGGCGCCCTTGGGGAAAATGATGATATCGGTGTCGCCGACGATCGGCTGCACTTCCTTCTCCCACATATCCGAATCCCAGACAAAGTCATCGTAGCTGATGGACCCCATATCGCGGTGTCCCCAGCTGTGGCTGGCGAAGGTCCAGCCCAGCGCCTTGATCGCGTCCGCCACCTGCTTTGCCGTGGCCTTGTCCTGCTCAATGTTTTCATTATTGTAGTACATGCTCTCGCGCTTCGCCGCGAAATCCTGGTTGAAGTAGTCACAATTCCAGTTGTACCAGTAATCGCTCGTCCGATAGCCGAAAACACCCTCGTAACCGGTCAGCGCGATGGTTCCCCGCGCGCCGCGGTAGCTGAAGTCGGGATGCGCCGCGATGAAATCCTCCAGAATCGGCAGTACGTCGTAGGAGCCGTAGATGACGGACCCGTCCGGGTTGTCGTATTCGTTCGTGACCTTTCCGTTTTCATCCACCACCAGCTTGCTGGCAAAGCCGTGGCCTGTCATGTACTCGTAGTAGCTCACGTCATCCACCGACAGCACAAAGGGCTTTTTGCCCGGCGGGAGCAGGATCTCCTTGAACTGCATGGTCTGCGTTCCGTCGCCGTTGTCGGTCATGGCCGCAATGTCGTGGAGGCCGACGAGAACATAGCCCTCCTCATACATGTCGCTGATGATGCGGCAGAACTCGTCCACGGTGGTCATGACCTCATTGTAGGCCTGCACCTTGTTGGTTCCGTCCTGCTTGCTGATGGCGATGGAATCGTTGAATGCCCTGCTGGTGTCCACCACCAGCGTGTGGAAGAAGACATGGGTGATGTCGCTCATCGGTGCGTACGCCGTGCAGGATGCCTGCTCGCCGGTATACTCGGCGATGGCGTCCGTGTAGGCCTGATTGCTCTCATACCCCGCGACAGACTGGAGCAGCGCGATGGCACCGTCGTAATCATACCCGGCGGCCAGGCGGTTTGCCTCATCCAGTGTGGCATCCCCCGTGGAAACCAGCGTGCTGGTCCAGGCCGGTTCGGTCTCAAAGGAGCCCTCCTGGCGCGCCGGAACTACGAAGTTGCCCGCTTCGTCATTGCTGTACGTCTGTGCCTCGGTCTCCGCCGCCGTCAGCGACTGGCCGGAGAAGGCCGCGGTCAGCGAGGCCAGGGCATCGGCCGGACTTCCGGTTTTCGCCTGCCCCTCCAGGCTGTCCGCAGCTGCCTCCTGCGCTCCCGCATTCGCGGCTTCACCGGTGCCGGCATTCGCGGCTTCCAGCGCCGCCTCCGTCTGCGGCTCGGCGGTTTCCGTCTCCCCGACGGCCGCCACAGGCTGTCCCTCAGCGCTCAAACCTGCACTGCTTCCCCGCCGGGAAACCTGAAGACCGGCAATCGCCGCAATCACTACGACAGCCGCGATGGCGCAGAAAATGCCGATCGGAACCGCCGGGTTCCCCGAAACGGCAGTCCGATGCGTCCGTTCGGCGTCCGTGCCGGAATAAGCTCTCCGCATCCCGGTTTCCGAATGAGATTTTACGGTTCCGGCAACCGGATGAACGCTTCCCGTTTCCATGCCGGAACGGACCCGCTTCCCGCCGGTACCATCCTGCGTTCTCACTGCGCCGATTCTTCTGCGCGGCTTTCCGCTGATGCTCCGCCGCGGCTTCTCCTCCCCGGTACTCCGGCGGGATTCGCCTGCCCCCGGATTCTGCCGCATTTCGGCAAAGAGGGCCGCCCGCTGCATGCGCTGTTCCCTGGCCAGATCTGCCCTGCTTTTCGCGGGCTGAATGGTCTCTTCTTCCCCATCGGCAGAGATCCATTCTGCCGCGCCCGGATCTCCGGCACCGGCAGACGCAGCCCCCGCCGTGTTCCGATTCCCTGCGGCGGACGCAGCCCTCACTGTGTTCCGGCTGCCCGCGCCTGCAGGCACATCCCCCGCCGAAGACTGCCATGCAGATTCATCGGATTCTTCGGTTTTGGCAAGTCCGCTGTTCCGGTTTTCCTCTGTCTGATCTTCCATGCTCATTCCTTCCTGATCTGCGGCCGGTTTTCTGATAACGTATCTTCCGGCCGGTGGCCTTCCTGCCGGCGCGCAGTACAAGGGGAACTTGATTTCCGCATTCCCGGCAATACCGGAATCATCTTAACATGACGTCCGCATGCCGTCAAGAATCCGGTTCTTCGCCCGTCCCGCAGACCAAACGCTGCGGATGATTCCCGGCCGCGCGGGATTGCATTTCCCCTGCAGTTCGCTCATAATAGAGCGGAAAACGAATGACAGACAGGATCGTAGGAGGAAAGAGGTCCTGTCAGAGTGCGCTGCGCACGGGTATGCCCTGCAACGGGTGACGGACATTCTTTGCCTGTCCGTCTCTCAGAAATTTTCAATCAAACTCGCTGCAGGGCGGGGACGCAGAAAAGATTTCGTGTGCGCGTACCGACTATTCATGGATCAGGAGGCAGATATGAATCACAGTTTCAAACCCGGGCAGGTATGGCTGGATACCAGTGGGAAGCGGATTCAGGCCCACGGGGGCTCTGTCATGTATGTGGACGGAACCTACTACTGGTACGGCGAAAACAAGGAGAAAACCGACGGGAAGAACGGCATCTGGACCTGGGGCGTGCGCTGTTATTCCTCGAAGGACCTGTACAACTGGGAGGACCGCGGCTGCATCATCCCGCCGGATCTGAACGATGAAGACTCGTCCCTCAACCCGTACCGCGCCATGCTGGATCGCCCGCACATCATCTACAACGCACAGACAAAGAAATATGTCTGCTGGATGAAGGTGATGCACCACGATCAGACCCAGACCGAAACGGTCATGACCGCGGACCATATTCTGGGGCCCTACACCATGGTGCGGGATCACCTGAAGCCTCTGGGCATGAGCGCCGGGGATTTTGACCTTGCGGTCGCGCCGGACGGCAAGGCCTACTATTATTTCGAGCGGGTGCACAGCGAGACGATCTGCGCAGACCTTACGGACGACTACACCAATGTGACCGGATACTACAGCACGCACTTCCCCCACTGCTATCCGCCCTATGTCCGCGAGGCCACCGCCCATTTTGTGCGAAACTACCACCACTATCTGCTGACCTCGGGGACGACCGGCTATTACCCGAACCCGACCGAGGCAGCCATTGCGGATACCTGGCACGGGCCCTACACCGTTCTCGGCAATCTCTGCCCGACAGATGAAAGCCGCACCTCGTTCCACTCGCAGATCTCCTCGGTCTTCAAGGTGCCTGGAAAGAAGGATCTGTACATTGCCTGCGCGGACCGCTGGCTGCCCTCCCGGATGAACGTGAAATATGAGGATGTCGAGAAGCTGTTCGCGATGAATTTCAGCCGGAAATACACGAAGGAAGAGATCCGCCTGCAGCGGGCGAAAATCGAGGACGCCGGCGACAGCGGCCAGAATACCAGCCTCGCCGACTATGTATGGCTGCCTCTGAAATTCGACGGCGACCGGGTTACGATGGAGTGGAAAGACGAATGGCGCGTGGAGGATTACGACTGAAACGCCGGATTCCGCAGCGCCTCCAGCCGGAAGGCCGTCGGCCAGGCGACCAGCCACTCGCTCGGCTCGTTCTCCTTCCAATTGCTGAGGGTCAGCTGCACGGACTCGTCCTGACTGCCGCGGGGACGCGGATTCTTCCCGCCAAGGACCAGATCTCCGTCGGAGATGCACTGCATGCCGTGATGCCAGATGGCGTCCGCCCGCTTCTCCCAGGCGGAATCTCCCGTATAGCCGGCCAGCTGCCGAAGCGCATTCACATAACTCAGCGCAAAGGGATCCATGCCGCTGTGAATCGAGACCGCCGTACCGCCGAAGGTGTCGTAGCGCATATCGTTCAGCATGCTCCCGGCTGGGTATTTCCGCGTGTAATGCCACTGCCAGGTGGAAAGGTACCAGGCCGCGCGCACGGCGCCCTCCAGATACTCCGGCTTCTGCGTGAGCGCATAGAGCATCAGGTTGCCCTTGAGCAGCGGGATGGAGGATTCCTTGTCGATGGAGAAGATATCCAGCGCGCCTGCGGTGGTATAGCCGTTCTGCGCCAGCTCCCGGTTGTAATACTGCATGCTCTTCTCTGCGCCTTCCAGATAGCAGTCCTCGCCGGTGACCTCCGCCTCATCGGCTAACGCCATGGACAGGAATGCACCGGTCGTTCCCTCCTGCACCGCAGGGGACAGATCCTCCTCCAGCCAGCTCTTGCCGATCCGGCCCTCCGCATTCATCACGCGGAGCGCAAAGTCGCAGATCGCACGGGACAGATCCGCATATTCCGGGCGCGGGAATCCGAGCCGGAACGCCCGGCCCGCCGCCTCATTGTACTGAATCGCTGCCGTCCCCAGGTTGCAGGCGTCCACTGTTTTGGCAAAGCCATTGGTGTACAGGTTCCCGTCATAGTGCGTGGGAATCAGTCCGTGAGGCCTACGGGCCGCATACCATGCATCCAGGACCGACAGCCCCATCTGCACGGCCTCCGGGTCTTCTCTCTTTTCGGCCTGCGCCAGCAGTGAATTGGCCAGCGAGGCGTTCTGTCCACACCAGCCGATCTCATACTTCTGATCCGGCCGTTTCACCCATTTCCCGTCCCAGGTGAAGCCGATGGAGAATCCGCAGAACCCGTCCGGCTCCCGGGTGTAAAGCTTTTTCGCATAGCTGATTCCCAGATCCCACAATTCCGCATCCGTCCGGCAGTTCGGCCGCCCGTAATCATTCCTGCGCCATGCGGAGGACAGCATCGCGCGAAAGCCCGCGTGTACCTCGGCTTCTCTGCCGAAGATCAGGACGGCGCCGAACATCCGGCGGGGAACCATCTTTTTCAAATGTGCCTCCGGATGATCAAAATATTTCAGGAAGCTGTCCTGCTCCGGCCAGAGGAGACAGTGAACAGCTTTCCCGTTTTCCGAAAACAGCGACATTGCGCCGCCCTCCTCCCACTCGGGAAGAAACATCGACACACTGTCATACTCACCGGAAGCCTCCGCAGTGGAATTTCCGACAGCAGCGTTCCCGCTATCTGTATTTCTGTCGGCAGCGTGGTTTCCGGCGGCAGTCCCGTCCCGTCTTCCTTCCGAATAGGTCGCCCCCGGTACGGAGGAACGGTGCCAGAGCATGCGCCACGACGTGCCGTCCTCCGGATCCCGGTCACCCGCAAAAAAGGTGGGAAATTCCCGCTTCTCCCTGGTCTGCGCCGGCTGCTCTGCCGCATCCCCAGACTCCGGCTGCTGTCCGGCAGACCCGGAAGTTTTCTCCCTCTCCGCTTCGTCTTTTTCTGCGCGCAGTCCGGCCTCCCGAACATCATTGTAGTCCTGAATGGCACAGCGGTTGCCATGATAGGATACCGCCGGAATCATCGTCCAGGACGGCGTATATGCCGTCTCAAACCGCAGCTCCATCGTATCGGCCGGGGATGCCGTTGTGCGCACCCACAGCACCTCGCCGGGCCGGACCTCTGTAAACCAGTCCTCCGTTCCCTCCCGGCGGATCGCTGTCCCCATCTTTACGCCGTCCAGGAAAAATTCGGTTCCATTGTCCGCTATTTTCTGACTGATCATCTCTTCCCCTTTCACAAACCACAATCCCAAATGCATCCGTCAGCACTTTTCATCTGCCTTCGTATCATTTCTCTGACTCTCCGGATTCTATTTCATTATAATCTCCCGGTTTCTCTTCCGAAAGAGGATTCCCGGTGATTCCGCGCGTTCGTATGAATTCTGTCAGGTTCTGAAAAATCTCCGGGAAGAAAAAAAGGCCTGCGCTGTCTCTGTGCAGCGCAGGTCAAAAAAAATTCCTATTTTGTCAACCGCTGTGGAAAATCATCCGCGGCCCGGGAATCCGTTTCCGGACCTCGGGCCAGGTTTTCAGGAATATCTGCTGCTCACGTCAGAATCATGCCCCACACCGGCAGGGAGATGACAGACAGCGCCGTGGTAAAGATCACGCACTTGGCGGCGGACACCTCATCGGCGCCGTATTTTGCAGCCAGAAGCGAGGTGGTCGATCCGGCCGGCATGGCGGCCAGGAAGGTTGATACGCCGGTTACCATCGGGTCCAGTCCCAGCAGTCTGCACGGGATGTAGACAATCAGCGGGATGAGGACCAGGCGGATCACCGCAAAGTAGATCTGTTTCTTCGTGACCAGCTCTTTCCAGTTGACGTCGGTGAAAATCGTCCCGATATAGATCATCGTCATCGCGCTGGTGCAGGCGGAAATCGAGGTGATGGTTTTGTTCAGAAAGTCCGGCAGCGGAATCCGGGTCAGCATCAGGAACATGCCCACATACACCGCGATCATGCACGGATGAACCAGCACCTTCTTCAGCAGGCCCTTCTTATCGGAGTCCTTCGTGAAGTAGGAGACCCCGGCAGTCCACATGACGATGCGCTGCGGAATCAGGTAGATGGAGGTGTACAGCAGCCCCAGATCGCCGAACACCGCCTGGGAAAGCGGGTTCCCCATGAAGCCGGCGTTGGAGCAGACGGTGGCGTACTGATAGACGGATTTTTCTCCCTCATTCATGCCGCGGTAGGCAAAGATGCCGATCAGGGTGCACAGCACCTGAATCAGAATCGCCACGATCAGCACGATCGCCATGGAACTCCAGAGCTCTGCATCCAGTTTTTCGCTGATGAACGCCTTCGTGATATTGCAGGGCAGAATGACATACAGGATCAGGTCCGTCAGGCATTTTTTTCCCTCTTTCGTGACGATTCCGATTCTGCGCACCAGCCAGCCGGTCAGCATGAGCAGAAGCATTTCCCCCATCAGGGAGAACATCTGTCCTATCATGCCAGGAACTCCTCCATTCTGCGCAGTCCCTCGCGGATATGCGCCTCATCCGTCGCAAAGCTGATGCGGACAAAGTTCCCGCAGTGTTCACCGAGGCAGATCGCCGGGACAACCGCCACATACTTCTCGTGCAGCAGACGGTCGGCAAAGGTCTCGCCGTCCATCCCCGTCCCCGAGACATCCGCCATAATATAGAATGCCCCGTGTGCGGGGACATAGGAGAGCTTCGGCATCCGGTCCAGGCCCTCCATCATCAGCTTCCGGCGGATGTCGAACTGACGGCACATGTCATCCACAATCGCCATGGTTTCCGGCAGATTCATCGCTTCGGCAGCGCCCTCCTCGGCAAAGGTAACCAGTGAGGTGGTTGCGTACTGGTGATGCTTGACCATGACATCCAGAAGCGGCTTTGCCGCCTCGACATAACCGAGACGCCATCCGGTCATCGCGTAGGTCTTGGAGAAGCCGTTGACGATGATGGCATGCTCTTTCATCCCAGGGAAGGAAGCGACAGAATAGAATTTCGTGTTGTCATAGGTCAGCGCACTGTACATCTCGTCGGAGAGAATCATGAAGTTGTGCTCTACCGCCAGCCGGCACAGGGCTGCCAGCTGTTCCTTCGTATACACCGCGCCGGTCGGGTTGTTCGGATTGTTGATGACCAGCATCTTGGTCTTGTCGGTGATTTTCTTCTCGATGTCCTTGATGCAGATCTCATAATTGTTCTCCGCGACCAGGTTGACATCCACCACGACGCCGCCGCACTCCTTGACCAGCGACTCATAGTTGATGAAGGCCGGCTTGAGAACGATCACCTCGTCGCCGGGATTGACCGTGCAGAAGATCGCATCGTTCAGGCCTTCGGCGCCGCCGCAGGTCACCAGGATCTCGGTCTCCGGATCATAGGAGACACCGGTATCCCGGAGCGTTTTCTCCGCAATCGCCTTGCGCAGGCTCAGCTGCCCGCGGTTTGCCGAATAATGAGTCTGATTGGCCTCCAGCGCGCGGATGGTCGCCTGCTTGATGGGTTCCGGCGTGTTGAAGCCGGGCTCGCCGGCGCTGAACGGGATCACATCGTGTCCCTGTGCGCGAAGTGCCGCGGCCTTGTTCATCACAACACGGATTCCGGACATCGGCACCGTTTCGAGGCGGTCCGCTCCCTTCCGTAAATCATAATCTGCTTTCATGATGGATTCCTCACTTTTTCTCTATGAACAGTCCGTGCACGGCTGATAAGCGATATCTGCTCTGCCAGGCCTTTGCCGCAGCCTTCTTACCCGGAAGACGGATAAACGACTTTTCTGCCAGCGCCCGGTTGGTATAGAAGATACCGAAACCAGTGAACGCGCAGATCATTGCCATCACCGGTGCCAGATAGCTCATGAATACAAACGGAATATACTGCAGGTAGGTGATGCCGAGGACGCCGCAGAAGTAAATGCTGGTCGTATGCCACGGATACAGGACGGCTCCGACGGTACCGCAGTCCTCCATGGATCTGGAAAGGACCTCCGGCGCAACGCCTTTCTCCTTGTAAATCGGCGCCATGATCTTTCCGGTCAGCACGTGGTCCATTGCCATGGTGCAGCCGATCATGCCGCAGGCATAGGACACAACCAGGGTAGAGCCAACCAGCTTCGGGATGGTGTTGATGCGGGAGACAATCGGCTTGGTGAGGTTGTTCAGAACACCCAGACGCTCCAGCGCACCGCCGAGGCCAACGGCAAAGATCATCACGTATGCCGTGGAGGACATCGATGTAATGCCGCCGCGGTTCAGAAGCTTGTCAATCAGCTCCACACCGGAATCGATGGTGTAGCCGCTGTAGCCGACGGTCAGCGCATGGATCAGGGTTTCGCCCTGCAGCGGGATCGCGACCACCAGGCCGGCGATGCCGCCCAGGAGGATAGCCGGAACCGCTTCTACCTTGAGGACCAGAAGAACGATGACAACCGCCACCGGAATCAGGGCAAGGGCGTTGATATTGAAGTTGGCACGGAGTCCCTCCATCGTCTGCTTGATGATGGTCGGGTCATAGTTGGCATTGCCATAGCGAAGTCCGAGGATGGTAAAGAGGACAGCGGTCACCACATAGGTCGGAATGGTGGTATAGAGCATGGAACGAATGTGCTTGAACAGGTCGCCGCCTGCCATCGCCGGCGCCATGTTGGTGGTATCCGAGAACGGGGACAGCTTGTCGCCGAACAGGGAGCCGCAGATGACAGCGCCTGCCGTCATGCCTGCCGGGATTCCCATCGCCTCGCCGATGGCCATCATGGCAATTCCCGCGCTTCCCACAGATCCGTAGGAAGTTCCGGTTGCCAGCGACAGCATCGAGCAGATGATCAGCGCGCACAGAAGGAAGAAGCGCGGGTTGATGATGGACAGTCCGTAATAGATAATGGTGGGAATCGTTCCGGCGGCGATCCATGTGCCGATCATCACGCCGACGACGAGAAGAATCATGATGGCGCCGAATGCCTGGCGGATGGCGTCAAACATGGCGGACTGTGTAGTGCCGAAGTCGATCTTGCGGATCTTGCAGAACAGGTAGATGATGGCCCATGTGATCAGCATCGGGACCGGAAGGCTGGATCCTCCTCTCACGCAGATGACCAGCCAGATGATCACGGCGGCCATCAGAATGATGGATTCCGGTGTTGTTGTCGTTGTTCTTTGTGCTTTCTTCTTTGTTTCCGCTGTCTGTGTTTTCTCTTGTTCCATACGTTGCTCACCCTCAGAATGGAAAGGCTTTCTGCTCGTTTCTGCACCGCACTGGCGGTGCTTTCGCGGCAGGCCTCCTGACATGATCAGGGCTTTTCTTCCCGGGGGTGCGCAGGCGCACTCCTCCCGCGGAAGGAAAGCGCCATTGCTTTCTGCAATCTATTCTCTGCTTTGAAGTTTGTTACTTGTTCAATCGGACTGCTTCCGGCTGTTTTTGAACGCGGCCGGTCTGCCTCTGTGCTTTATATCTTATTCCGCAGTCCTGATTTCCCGTACAGCTCTCAGGCCTTGTAGACCTCGTTTTTGCACGCTCCGGTGGTCTCGAATTCAATCAGGTTCTCGTAGCTGGACCGGATCAGGTTCTGGACACTGGTCTTCGTAAAGAATGCGACATGCGGCGTGAGAATCACGTCATCCCGGGACAGCAGTTCCTTCAGGACCGGATCCTCGATCTCCTGTCCGCGCAGGTCCTTGCGGATGAAGGAGGCCTCCTTGTCATAGACATCGGTGGCAAATCCGGCGATCTTTCCGCTCTTGAGTCCCTCCAGCACCGCGGCAAAATCAATCAGGCCGCCTCTGGCGGTATCCACGAGATACACACCGTCCTTCATCTCGGCGATGGACTCCCGGTTGACCATCTGACGGTTTTCGTCGGTCAGAACGCAGTGGAAAAAGATCAGATCGGCTGTGCGGAAGATGGTGTCGCGGTCGGTATAGGTCACGTACGCCTTTGCCTCTTCCTTCTCATAGGGATCGCAGGCAAGGATTTTACATCCCATGGCGTGCAGAATCTTCACGGTCTGCATGCCGATTTTTCCGGTTCCGAACAGGCCGAGCGTCATCGAGCCGAGCTCTCTGCCGCGGATCCCGGTCAGGGTGAAATCCTGCGCCTCAAATTTGTGCGTCATTTCCTTCATATGACGGACCAGCGAGAGCATGAGGAGAACCGTGAACTCCGGGACCGCATTTTTGCTGTAGACCGGCACGTTCGCCGCACGGATTCCGTATTTCTGAATGGCTTCCTTCCCGATCTGGTCAAAGCCCGTGGAACGGGTCAGCACATAGCGGACACCGCAGGCATGCAGCTTTTCGGCGACTGCCTCCGTGATCTTGCAGGCCGCGACGATCATGACCGCATCCGCGCCTTCCGCCTGTCCTGCCGTCTCGGCGGTCAGGTAGTCCGGCGTCTGCTTCACCTCGACGCTGTACCCTTTTTCCCGAAGTGCGGCGGCTTCCTCATCCAGAAGCTCCACCTCGTCGGGGCGCACTCCATACGCAACTACCAGCATAAAAGAACCTCCCTTTCCACGCCTCCCCGCCGGAACTGCTGAGATCCCGGCGATGGAAAGGCATATCGTTTGTTGGGCTGAAATAAAAAGTGCCCGCAGACAGACTTTCCTGTCTACGGGCACCTTTGCTCTCAGTCGATGTTTTTTTTATATACCTGTTTTCCGGATCCGTCAAGGGGCCTGCATTAATGAAAAAAGAATTTCTGCATTCATTTTATCATTTTCCGCCGAAACGGCCGGCAGAACCTGTCTTTCCGGACAGCGCAGGATCCGATCCCTGCATCTTTACCGCTCCGGACTGGGGCTTTCTTTCGTTTCATGCTTCCTCCGGGAATGCCTCCGGAAGCACAAAAGAAGTGGTCATCTTTCGGAAGGTCCGCGTGCGGCTGCTCTCCAGAATGCCGGTCAGCACTTCCAGCACGTGTATCGCCATGGAAGCATCCGTGCGGCTCTTCCTCCCGTGAAGGATGGCGTCCGCCATCTCGCCGGGCCCGATGCCGCGGCAGTTGTCCGAATACGGATTGACCGGATCCAGCGGAACCGGCGCTTCGTCCGAAGCCCGCTGCGGGGCATCCGGCGAAGGGTTCGGGATCAGTGTCACCGTGCCGCCGAACTGGTTGGGATCCGGCAGCCGCAGAATCCCCTTTGTGCCGTAAATCTGGAAATACGCCTGATCGCGGCGCATGGACTCCGAATCCAGGAGGAATGTCCCAACGGCCCCGCTGTCAAACAGGAGGGACGCCGCAATTTCGCTTTCCACCGGCGCGGAGAATGTCTGACCGAATTCCGGGGAATCCGGAAGGACATTTTTTCTGGTGGGGTACGGGCAGCGGGCGAATCCGCTGACCTCCCGCACCGGGCCGAGGATGCTGACCATGGCCGTGAGATAATACGGGCCGTAGTCGAGGGCCGTGCCGCCGCCCGGCTCCCGCAGGAAATGAAACAGGGACATCAGTACATTATTGTCGCGGTTGGCTGCCGCAGAGACGCCGGTGACCGTGCCGATCCGGCCGTCCGCCACCGCCCGCCGCGCAGTCTGGATGGCGCTGCCCAGGAAGGTATCCGGCGCCGAGCACAGCATCCGGTGCTTTTCTGCCGCCAGGGCCTGAAGCCTCTCTGCGCTCTCCGGATCCGCGGTGATCACCTTTTCGGTGTAGACATGCTTCCCGGCCTCCAGGGCCCGCCGGATAATTTCCTCGTGCGCCTCCACCGGCGTGAGGTTGACCACAAGATCAATCTCCGGGTCGGACAGCAGTTCCTCCACCGTGCAGGCTGCAATCCCGAACTCCGCCGCCTTTTTCTGCGCATGCGCCAGATGCGCGGAAGCCACGCATTTTACCCGGAGATTCGGAAACCGCCGGATCATGTTGGTGAGATAAATGCCGCTGATCGCGCCGGATCCGACCACTCCGACCGTCAGAAATTCCCCGTCCCGCTCTCTGTCTGTTCCCATGGAATACTCCTCTCCTGTGCCGATGCAGGCAGCTGTTGTCTGCTCTGTTCCACCGCTGCACCGGCAGCGGAGCCTTCAGAAATCCGCACATTTGTCTTTGTCTGTGTGTTATGATTATAACAGACTGCGGGAATATCCGAGACATATTTCGTACCGGCAGCCGGATTTCCCGGCGCAGGTACAGGATGAAGGAGGAGCGTATGAGAAAAGCACTTGTGATCGGCGGAACGGGAACCATCAGCGCGGCGGTGGTCCGGCGGCTGGATGCCTCCGGGGAATGGGAGGTGTGGGTACTCAACCGCGGCCGCCGGAAACCGGCAGCCGGCGAACACATTCATCCCCTGACGGCCGATATGGCTGATGAGGCCGCGGCTGCGGTGCTTCTGGACGGGATGGCCTTTGACACGGTCTGCGAATTCATCGGTTTTGAGCCGTCACAGGTCGAGCGGGACGTCCGGCTTTTCGCAGGAAAGACGCGCCAGTACATCTACATCAGCAGCGCCTCCGCCTATCACAAGCCGGCGGCCAGCCCCTTCCTCACGGAGGGCACGGCGCTGGCCAATCCCTACTGGCTGTATTCCAGGAACAAGATCGCCTGCGAGAATGTCCTGATGGATCAGTACCGCACGAACGGATTCCCGGTGACGATTGTCCGGCCGAGCCACACCTACGACGAAAGCCACGTTCCGGTCGCCGTGCACGGGGAGAAGGGATCGTGGCAGGTTGTCCGGCGTATGATGGAAGGGAAACCGGTGATCATCCCGGGGGACGGCAGCTCTCTGTGGACGGTTACGTTCAATACGGACTTTGCCGTCGGATTCACCGGACTGATGGGGAATCCCCACGCCATCGGGGAGGCCTTTCAGATCACAGGAGATGAAGTGCTGACCTGGAACCAGATCTATCAGACGATTGCGGATGCACTGGGCGTCCCGCTGCACGCATTCCATGTGTCCTCGGATTTTCTGGCAAAGGCCGGGCCGCAGTACGATCTGACCGGCGCACTTCTCGGCGACAAATCGGTTTCAGTTCTCTTTGACAACCGCAAGCTGAAGCGCGCCGTCCCGGAGATGACCACCGCCGTCCCCTTCCACCGGGGCGTGCGCATCGCGCTGGACCACATTCTCGCCCATCCGGAACTTCAGGTGCCGGATCCGGCGTTTGACGCGTTCTGCGACCGGATCATCCGCGCACAGGAAAAGGCGCTCTCGGAAGTTCTCGGAAAGTAACCCGGGCAGGGAGCCTCTCCACCCGGGAGCCCGCAAAAAATATCCCCTCCTTACCGGTATACCCGGTAAAGAGGGGTTTTCTGTCCCCCGGAGCCGTCCGCTCTGGGTTTTCTTTCCATTCCTGACCGGCCTTGACCGGAAAGGATTTTTGCATCTGGGGTCTTCTCCCAATTTTATGATATGGATTGCACTGCAGGCAGCCAGTTTATCCGGCTGTAACGCCGACTGCGGAACGCTCCGTCTTCGGCGCACGCGGCGCGACCGTCTTCTTCATCAGCTTTCCCACCAGGGAGATCGCCGGTCCCAGGAAAAACGCCATCAGGATGGTGCAGATGCCGGGGACGCCGCCGGCGATAAAGCCGATCGCAATGACACTCATATCGTAGAGAATCCGGATCAGGGAAGAGGGGATTTTCTTCACATGTGCCGCAATAATGATCGGCATCGCGTCATAAGGCGCCACACCCATCGCGGCATTCATGTAGATGGCCGCGGTGATGATAAATCCCGCCAGTGCCACGGCAAAGAGGATGCCCCGCATTGGCAAGGCCGTAAAATACGCCGACGGGATGGTTCTTCTCCAGATCCAGTCACAGAAATCTGCGATATAGCCGATCAGAACCATGTTGAAAATGGTTCCCAGGCCGATCAGCTTCCGGTCAAACACGACAACGATCACGAATAGAAACAGATTCATGATCAGGTTCCAGGTGCCGAAGGTAAAGATGGAAAGGCCCGCTGCCCGCAGATCGGCCGACACGTGCAGGCTCATAAAGGAACATGGATCCGTCCCCAGATCCAGCATAATCAGAAACGAAAGGAAAAATCCCATCCCGACGACAGCCGCCAGAACCAGTCCTGTCTTTTTTCCGAAACCCATCCATGTACTCCTGTCTCAATGATCAGACGCCTGCCGACACCCCGATGCGTCTCTTTCCAAAAGGGGTTGGCGAGGAATCCGACCGCAAAAACCGTTTCCCGCCGGCGTGCTTCCACTCCGGCCTTCCTATCCTAACTATTTTTAACAGGGAGTACTTATCAAAACCCGGCAGAAACCAATCAGAATGGCAAATGGCTGAAAATACGCCCGGGCTGTTTTCCGAAATTTTTCTTGACGGATTCCGGTGTCCCGCCTATGCTCAGGGGAAAAAGGAAGAAGGTGAATGCCAGATGATTCCGACACTGATTGACGGCAGGACCGAAATTGAGATTCAGGAAAAGCCGCCGGTGCATGATCCGCCCCATCTCCACACGGCGCTGGAAATCGCCTGGCTCCAGGAGGGCAGCCTGGCCCTTGGCTGCGGCAAGGATCTGTATGACATGCATCCCGGCGATCTGGGGATTGTTTTTCCCGGTCTGATCCATCACTATCAGGCATTCGACGGGCCCCGCGGCAGCACCATGTTTCTGATTGTTCCGCCGTCCTGCTTTGCCCCGTACACGGATTTTCTGAACAGCCGGCAGCCGGTGAATCCAGTGCTGCCCGCCGACCGGCTGCACCCGGATGTGCAGTACGCGCTGACACGGCTCCGCACACTGCACCGGGCGGCCGCCCGCCCCCGCAGTGCCGGCGGGACCATTTCGATCCAGTACAGTGCGCTTCTTTGCGCCTTTCTCCAGATCATCCTGGCACAGGTGCTGCCGCTTCTGACCCTGGAGGACCGCCCCGCGCGCAAGGACCAGGACCCTGTCTTTCAGACGATTGCCTACGCGGAAGAACATTTTCGGGAGAATCTGTCCGAATCCCGCATGGCAAAGGACCTGGGCATCAGCGAGTCCGCCCTCTCCCGGGTGTTTTCCGCCAGGTTTCACCGGAATTTCCACAGCTTTCTGAACGAAGTACGCCTGCGCTGGGTCACCCAGATGCTGCGCGATACGGAACAGCCGATCACAGAGATCGCGCTGGACGCGGGTTTCCAAAGTCAGGCCACCTTCAACCGGGTATTTCTGGCAGCATACCATGTCACTCCCAGGGAATACCGGAAAAATGCGCAGGACGCCGCGCTGCGGGCTCAGCCGGATCCTTTTGTCTGATATTCCGCCAGTCCGGGGCTCTTCCGCCCTCCGGGCGCGTCGGAATTTTCCGGGACGTTCCAGTTTCCGTGCCACATCTTCTTCTGGCTGTCGGATTCTCAGCCCGTCTTTTTCAGACCTTGATTTTTCTCCACTTCCCGCTCCGGAATCTGCGCCAGTCGTTGATGCCGCGGAACAGCTCATCCAGCATGAAGGCAATCCAGCAGCCGTACAGGCCGAATCCCGCCCGGATCCCGAGAAGCCAGGAGAAGAGGATGCTGATCCCCCAGCAGGAGATGACCGAAACCGCCATCGGGAAGACGGCATCGCCGGCACCCCGGAGGGAATTCTCCTCGATGTGGTTGAAGCCGCGACCGATCTCCACGAAGAAATCGATCGCCAGGATCCCCGGGACCATGGCCAGGATGGCCGGATCCTTCGTAAAGAAGCCGACCAGTGGTCGCCCAAAGAGCCAGATCACCGCGGAGAAGAGCATGTTCAGGCCGACGGCCACTTTCAGCGCCTCCCGGTTGAGCTTCGCGGCCCGGTCAAAGTCACCGGCGCCGGACATCCAGCCGATCATGATGGAAACCGTCAGTCCCAGGGAATAGCCGATGACATAGACATAAAAGACAATGGTGGAGATATAGATCTTGGCAGAAATCGCCGTCTGCCCCAGAAGGCCCAGGATCGAGGTGGAAACCACCTGGGAAAGCGAATAGGACAGCGTGCTGATGCCAGCCGGCACGCCGATGCGCAGAATATTCTTCAGACTGCGCAGCGCCGAGAGGCGCTTGCTCGCAAAATGCAGCGGCAGATCGCACCGGGCCATGTATACGAGCATCACCGTCAGCGCGGTTGCCCGGCTGATCACATTCGCGGCGGCAATGCCGCTGACGCCGTGCAGCGGGACAGCTTCCGGCAGGCGGATGACCATCAGATTCAAAACGGCATTCAGCGCATTCATCAGGATCGACGCGGCCACCGCCACCCGCGGACGGCCGTAGCTGCGAAGGGTCGCGGAGCAGGCGCTCATTGTACCCTGCAGGAAGGCAAAGCTGATGCAGATGCGGAAATACTGCCGGGCCATCCGCAGGACATCCCCTTCCAGATTGAGCATCCGCATCAGCGGGGCCGCAGCCATGCTGAACAGGAGCCCGCACAGCAGGCTGACGGAAAACCCGGTGACCACGGCGGTGAAGGAGGCGTCGCCGGCCGCTTTCTCATCCTTGGCGCCGAGGCGGTGGCTGATCACGACGGAGGCGCCGCCGCTGACCACGGAAAAGACGGTGTAGAACAGAGAAATCACCTGATTGGCCGATCCGACCGCCGCCACCGCGGCATCCGAATAATGGCTCAGGACCAGTGTGTTGACCGTGCCCATCAGGTTCATCAGAAGCTGCTCGATGAACAGCGGGACAAACAGCCCCCAGAGCGTCAGGCGCCCGTCCGCCGTGTCGATCTCCCGCACATCCGGACTGATCAGGCGGTCCGAAATTCGATGTATCAGCTCTCTCATAGATTTCTCTGTCTCCCCTGTTCTGACGCGGTGCAGCCGTCTGACGGCAGGCCGGCCCGCACGAAACCGCTCCCGGCGGTGTCCTGCACGCCGTGCGTTTTCTGCGGCGCGCATTCTGCCTGTATCCCATACCTCGCGCTCCCACATCATCTTCAAAAAAAGTATAAGCAATCCGCAGAAAAGTGCAACGGAAAATTTTATCCTGCGATCCGCATGGAATTGCCGCGGTCCGTTTTCTCCCCTGCGCATGTCCAATTTTCGGGATGCGGGATTCCGATGTCAGATTCCGGATATTTCTGTGGTACAATGCTGACCAGACATCCGGCATCCTGTATGCCGTGCAGACATATTCATCCGATTCATTCATGGAGGAAGCTTATGAACCCAGAGATATCATCCGATTCCTCGCGCCCGGCGGAAGCCGGACGGGAAGCGCTTCGCCGGACTTACCGCGAAACAGACCTTGCCCTTTCTGAACTCTATTACCGGATTCAGGTGAATTCGGAGGACCCGGCGCAGCAGTTTTCGCCGATGTTCCTTCCGACCGCGGAAAACATGGCATCCGCCCGGGCCGAATATGACCGGCTGTCCGCCGCGGTACGGGATCTTCCGGCGCCCGATCCGGTGTTTGCCGTCGTGAAAAAGCATTACCTCGATTTTCTGGACTCTCTGGAATATGCGCTGAATGAGGCCGAACAGCATCCGGAATCCCTCTATCTCGCCTTTGACAGCGTGCTGGAAGCGATCTCCCGCTGCAACCGCCAGCCGGACGACGAGCGATACGCGGGGGTCCGGAAGCTCCTTGCGGAGCGGACCGCAGCCGCGGACACAGCCCTGGCCCTGATCCACGCGCGGACCGCCCCGGCGGATCTGCCAGACCTTGCCGCGTCCCTGCGCGCCTCCGCACCGGCAGTCCTGGCGGAGATTCCCCGGATTCCTTCCTATTTCCCGGGATTTTCCGCCGGGCAGGTGCAGGGACTGCAGGAGGATCTCCGAAACTATGCCGGCCTTCTGCAGCGCATGGCGGATGACCTGTCCCCTGCACCGGAGAAAACGCCCGGCCCGGGTTCCGCGGAACCGAACCGTGCGGCGCAGCCGGAAGACCTGTCCCGGCGCATGAAGATGAAACCGGAGGAGTACCGGGCCCTTCTCTCCCGGCAGCTAGGCGTCTCTCTGGACGACATGCTCTCGTGGTATCAGAGTGAAATTGAGAAGACCCGGGCGGAGGTCTTCCGCATCGCACGCAGCCTGGATATCCCGGAAAAGCCCGAGACCATGCAGGATATCGCGGACATCCTGTTCAAATACGAACCGCCCTGCCGCTCGGCGGAGGAAATGTATGCGCGGGCCAACCAGTACCTGCAGCGCACCCGGAAGGTTGCCCACGAATATGTCCGCCTGCCGGAGGACGAGATCTGCACCTGCGTTCCGCTCCCCGAATACTGCCGCAGCTCCTACCCCTGGGGCGGTTACGAAGGCGGGGATTTCCGCTATCGTCCCTTCCGCGGCCAGATGTTCCTGAACCAGTACAACGTGCGGAATATCTCGGACGGCTGGATCAAGCTCAATTCCCTGCATGAGGCATACCCGGGACATCATGTCCAGTATGTGCGCACCGCTACGGACATCCGGCCGGAGACCGTGAAGATTGGAACCAAGCTGATCCCGGTTCTGGAGGGCACAACCCTCCGCACGGAGAAGGCCTTTGAGGATACCTTCGCGGAGGATCCCTTCTTCCCGCTGTTTGTCGCCTACCGCAGGCACCACGGCTCCGTCCGGATCGCGGTGGACCTGAAAATGTTCTATTACGGTGCACCGCTGTCGGAGGTCATTGACCTGTACCAGCGTGAGCTTGGATTCGATGATGTCACGGCCCGGGCACAGGTGCAGTCCCATGAAAATACGCCGGGCTACTTTACCTGCTATTACTACGGCATGAAGAAGCTTACCTCCTGGGAGAAGGAATACGGCTGGTCCAAAAAGGATTTTACGGAACTGCTGTTCTCCGTCGGATACATCTGCATCGATCGCGTGGAAGAAATTCTGCGCCTGACGCCGGAAGAGCGGACGCGCCTGTTCACGGAATTCGGGAGCCTTCGGAAGAGAA
>OMZJ01000178.1 GCA_900315495.1 uncultured Lachnospiraceae bacterium
AAAAAAATAAGGGGCTGTGAAAAAATGCAATCACATTTTTTCACAGCTCCTTTCTTGCACTTACAGACGATCCGGAAAAGATCCGTGACGATGCGGGGGGGGAGATTCGCTCTCTGCAGCAGCCCCTGCTTTTTGATGTCTGGCCTTAGCCTGAAAGTTTGGGAGAATTCTTCTTCTGTCTCCCCGAAGATCAGCGCCGGTTTCTGTACGTACGATCTGCCGCGGAAGAAGACCCGGTATTTCCTCTTTTCTGTCCGGGCCGGCCGGAAGCGGACTTTGCTCCGGCGGAGGTTCTCTTCTGCGGCCCGCGCCGGGCCTTCCGCCGCCGGATCAGGGCAGAGCGAACCGGACCGGTGAGAATCAGGAAAAGGATGATCAGAGCGATCAGGACAAACAGAGCGATCAGCCACGGGCGGAGCGGATTCGGCCGCGTACCTGCCGCGGAGACCTGCATGATGCCACCGGCTGCAATCTGCACCAGGGAGGAGGTTCCCGCGTCAAAGGTCTGGCGCTCCGGGAGGGAGACGCTGACGGTCAGGATGGTGTCCTCCGGGGAGGGGAGAAATGCCGTGTAATCCTCCGAAACCGAGGCAGCGATGGGAAGACGCCGGTCCAGTATGTGTCCGTTTCCCCGCTCAAAAGACAGCGTACTGCTGCCGCCTGTCAGCTTTGAAAAACCGTCTGCAAGCTGTGCCTCGGTCCCGCTCTGTGAAAAGCGGATGATAGTGATCCCGTTATCCGTCAGTTCCTCGGAGAGAGAGCCGGAGGAGGAAATGCGTTCCTGGAGCGCATCCGCCATCAGTGTGCGGTGTATCTTCGGAATATCAGCTCCCATCCGGAACGTGATGACCCGGCTGATGTCGTGCGGGGCGCGGTACGTGATTTCAGACAGGATCTCAGGCGGCTGGTACTGTACCTCTGCCCGATAGGTCAGTGTCTGGTCAGAGAGTGTCCCGGAGAAGAGGCAGAGGTATCCCCTGGCAATGGCCGCATAATCCGAATCGGAAGCCGCTGCGGGCGGCGCCGCGTAATTTCCGTCCGAATCGGCGACGGTGACGGTGCCGGGAAGCCCGGAGACATAGTAGTGTACATCGGTTTCGCCTGCCTCCGGTGCAAAGAAAGAGACATGCAGAGGTTCGGTAAAATCATGATACATGTGGAGCACGTTCTCGCAGGATACCTGCTCCGAGAGGATCTTGGTGCCCTTTGATTGGAAAATCGCCTGCATCAGAGCACCGATCTGCGCGGGAGTACCCTCCGGGAAGGTGATAACCCAGGTCGTATCGTCCTCCCATTCCTCTGATACCCCTTCCGGAAGCAGCGCAGAGAGATAATTCTTCACGTTCGGTGCATTGTCCTGCAGCTCTTTGGGGAAAACGATCCGGACCGTGCGCTTCCAGTTTCCGCCCACCTGATAGTCCGTGTACAGATCAATTTCCTCCGCGTCCAGGAGATTTTCCACATAGACATATAAACCGGTCCCTGTCTGTTCCATGTCCCGGCCGGCATAGGTGAAGGTATTTTTCCCGTCGGTGAAGAGGGAAAATATAGTGGATTCACTCATCCGGCTGCGGGAGGCGAAGGCTTCCGCCAGCCAGTGAAACAGCGCAACGGTGTCATTCTGCTGCGTCAGGGTAAAGCCGGTGCTGACGCCGACCTCCGGCCGGGTCAGGGATACGCTGTCAGCGTCGCCGCTCAGGCTTTCCGCAAGTTTCTGGTATTCTTCCAGGGAGGAGAAGGAAAGGGTGAACGTCAGGTCATACCGGGAGCTTGCTTCCACGCAGTTCCAGGTCAGTTCGTCCGGAACCTGTGTGTCCAGAAAACTCTGGAGGGAAACGTTCTTGGAGCCGAAAATGGACCGGATGGTGGAACGTGGGAAGGAAACCGTGATGGTGCGGGTCCCGGATTCGTCGGTACTGACATCCATGGAGGAATCGAAGACAACAGAGGGAATGCTGCTGCAGCCCGAGAAGGAAACACAGAGCAGAAGGGCCAGGATCAGACAAATCCCGAGGATGCGTTTTCGGACGACGGTGTGGATGGCTGTCTCAGTCTTCATGAAAAGTGTGATGCGCGGATCCCTGCAGCTTTGGCAACAGGAGGAAGCGCATTCTGCCGTTCGGCAGCCCTCCTTTCTAAAATGATGACACGTCTTTGCAGAAAATATACGGCCGCTGATGCCTTACGGAAAACAAATATCGGTGCAGACGTTTCTGCAGTTCGCTTCTCATCATACCATAAGAAGGCCGGATTGTGAAATTCAGCCGTCTTTGTGCAGCAGACGATTTTTGCAATAAAAAAGGAAACGGCATGCCGTTTCCTGTCCACGATCATATCGATAAATCACACAAGACGGAAAAACGCTTGTGAGATAAAGATCAAAATCCTTATGATGAATCTATATGAACCTTTGCCGGCGGAAGAGGATCTCTGCCGCCGGCAGAGTGTACAAATTTCAGAGAAACAAATGCAATCTATAAAAACCTGCCGCAGATGCGGTGGGAGAATTCATCATCCAAAACAGAAACAAGCCTGTTACAAAACAGGGCTGGAAGATTCCATCCGATCATTTTCATTGGATGAATCGACCAATGTTTATTTGCCACCTCACTCGATATTGATGAAACGGGACTCCTCGACCTTCTTCGGGGCTTCCTTCGGGAAGCGGAGCGTCAGAATCCCGTTCTCAAATCTTGCCTTGATATCGTTCTGCGTCAGATAGCTGCCGACCTGGAAATGTCTTCCCAGTCTGCCCGTGTAGCGTTCTCTGTGCAGATACTTGACTTCCGGCTCCTCGATGTCATTTTCTTCCTTCCCGGCATGTGCAGCCTGTACCATCAGGTTTCCGGTTTCCAGACGGACCGAGAGCTCATCTTTCGTGTAGCCCGGAACTTCAAGTTCAATGATATATTCGTCCTTCGTTTCCAGAATGTCTGCTTTCATAGGCGCATCTTCCGGGCGGCGCTGAACAGATCTTTCATACGGGAAAAAGTCGGTAAAGAAATCATCGAAAAATGGTGTCGTCATAATGATCAGCCTCCTCAGATGCGGTGCCCATCGCGGTGAATTTTTCGATTCACCGGGCAACCGGCCTTTATTTCTCATTGCATGTATAAAATACCACATGTTGTTAGCACTGTCAATAGGTGAGTGCTAATTTTCTTGGAAAAATTGAAAATCAAAGTATTCCGGAAAAGCCATTCGCATATCCTCCGGCACCGGGGCCGTGACGGTGAGAGGGCGGCTGTCGACCGGAAGCGGGAAGGTCAGCCTCCAGGCGTGGAGCGGGGAGCGCGCAAAAAAGCGGTAGTCCCTGCAGTACAGGTAATCCCCGGGGAGCGGAAATCCCAGGGCCTTCATGTGCACGCGGATCTGGTGTGTGCGGCCGGTTTCCAGCGTCAGGAGGATCAGGGAGAACGTCTGATTCCCTTCGGCGTCGGAGAGTTCCCGGACAGCAAGCCTCGTAAAGTGCGTCACGGCGCGGTCGCCGGCTCCGGGGGAGACACGGCGAAGCATGACGGATCCCGGCTCCCGGGCGATTGGTGCGTCCACCGTGCCCTCCGCCGGAGGAATCCCCTCAACGATGGCCAGATACTCCGTCTGGATGCGGTGCACCTGCGCCGCCGGGCCACAGGCAGCCGCGGCAAAGGGATTTTTGGCCACAATCATGGCGCCCGTCGTGTCCCGGTCCAGGCGGTTGACCGCGCGGAAGATGAACGGCGTCTTCTCCTGGCGGTAATACCATGCGCAGGCGTTTGCCACGGTGCGGCTGTAATTGCCCATCGACAGGTGAACCGGCATGTCGGCCGGCTTGTCGATCACGCACAGATCCTCATCCTCGTACAGAATGGACAGAGGCATCTCCGTCGGAACCAGTTTCTCTGAAGGCGGATCTTCCGCGACATGCAGATCCAGCACATCTCCGGCGGACAGAACGGCCGTCGTGAATGCGCTGTTTCCGTTAATCCGGATGTATTCCGGCGATTTCCGCAGGCGGATGATCAGCCGCCGGGAAAAATTCCGGGAGGCGCAGAATGCGGCGACTGTGGATCCCGCATCGCAGGCATCGATGATAAAATGAAAGTACCGGTCCATGGAAATCCCCCCCGCTTTCGGATGGTCATCGTTTTTGCGCTTGTAAAGAGCTCCGGAAAAGTTTATCATTAGTACAGAAGGAATGCCAGATGCCTCTGGAATACGGCAGAATTTGTCTGCCGCCGGAGAAGTCCGGAATCTGCGGACGTCTGGAAGCATGAGAGAAAGGAGATCTGCCGGAAGGCAGAATGCGTTTTCTCCTGCCGCGGCAGCGGCGGGAATCCACGCATCGGAAATCAATATGAAATCACTGGAAGAAATCGAACGGAAAATCGGAAGGTCCCGCGGGACTGCCTATTATAATACGGTCAACACAGATCCGCTGTACCTCTCCAGAGGCATTCGGGAGGCCTATCTGGACGGGGACAGCGACATTCAGGAAGTCATCAATGCCGTCGGCCGGTTCCAGAAGGGCGATTTCGGCACGGCCGAACAGGCCGGGAAGCGGGAGGAGGCCGGCCATGAGTACGGCCGGTACGAGGGCTCCGTCCTCTCCGATTCGGGGCATGACGCCTGCATCTGGGTTCACCGCGACGGGGACTCCCTCATCGCCTATTTCAAATTTGAAAGATAAGGTATGGCAGAAGAGATCAGCAGCGAGACACCGCAGGCGGAAAATTATACCCGCGAGATCCTGAGCGTCGTCCGGAGCGGCGAGAAGATCACAGAGATCCGCCGGAAACTGAAGGAATATCATTCCAAGGACATTGCGGCGGCATTTCCGGAGATGGAACCCGAGGAGCGCAAGCGCCTCTATCGGATTCTGGATGAAGACAAGCTCTCCCGGATTTTTTCCTACCTCGATCAGAACGTATCGATTTATCTGGATGAGATGACCGCGTCCAAGGCGGCGGACATTCTGGAATCCATGGATTCCGACGATGCTGTCGATGTGCTGGAGGAGCTCCCGGATTCCAAGAGCCGCAAGCTCCAGAGCCTGATGGAGAATGACGCGCGGGCAGACATCGAGTTGATCCAGTCCTATGACGAGGATCAGATCGGCAGCCGGATGACCACAAACTTCGTCGTGATTTGCCAGGACCTCACCGTGAAGGAAGCACTCCATTCGCTGGTGGATCAGGCCGCGGAAAACGACAATATCTCCACGCTGTTTGTGGTGGATCCCGACGAGCATTACCGCGGCATCATCGCGCTGAACGACCTGATCACGGCCAGCGAGCGAAAGATGGACCTCTCCGAGCTGGTGGTGACGTCCTATCCGTTCGTGTACGATACGCAGACGGTTCCGGAAGTCATCGAGGAGCTGAAGGGATACTCCGAGGATACCATTCCCGTGCTGGATTCCGACGGGAAGGTCATCGGCGCCATCACAGCCTGGGACGTGGTCGAGGCCGTGGACGAGGAGATGGGCGAGGACTACGCCAGACTCGGCGGTCTGACCGAAGAGGAGGACCTGAACGAGCCGCTGAACCTCAGCCTGCAGAAGCGTCTTCCCTGGCTGGTGATCCTGCTGTTTCTGGGGCTGGTGGTCTCAGGGGTGTCCAGCATGTTTGAGCCGATGCTGGCAAGGCTTGCCATTGTCGCCAGCTTCCAGTCCGTCATCCTGGGCATGGCGGGAAATGCGGGCACCCAGTCTCTGGGTGTGACCATCCGGGTGCTGATGGATGACAGCGTGACGATCCGGCAGCAGCTGGGCCTGATGTGGAAGGAAACGCGGGTCGGGCTGGCCAACGGCATCCTCCTCGGGGCGCTGTCCTTTGCCGTCACCGGGCTCTACGTCTGGCTGGGCATGCGGTATCCGGTCCATTTCGCGTTTTCCTTTTCCGGCTGCATCGGGATTGCCCTGACTGTTTCGATGATGATCTCGGCGATGATGGGTACGCTGATCCCGATCTTCTTCAAAAAGGTGGGCGTGGATCCCGCGGTGGCGTCGGGACCGCTGATCTCGACGGTGAACGACCTGACGGCAGTCATCTCGTACTATGGGCTGGCGTGGGTCCTTCTTTTAAACATTGAGCATCTGGCCTGAGCGGGCCGGAAGAACAGACCGGAGGGCATTTGAACGAGGAACTGACGCGGAAGGAGCGGCGGCAGAGGGAGCGGGAAAAAATCCGCTCCCTGGGCTTTCGGGCAGGGCTGGAGTATCTCTGGGACTATTACAAATGGAGATTCATCATCCTTGCCATGGTGGTCCTTCTGATCATTTTTGAGCTGATTCCGTGGATCCGGCGGATGCAGCAGACCACACAGATCTATGTGGCGATGGTCAACCAGCCGCAGACAGACAGTGCACAGATGGACCGGCTGCAGGCAGAATTCGAACAGCTGGAAGGGTTTGACCGGGACTGGCGGCAGACGACGGAATTTGACAGCGCGATGAACTTGGACCCGCAGGGTGAGGACCTGATGACAAAGTACTACGGGAATGCCTCGGTGATCCGGTTCCAGTCGCTGCTGCACACCAAAACCCTCAACGTCGTCGTCGCGGACAGAGCCTTTGTCGAAGAACAGGCCGCACAGGACAGTTTTCTGGATCTGAAGGATGTCCTTCCGGAGGACCTGGTATCCAGGCTCTCGGCGGATGGAAGAGTCGAACCGCTGACGGACAGTACGGGAAACAAATTTTCCGGGGGAATACTTCTGGCCTCCGGATATCTGACGACCGTGTCGGAGCTGGAGACGGATTCCCTGCTGTGTGTCGCTGCCGATACCCCGGATCCGGCAGTTCTTGCCGATTTTATCCGGTATGCGGTCTACGGGCCGGACGCAGTGCATCCGGAGACAGAAACAGCAGAGACCGGAAGCACTGCGTAATATTCTGCCGGTATCCGGACAGAACGGATTCAGAGAAATGCGGAACAGGAACACGGAACAGCCGCTATCAGATCAAGGCGCCGTGAAAGACGGCATGGAGGAGGAAACGATGTTTGTGACGAAGGATCAGCCGGTGAAGGTAACGCCCTGCGAACCGGGGGTGACAAGGCATGTGATGGCTTACGACAAGAATGTGATGATGTGCGAGATCACCTTTGAGACGGGCGCGAAAGGCAATTTCCATTCGCATCCGCACACCCAGTGCACTTATATTCTGGAAGGGAAATTTCAATTCACCGTCGGGGATGAGACGCGTGTGGTGGAAAAGGGAGACACCATTCTGATGCCGTCCGGTGTCCGGCACGGCTGCGAATGCCTGGAGGCCGGAAAGCTCTGCGATGTCTTTACACCGATGCGGGAGGATTTCATCTGATCAGCAGGCCGGACAGTGCTGCAAGGAGGGATTATGGAAGAGTATATCCGTACGGTGCTGGCACCGCGCATCAGCGGGGACGGCGGCTGGGTTGAATATGTCTCGTACGAGAATCAGAAACTGACCCTGGTTTTTCGCGGAGAATGTTCCAAATGCATCATTCTGAACCGCTGCACAGACTGGATTGCGCAGATGATCCGGAATGATCTCGGCGAGGACGTCACGGTTGTTCCCATCCGGAAGAAACCTTACTTCTGGGATAATCACTGAGCGGAGGAGAGAATATGGCTCATGTCAAAGTAGTGCGCCGCAGCATGCGCCCGGAAGAGTGGACGGATCTCCGCTTTGTGTGGCTTCAGCGGGGAATTTACAAAGATAAGACGGAAATCACGGATCTGGAGATCCGCGATGCCAGACAGGTCGCGGAGAATACCTATGATTTCTGCTACGGCGGATGGAGAAAGCTTTCAAAGGGCGATCTCTATTTCACGCCGGACGGCACCTGCTTTATCCGCGGACACGCCCGTGTCCCGGAAGCATACAAGGGGCAGGAGATTTATCTCGTGCTGCACACCGCGGCAGAGATGATCGTGAAGATCAATGGAAAATACGCCGGCGGAATTGACCCCAACCGGGAGAGAATTCTGCTCAACCCCTTCCTCACGTCGGATGACCTCACGATCGAGATCGAGGCCTACAACCGGTCCAAGCCGGATGATGAGAGAAACCCGGCGGCCGCGGATTCCCGGGGATGCCGCCAGATTTTTGAAGGCGCGTACTTTGCGGTGATCCGACAGAACGTGCAGTCTCTGGTCTATGATTACACCCTGTTCCTGGACATCGCAAAGAGCGACTATTTCAACGAGGACTACCAGAAATTCCTGAACCGCGAGCTCTCGAAGGCGCTGGACTTCATCGACTTTGATACCTGGGAAGGCGTGGACGAGGCGGCGGACTATGTGCGCCGCGTCATCTACGGCAACACGGATTTCCACGGGAGCGGGAACGTGGCGGTGGTGGGACATTCCCATCTGGACATCGCCTATTACTGGCGGCGGATTCACGCGGTGCAGAAAAACGCCCGCACAGTTCTGATCCAGATGCGCCTGATGGACCGGTATCCGGAGCTTCGCTATACCCATACCTCAGCCTATACCTATGAGACCCTGGAGAAATATTATCCGGACCTCTTCGCGGAGCTGAAGGAAAAGATTGCCTCCGGCCAGTTTGAGCCGGTGGGCGCCATGTATGTCGAGCCGGACTGCAACATCCCGGCGGCCGAGAGCCTGATCCGCCAGTGTCTGTACGGGCAGCAGTATTTCCGGAAGGCCTTCGGAAAGACCATCGACAACGCGTGGCTTCCGGATGTGTTCGGCAACAGCTGGATTCTGCCCCAGATTTTGAAAAAGAGCGGCGTCGACTATTTTGTCTCCAACAAGATGTCCACGTGGAACGACACCAACCGTTTCCCGCACAACAACTTCATCTGGAAGGGCATTGACGGGACAGAGGTCTATGCCTGCGTGCCGCCGACCCACTTCATCAGCTGGAACATGCCCTCCCAGATTCAGGAAAACTGGGAGGCATACCAGGACAAGGAGACCGGCGGACAGACCCTCTCCATGTTCGGATACGGGGACGGCGGATCCGGCGTGACCGAAGAGATGATGGAGATGTACCGCCGCTTTGACCGTGTCTCCGTTATGCCGAAGGTGGAGATGACCGGCGGGGCGGAATTCCTGCACCGCAATTTGAAGGATAACAACGACCTGGCCGTGTGGGACGGTGAACTGTATCTGGAGATGCACCGGGGAACCTTCACCACCAAATCGGCGCTGAAGAAGGCCAACCGCGATCTGGAGTACAAGCTGCGGGAGGCGGAGCTGCTCTGCGCGGCGGATTTCTGCGGTGGGGCAGACTACCCGGCACAGGAGCTTCGGGAACTGTACAAGAAGCTCCTGCTGAACCAGTTCCACGATATTCTGCCGGGTTCCCACATCCATCCGGTTTACGAGGATGCCATGAGGGATTACGCAGACATCGCGGACCGGCTGGATGCGATCCTTGCGCCGTACGCCCAGGAGGCGCCGTACTTCAATTCGCTGAATTTCACGCGTACCTTCCCGACGTTCCTTGAGGAGGAGAGCGGAGAGATTGTCCGCCATGGAAAGCGCGGCCGCTGGGCCATTCCGCAGATTCCGGGCCTTTCTGCCGGAGTTCCGCTGGATGCGCCGGGGCTGCCGGGATGGATTTCGGTGTCCGGAGAAGCGGAGACCCTCTGTGTGGAGACGCCGTACTACCGCGCACATTTGGAAAAAGACGGAAGCTTCTCCAGCCTGACGGATCTGGGGCTGGACCGCGAATGGGTGAAAAAGGGCTGCGGGTTCAACCGGCTGCACATCTATGCTGATCATCCGGGCATGTACGATGCCTGGGATATCCTGCCCAACTACAAGGATGTGGAAATTCCGCTGGCAATTGCGGAGCCGCTGCATCTGTCCCGGCAGGACGATTCCTCGGCCGAGTTTACGGTTTCCTTCCGGACGGAGAGGAGCGCCTGGAAGATGGTCATCCGCTTCTTTGCCGCTTCCCCGGCGATCGAGGTGGAGAACATCGTGGACTGGGACGAGAAGCACCGGCTGGCCAAGGTGAATTTCGGCGCCGACGTGCTGACCAGGGAGATGCTCTGCGATACATCGGCCGGATTTATCCGCCGCAGCCTGACGAAGAACACAAGCTGGGAGCAGGCCCGTTTCGAGTGCTGCCACCACAAGTGGTTTGATCTCTCCGAGAGCGGCGCGGGAATCGCCGTGATCAATGAGGGAAAGTACGGCGTCGGCCTGGAGGGGGATGAGGTTTCCCTCAGCCTGCTCCGTGCCACGATCCGCCCGGACATCACCTCCGACATGGGGCATCACGACATCTGCTATGTCATTCTGCCCCACAGCGGAAACGCGGTGGAGGCGGGAGTCAACCGCGCGGCATTCGAGTACAATGTTCCGCTGCGCCGCGCCGGCGTGAAGATTCCGCAGGTCCTGGCGGATGTGCTGGATGACTGCGGCCTCTTCCTGCAGGCGATGAAGCGGTCGGAGGAGGGCACAAAGATCGTCCTGCGGCTGTCCGAACAGGACGGCGCCCGCGGAAAGATTTCCTTCCCATTCCCGGTGACGGTGATGAACATGCTCGAGGACCCGGAGGGTGAGACGCAGACGGTAAGCTTTACGCCGTTTGAAATCCTCACGCTGGGCATTGATCCGGCGAGACTTTCCTGATGCCTGAACCGTCATCCGGGATTTCTCATCCGGAAGATTTCAGATGGCGGATGACCCGGGCCCTCCGGCCCGCCTGCGATGACCGCGGGAAGGGAGGCCGGAGAGATCACCGGATGTTTCGATATTTAATTGGATTCGATTGGATTTGATTGGATTAAATGCAGAGAGGAGACATCATGGACTTTATTCATACGGAAAAGGCACCGGCGGCCGTTGGGCCGTACTCTCAGGCAGTCCGCGCAGGCGGAATGCTCTACGCGTCCGGCCAGATCGCTCTGGATCCCGCGACCGGGAAAATGGTGGGATCGACTGTCGCGGAACAGGCGGAGCAGGTGCTGAAGAATATCGGCGCGCTGCTGCAGGCGGCGGGGCTGACCTATGATGATGTGGTGCGCACGATGTGCTTTATCACTGACATGGACGCGTTCGGCAGCTTTAATGAGGTGTATGCAAAGTATTTCTCCGGGAACAAGCCGGCCCGCTCCTGCGTGGAGGTCAGCCGTCTCCCCAAGGGAGCACTCTGCGAGGTGGAGATCACCGCGGCCTGCCGGTAAGGGGAACCCGCAGGAACAGAAACACCCTCTGTAAATCAGGCGAACCGATGTAAATCAGGCGAAACGAAGCATACAATCACACCACACCAGCCGTCTGGCCGGAATGCCCGGTCAGGCGGCTGGTGTTTCACGGCTTTGTGCGAACGCGTGCGGAAAGGGGAAATGAGCCTCTGCCCGGAGGACCAGACGCCGGGTTCTGCGGCCCTTGTATTGTGATGAACAGAAATGACAGAATTTATGCCGACTGTGCGGCGACCACGCCGATGAGTGAGAGAGCCCTCCGGGTGTACCTGGACACGGCGGAGAACGCCTGGGGCAATCCGTCCAGCCTGCACCGCACCGGCCAGGCGGCGGCCATGGTTCTGGACCGGGCAAGACGTCAGGTGGCGGAGGCGCTGGGAGCGTCCCCGCAGGAGATTCTGTTTACCTCCGGGGGAAGCGAATCCGACAATCAGGCACTTTGGACAGGCGCCATGGCGGGGAAAGCAGCCGGGAAAATGCACATCGTCTCAACCGCCATCGAGCACCATGCGGTGCTGCACACGCTGGACCGTCTGGAATCCATGGGATTTTCGGTGACAAGGCTCCTGCCGGATGCGGAGGGGATCATCTCCCCGGAGAAAGTGGCGGAGGCCATCCGTTCGGATACCGCGCTGGTGTCGGTGATGATGGCAAACAATGAGATCGGGAGCATCGAGCCGGTGGCAGAGATCGGCGCGGTGTGCCGCCGCGCGGGTGTCCTGTTCCACACGGACGCGGTACAGGCGGCCGGGCATCTGCCGATTGACGTCCGCAGACAGAACCTCGACCTGGTCTCCCTGTCCGGGCATAAGTTTCACGGCCCCAAGGGGGTCGGCGCGCTGGCGGTGCGGCAGGGGACCGAGGCGTTCAGCCTGATCCTCGGCGGCGGGCAGGAGCGAGGCCACCGGGCCGGGACCGAGAACGTGCCGGGGATTGCCGCGATGGCAGAGGCGCTGACCGAGAGCTGTGAAGAAATGCCGCGGGATGCGGCGCGGGTGTCGGCGATGCGGGACGAACTGATCCGGCGGCTTCTCGCCATTCCCCATACGCGGCTGAACGGCAGTGCGGACCGACGCCTTCCGGGCAATGTGAATGTCTCCTTTGAAGGGGTGCAGGGCGAATCCCTGCTGCTGCTTCTGGACGGAATGGGGATCGCCGCCTCCGCCGGTTCGGCCTGCTCCGCCGGTTCGCTGGATCCCAGCCATGTCCTGCAGGCCATTGGTCTGTCGGGCAGGCTGGCATCCGGCGCGATCCGCTTTACGCTGGACCGGGACAACCGTGACACGGATCCCGGTGAGATTGCGGAGGCCGCAGCGCAGGCAGCGACGCGGCTGCGCGGCATGTCTCCCCTGTGGAAGGACATGGAAAGCGGTGCGGTGCCGCACGAAATCTGAAACCGCGTGACAAAAGACGCGCGGCAGATTCCAAAAGCCCGGAATGGAGGAGGGTGCAGCGGCATACAAGATTACGATAAAACAGGAGGATGCGCAGCCTTTCCCGCCGGAAAGCGGGGAGGAAGGCGCGAAAGTGAATGAATAAGAAGGAGATTGCGGAGATCCGCAGAACGTTTCAGAAAGGAAAACATGCACTCAGCGCCATTGCCGGATGCTACGTGGACCACGAAAAAAAGCTGCATCCGCAGGAATGCCGGAAATTTCTGATGCTTCCCGACGAGATGCAGCGCAAATACGAGGAGATACTGCGCAAATCCCTGTCCGGCGCACTGGGCAAGAATCTGCACTCCCTGGAGTATACCCCGGAACAGGAGATTGAAGGGGAGGGGCAGAAGATGCTCCTGGCGCTGCGGGACAGCGGGCTTTCGGATGAGGAGCTTCTGAACCGGTTTTACCGGAAGGCCGCGGACCATTATGACTACGGTGAGAATTATTATATCGTTCTGGTGTACGGCAATTATGACGTACCGGGGCGGGGGACGGATGACCTGGAGATGGAGGATGCGTCAACCGAGGTCTATTCCTATATTCTGTGCGCGATCTGCCCCGTCGATCTCTCTGCGCCGGGGCTGCATTATAACGCGGCCTCCGATGTGATCGAGGAGAGAGCCCAGGACTGGTGGGTCGAGATGCCCGCCAACGCCTTCCTCTATCCGGCTTTCACAGACCGCACCAGCGACATCCACGGGCTTCTGTATTACGCGAAGAAACCGGAGGCGCTGCACGGGGAATTCCTGGACGGCTGCATCGGCGGCCCGTCCCCGATGTCCTACAAGGCGCAGAAGGAGACCTTCCAGGATCTTCTGACCGAGACCCTCGGGGATGACTGCCAGATGGATGTCGTTACCTCGGTGCAGGAGGAGCTGAGCGACCTCGTGCAGGAGCACAAGGACGAGCCGGACCCGGTGATGATTACCCGGCCGGACCTGCGCAGAATTCTGGAGAACAGCGGCGCGGACGACCGGCGGATGGAGCAGTTCGATACGGTGTACAACCGGGTCGCCGGGGAAAAGACCGCATTCATGGTCAATACGCTCGCGCCGAAGAGTGTGAGTGTCAAGACCGCGGATATCCGGATCACGGTGCCGCCGGATCAGGTCAGTCGCATTGAGACAAAGCTGGTGGACGGAAGAAAATGCCTTGTCATCCCCTTCGACGGCAATGTGGAGATCAACGGGATTCCGGCGGTCGTGGGCCAGCCGTTCCGGCCGGATGCGCCGGACGGGGAGGACGGCGCCGGGGAGGATGACGATGACACAGCGCCCTTTGACGAGGGAAATGCTTCCGGGCCGGGGCAAAAAATCTGAAATAACAGGACAGAAGAAACAGACAGTAAAAAGCCGCCCTCGAAGGGGCGGCTTTTTATGCTGTTCAAGCAGTTCCTTTTTCCGGATCTCAGCGGTCCGGATATTCGGTATGGACGAAGGTCTCCAGCACAGGGATGGAGCGCTTTACCTTCTCCGTGTCGATGCAGTAGGCCATGCGGAAATAGCCGGGAACGCCGAAGCTGTCCGAGGGCACCAGAATCAGATCATACTTCAGGGCCTTCCGGCAGAAGGAGACAGCATCCTCCTCCAGTGCCTTCGGGAAGATGTAGAAGGTACCGCCCGGGCGCACCATCTCAAATCCCAGCTCAGTCAGCTTGTCATAGAGCAGGTTCATGTTGGTCTCATAAACCGACATGTCGGCTGTCTGGTCGATGACCTCCGCGACCGCCAGCTGTGCGGTGGAAGCGGGGCAGTTGTGGCCGATGCCGCGGGAGATCTGCCCCATCATCGGAACCAGAACATCCGCGTCCTTCGCCCGCGGGCATACAGCCACATAGCCGATGCGCTCCCCGGGGAGAGACAGGCACTTGCTGAAGGAGTAGCAGGTCAGCGTGTTGTCATAGTAAGCCGCCGGGTACGGGCACTTTTTCCCGTCAAACAGAATCTCGCGGTAGGGTTCGTCCGAGAGGAGGAAGATCTCGTGGCCGTATTCTTCCTGCTTTGCGCGGAGCAGATCGGCCAGATGGATCATCGTTTCCTCCGAGAGCACCACGCCGGAAGGGTTGTTCGGGAAATTGATCAGCACCGCCGCCGTCTTTTCACGGATCATCGACTCGAAGGCGTCAAAATTGATCTGAAAATTCTCTGTGTTGGCAGGCACCACCCGCAGCACGGCGCCGGTCCGGTTGATGTACTCGCGGTATTCCGGGAAGAAGGGGGCAAAGCACAGCACTTCCTCGCCCGGCCGGACGACGGCGCGGCACGCGTGGGCAATGGCACCGGCGGCACCGCTGGTCGGGAAGATCAGTTCCGGCGTGTAGGGAACGTCGAACCGCCGGGTCAGGGAGTCGGCGACGGCTTTCTTGTAGTTCGGATTTCCCAGCGTCGGGCTGTATCCGTGCAGTGCCGCGGAAGGCAGGGTGCTGTACAGGCGGAAGACGGCGTCCTTGTAGGAATCCGGCACCGGAACCGAGGGATTGCCGAGGCTGTAATCGAATACATTTTCGTAGCCGATTTCCCGGCCGCGCCTTGCGGCGTATTCGGCGAAATTCCGGATGACGGATTTTCTTTCGAGCATACTTTTAAAATCCTGAGAGATCATAACGGGTCCTTTCTCTGTCTGATGGCCGGCTGCCGCTGTAAGCGCACGGATTCTCGCAGGATCCGGGCGGATACCGGCATTCGTTTCCTGCAGGAAAGTATACGTCCCGGGCGGTGCATCGTGCAAGGACTTTGTGCCAAAGGCCCGCTCTGCAAACGGATCGCGGTTTGTAAACGGGAATCGGTTTCTACAGAAACCTGATGAAAGCGATTTCAGACAGCGGCGGACAGCGGTACGGAACTGTCGGACAGTATTGGAAAAAAAGACATTTTTCAAAATAACAGGGAAGCCGAAAGAAGAAAATATGAAAAACTGACCATGAAACGGACAGCACAGCCGGCCA
>OMZJ01000124.1 GCA_900315495.1 uncultured Lachnospiraceae bacterium
CAGATCAGCTACTATTCTCCGGACGATACCGTCACACTGACGGTCGAGAGAATCAGCGGAAATTCCTTCCAGGAGATTTCGATTGATGTAAAGCTTACCTCCCAGGATGAGATTCAGACGCTGAACAACGCCGCACAGAGCAGCAGCGCGGATAACGGTGAAAGCACCACGGAAGCTGCACAATAAAGATCTTGCCTCTCTTCCTGATGGCATGAACAAGAGCCAGCCTTCCCGCCGGATGATTCCGGTGAGAAGGCTGGCTCTATTTTATGATTCTGCAATCCCGCGGATCTGTGCGGTTCGTTTCCTCATCTGGGAAGAACCGAAATGCCGTCCCCGTCAGACACACAGATTCTGTCCTGATCTGCATAGATGACATCCTGATCCGCCAGCGCGTTTCCGTCCGGATCCAGATACTTCACCGTCTGCGATGAACCTGTGTATTCCATAACCTTCACCGTCGCCGCGTCCTCCATGAGGACCGTTTCCGCAAGGACATTCTCTGTCGGACCGGAAATCACCTCTTCACTGGTTGTGATGATTCCGTACCTCCCGTCAGGATTCCTCGTGACAATCAGTACGCCATATACATTGCCGGCTCCCGTGACGGTGACATCGGCAATCTCAGCCGTCCCAAGGTCAACCGGTATCCGGATGGATTCTCCGGTCCAGAGATTCTCCAGCGCTAAAACGCCATCCTCCGGCGCGCTCCACTTCAGCGGAATCTGCGTCCCGTCCTTCCAGCAGACCGAAACCTGTGCCGCGGCGAGATCCTCCCGGATGTTCATCTGATCGTCACAGATATAATAGTGCATCCCGTCATCCGCTTTTAATCGAAGAACCGCGTCACCGGTCTCCGGGTGTTTGCTGATCAGGGTCAGATTGGTTCCGTCCGGATTCCGGTCCGCATTCCGGCTCTTCCAGTCTGCCTCCGAAATGATCTCGGTATGATCCAGATCCGTAATCAGTCCTTCTCCGCTCGCCGTCGTCCAGCTGATGGTGCCGCCGGCCGCGTCTGCATAGCTCATCTGGTCCTCGGTCCAGAGTACCTCCAGATTTTTGCAGTCGAACATGACATAGGTTCCGCTGGAAAGATCGCAGCCCAGAACATTGTCTTCAGGCATACCATAGACGAACGTAAATGCCGGATGTGTGCCCAGCAGCTTTCCGTCCAGGTCGTAGATGCTGTCCTCCGTGAAGATATAATCTCCTGCTCTCTGGAATATCCCCTGCTGCGATGACACTTTGATATCCGGAATTTCGTACAGATCGCCGGAAATATTGAGATCCGCAGAGCTGTCGGTGTACAGGGTATCTGTCAGGAAGCGCAGGTACTGGTATTTCTCCGGGCGAAGCTCTGACTCTCCAGAAATGTAAATCTGAAACTCTTTGGTTTTATCATCGCAGACAGACGCTGCGGCGCCCTCTTTCAGCAGCATGCTTCCCGTGGCTTCTGCCAGCCTTCCCGGAAGAGTGCTGACCAGCGAACCATCCGCCGCATCATAGACAGAAATGGTATCCGAATCGGTCTGCACAAGAATCTGGTCCTCCTCCCGCTCCTGACCGGAGAGATTCCCGGGAATTTCTCCGATCCGCACATAAGCAAGCTCCTCTTTCGAGCCGTATTCATAACCGGTATATTCGCTGTAGCAGTCCGAGGTAATTTCATGGGTGGCTTTTGCGATGTGCAGCAGATGAGGCGTCTCAAACTCCATACTTCTCAATTCGGTTTCATCGCCGAATCTGTACTGCAGCGTATTCCATTCCGAGCCCAGAATCACGGTCTCCGTTTCATTTTCCTCCAGAATGGAATTCACTGAAAAACTTACATTCGCACTTTCGACCGTGAATTCGCAGCTGTCCATCCACTGCTGCAGTGCCTCGATGCGCTGCAGTTGTTCCTCCTGCATCCATCCGTCGGCCGATGTTTTTCCGAAGAAATTCTGTGCCCGGTTTTCAAAGTACTGATCCAGGCTCTGACGATCTTCCGAACTGATTCCCACGGACACGGCGGTTTCCTCCTCCGCCGGCACAATCACCGGAGCAGATGCCATGCTGAGGCAAAGCACAATCATCACTCCTGTTCTCATCAGCATATTCCTCATTTCCATACACCCCCTCACACCGAACGGCAGGGATTTTACGGAGACTTCTGGTAATCCACAGAAGTCACCGTGCCGTGATCCATGTGGTACACTTCATCGCAGAGAATATCGATATCTTCTTTGGTGTGGCTGGCGATCAGAATCAGTCTCCCCTCATTCCGAAGGGACAGCAGGAGTTTGCGCATTTCCCCGACGCCCTCGTTGTCCAGGCCATTCATCGGCTCATCCAGGAGCAGAATCCCCGGATCCTCCATGATTGCCTGTGCAATTCCGAGTCTCTGCCGCATTCCCAGAGAATATTTTCCCACCGCCTTTTTCAGATCCGGATCCAGACCAACCGTACACATTGCCTGACGGATCTGTTCTTTTCCGATTTTCTTTTTGATCACTGCCAGCATCTGCAGATTCTGATACCCTGTATATTCCGGAAGAAATCCGGGGCTTTCAATGATAATACCGCAGTTATCCGGATTTTCGATATCTTTTCCGATCACCTTTCCGTTCACACTTACGCTCCCCGAATCCGGCTTTACGAACCCACAGATGTGCTTGAAAAGCATGGTCTTTCCGCTTCCGTTTCGGCCGACCAGTCCGTAAATATGCGTATCTGTGAAATGCAGAGAGACATTGTTCAGCACGGTCTGCGATCCGTATTTCTTTGTAAGATTTTTTATTTCTATAGAATATCCCATGGCATTCTACCCCCTTCTCCTGCAGGCATCGCAGTCTGCTGTGCTGGATTACTGTATTTCATCCAACTCATGCGGCATTCATTTGTTTTATGACCACAGTTGCAATGAAATTCTCCTCTGCATCTTTACAGCTGTTCTTCCCGGATTACTTCGGATTTCTGATTCACAAACCATGTCATACCGCCCAGTACCGCTGCAATGATCAGGCTGAGCAGCGTCACGGTTCTTCCGTTCAGCGGAAGATTCTTTGCCAGAATATCCCAGTGTTCGATGCTCGTCCAGCTCACCGGTGAAAGATAATACCAGAACTTCCGGTATACACTGAACGCAAGCCAGTTCACGGTCGGATCCAGCATGACTAAAACAGCCGCCGCAATACTTCCCGCCATCATGCCCCCCGACAGGTCATTGACCAGGTATACCAGAAAGCCGATCCCGATCAGAGACAGCCAGGCAATCCCAAATGTCATCCATTCGGCCGCTGCCGGAACCAGTGTATTCATGACATTCTCGGCCGGAAGCTGTCCCACGCTGTTTCCCATTCCCGAAGCCTGAAGCGCGTACAGGGCACTCCCCCAGTACCGGCGAAGTGTGCCTGCCGGAAGGACCGTCAGCGTACCCAGCAGTGCAAGGAAAAGCAGATAAATCAGCGCCGACGCCGCTATATACAGGATACTGCCACCCCACCAGGCTGCCTTGCCGCTTCGGATCACCATGTAGTGGATTCTTCCGTCGCGGAACGGGGCATTGCAGACCAGCAGGATAAAGCCGAAGTAAATCAGGATTTTCCAGAGGCCCTCGGCAAATGTGGAATCCGTGAACATCATCGGGAGAACAAATACTGTGCATTCCGTTCCCGTCCGTACCGCATAGGCAGTGATACCGCTCAGTTTGCTGACAACCAGAAAGCCTTCCATCAAAAACACCAGCCACACGCGATAATCTTTTTTCCACCCGTAAAA
>OMZJ01000123.1 GCA_900315495.1 uncultured Lachnospiraceae bacterium
TCCCGCATGACGGCGGTCAGGTCTCTCTCGGACCAGTGCGTCCACCGGGGCAGAAAAGCGCCCTCCAGATACCAGTACAGAAGAGAACTGGCCGCCGCTGCCAGAAGCAGCGCGGCCAGAAGGATCCGTTTTATGATTTTCCTGTTCTTCATCCATTTCAGACATTCGGAAGCGGAGCAAGCCACGAGTTTTTTGCTCCACTCTGCATTGACAGACAGCCGGAAATCACCAGTTGATGGTAAAGTCGTAAACCCAGTTTTCCATCTGCGGTGCGTTCTCGGGGCTGTACTGGATCTCTCCAGGCTGAATTCCCAGCATCTGGCACCACTGAGCATCCGTCAGGCGGTCCGAGGAGGGCTGCGCAAACTGGTAGAAGGAGTAAACCGGACCGCTGGCGATGACCAGCTGACCGTCGAGGGGAACGACGACAACCATTTCTTTGACACCGCCGATGCCGAGTTCCAGACAGGTTCCGCTGCTGTTGGAGGCGACATCCGTCACCAGGGCCGCCGGATAGAGATCTGTCGTCATTCTGCCGCCGGCGGCATCCGCATCCTCCTGATGTGCCTGCTGCCAGAAATGCTCGAGCTGCGCGCCAACGCTCCGGATCAACTCAAACTCATCATCGGAAGGAAGTTCATTATGCAGCTCTTTTTCCGAAATCGTGACCAGCTGATCGCAGAGCGAAGAGAGAATCGAGAGATCCTGTGCCTGATTATCCGACAGGATGCCATACTCGGAAAGCCCGGCGGACGTTGCATCGGAAAGATCCTTCAGTCTCGCGTACAGCGCCGGCACAGGCTCCACATATCCGCGGTCATCCGCCGGCGTGATTTCTCCGCCCGCTTCGACCATGAATTCCTTTCCATACAGGACGGTATCATGCTTCAGTTCCGTGTAGCTTCCCAGATAGGTCACGAGTTCTTTGCGGCTCCATGCGTCCGACCGCATAAAGGAGGGATATCCCTCCGGCACCGGAGAGAAGAGCGGCTGCAGCGTGTACATCCACTGGCTGGAAAGACTGCTCTTCCACTCCGCTTCGCTTCTCGCTGCCGCGGCATCCCGAAGTGTCTGCACATTTGCCGAATAATTGGCAAACTCTCCGGCACCGCGGGCTGTCACAATCTGCAGCGCCGGGTCCGATCCCATCGCTGCGGGAACGTCCAGGGCATCCGGTAGCCCACGGAGATTTCCCGAGGCATCTGGCCCGGCGGCCTCCCCGGCAAGCTTTGTGAAGATCTCTTCATCATAGGAATACCGCTGGCCCAGGAAACGGTAACCCTTCTCCTCTGTCAGGTCGTCCGTGCCCGCCATGGAAGAAATTCTCGGGCCGGGCATGGCCTCTGCCGCCGACAGAAACTTGTCCCATAGGGCTTCGTCTCCCGTCAGAGCCTCCGCCGAGGGATTTTCGCCGTACACGGCATCCGCGATCGGTTTGTACTCATAATACGAGAGATCATCCGCTTCCCCGGCAAAGAAGGAGGTGATCGAATAAATCTGCTGCCACAGCGGCGCCGTGTCCTGATCCAGCGCCAGAGTCATCAGCAGCGCACTTCGAGACAGGTCCCCGTCTTTCTGCAGAAAAGCCATCCGCCCGTACCACATCATCGCACGGAAATAGGAACGGAGATCATCATTGACATCGTAATAGCCCCGCGGCTTGTACTGGGAATAATCCTCCGTATAGCTGCTGTCGCCGCCGTCCATCAGAGGCGAGACCGCAATCCCGGAGGCATCCGCAATCAGCGCCAGTTCCTTCGCCGTGACATCCGCCGCGTCCGCCGGGATTTCGGTGCCGGCATCCAGCAGAGAAGTGCCGACCGCAAAATATGCCACATTTCTTCTGGCCGCGCTCTCCCAGGCGGTTCCCTTCAATGCCTCATACTGCTGACTGCTCTTTGCCAGCATCTGCCGGCTCAGATCCAGCAGCATTCCCCGCAGGTGATTTTCCTCCACGTTTCTCTGCAGATAGGAAAAATACAGATGATAGGTATGCATCATCGAGTCGGACGTGATGAAATTCCGGCGGTATGCATACCGGTTTTCTTCATAAAATTCGTAAAACTCATTGGTTCTGCTGTTTCCGAAGACTAGAAATCCGTTCCACGCCAGCATCGACGGATCCAAGATATAAAATTTGTCCGTTCCGGCCACATTGCTGAGATCCTCTGCAATCTGATACGGCGTGACCTGCGCTGTCTCGTCCACAGATTCCGGCGTGATCAGAGACGAAAAAGACTCCCTCTCCAGGGCAGACACCGTGCTGCCGTCGATGACGACGCTCTGCTCTTCCCCCGTCTGCATGCCGGTGTCATTGCTCCCTTCTGTCGCAGCATCCGCGGCGAAGGCATACGGTGCAGCAGAAACCGGTATGCTGTACGCACCGCCGAATGCGGCCAGGACCGATGCCCCTCCGGCCGCCGCTGCCGTGGCGGCCGTCCGACGCGCCTTCTTTCTCCATCCGTTCACTTCTCCCATACTTTTCCCCCTTTTGAAAAGTTTTCGATGCGGTCGAAAAACCCGTCTGGTTTGGGTGGAGTGACAGATTCTTTCACGATCCCTTCTGCGGCGGATACAGCCGCCTGTCACCCGTCCCCGGTATTCCCGTGTTTCGCATCCCGCATCAAATTTTCCCAACGCAAAAACAAACACTCTGCTCAGGTTCATCTTACCTGACCCGCGTAGTATCGTCAATCCAGAAACTGAATAAAAATCTCCACGGCGATGAGGCTGGCGGTAAACCGGCAGCTGCATCACTGTGGAGATTAATAATGAAAATCACAGAATCAGGTCTCTTTCCTGCACGTGCACCGTGTCTTCCGATCCTGTAAAAGGTTCCTGACACAGCACATAGTTGTCAGGTTTCGGAACACACATTCCTTCCCTTATAAAATTCTGCCACACCGGATGCTTACGGTCACAGGATCTGATCCAGCTGGATCACGGCGGTCGTCAGGAATTTCATCGCCGCAAAATACATCCGCAGGTTCAGCCCCTCATCCGGCTCATGGGCACCGCCGGTTCCCGGGCGGAAGAGTTTCTGTTCCGCCGCCAGATCCTCCGGGGTTTTGCGCATGCCGCCGATCCCGTAGGCAAAGGCGTTCGGGAGCTTTCTGGCATAGGTGCCGCCTCCCATGACAAAGGGCTCTGTGTGCTCGCCGGACCAGTCGTTGTACAGGTCAGTCAGGAAGTCCACCGCGGGATGCTCCCGCGGAAAATAGTGCGGTGCGGAGGAATGGGCGGTTTCCCACCGTGCCTGATGCTCCTTTGCGTATTGCTGCAGGCCTTCCTCCAGGGCGCGGACATCGTGTGTGATCGCATAGCGGATATTCAGGGTCAGGCAGGCCTTTCCATCCTCTGTCGTGGACAGGATGGTCCCGGCGGCTGTCGTCCGGCCGGAGACATCATCCGAATAGCCGATCCCTTCCGGCTCCCCGTAATACGCCTCCGTCGTCCGAGACAGGAAGGCGAAAACCGCCCGGTCCGTTTCACTCAGAATTTCCGCCGAAGACAGGAAATCTGCCAGCACATGGATTGCGTTGATGCTTCCCTCCGGGAACGCACTGTGCTTAGCCGTTCCGTACCCGGTCACAAGGATCGTGTCATCCTGGATCTCATAGCGAGTCTCTCCGGCCGCAGGTTCCGCTCCGCCGGCGTGCTCCGCGCTGCCATTTTCTTCCAGCCAGTCCGCCAGGGACTTGGTATACCGCAGCGCACAAAACGCCCTGTCCGGAATCATGTTTTCGGCCGTTCCGCCCCAGACACGGACCACGTCTGCGTCAAACGGGGCGTCCGTCAGAAAGGCACCGCTCAGGATGCCCTTTTCCCCGTAGCAGACCGGAAAACCGCTGTCCACGACCATGGAGAGCATCGGCGTCTCGAACCGCGCGGTATAATACTCCAGATCCTTCATGCTCTTCTCTTCGTCGCATCCGACAAACAGGCACAGATCGTGTTTCATCGGGATTCCCAGGTCGCGGATGCAGCGCATCAGATAGAGATTTCCGACCGCCGGACCCTTGTTGTCCTGCGCGCCGCGTCCAATCAGGAACCCCTCCGCCAGCCGCGGGACGAAAGGATCTCCCGTCCATCCGCTTCCCACCGGCACCACATCCAGATGGTTCCAGAAGCCGATTGTATTGGAAAGATCCTGCAGGCGGCTTCCGATTTTTCCAACACGGTTCCCGCAGTTTTCGGTGTCAAAGCCGTACTTGCGGCCGAGTGCAAGCGCCGCGTCCAGCGCCTCCCGGCAGGGCCTGCCGAAGGGCTCCTCCTCCTCTTCCGGGGTGTTCGGAGATTTCTGCGGTGTTTGCCCGCCCTGCACAGCCCTCTGCTTCTCCTGGGATTCTTCCCCGCACTGCGCTTCAGGTGTTTCCTGCGGCTTTTCCTCCGCAATGCTCGGAATCCGCACCAGTGCGGTCAGGTCCTCAAGCAGTTCCCCCTGATGGCGATCAAACCAGTCGGAAACGTTCTGAAACTCCTGACTGTCAAGATGATTCATGATTCTGCCACACTTTCTGCTGTTTCATCTGAAATTTCTGCGTTCTGCCAGCCCGACGGAGAGGAAGCTGTCAGCCCCGTTGCGGACCAGATGTCTTCTTCCAGAAGCCTGCAGGCCAGATCCAGGTCCCGCCCCGCGATCGCGTCCACGATGCGCAGATGGGAGCTCTTGTCATTCGGGCAGAACAGGCTGCTCTTCTCCCGCCAGATATGCTGAGCGTACACACGCTTGTCCATTCCGATCGCTTCCTTCAGAAAACGCTGCAGCGTATGGTTGCGCGCAAAAGACGCCAGCATCAGGTGAAAACACTCGTTGTCCTCCCAGATCTGCCAGACATTGACCGAGGGATCCTGCGTGGAATTCCCGATCTGTTCGCGAAGCGCCGTCAGTTCCGCCTCGCCGAAGGAGGGAAAAGAGCTGCGCAGCGCCTTCTGCTCCAGCATCACGCGGAGATCGGTGATCTCGTAGCAGTCTTTCAGCGTCAGCTGGACCACCACATATCCGAAACGCGGAACGCTGACCAGAACCCCCTCACTGCAGAGGCGGATCAAGGCCTCCCGGACCGGCGCCTTGCTGACGCCGAGCTGTTCCATGAGCCGCCGCTCGTTTAAAACCAGCTGTTCCCCGGAGGGATTCTGAATAATCATCTCCAGAATCCGGTCATGGACCTGTGCGGTCAGCGTATTTTTATTCATGGCGCGAAGCTTCGTGAAAGTCTCCGATGCCGGTATCTCTGTGATCTCCTGCGGATTCCTTGTCTCTGTATTCTCAGCGATCATACTGTCTTCCGTTCCTTCTCCGTGTATTTCTGTATCCATGGCCCGACCAGTCCGGTCGTCTCTCTGCACCGGGTTTTCTGGATTTCAAAGCGCTCTGATTTTCCCGTATGCTTTTCCTCTGTATTCTGATTCACCAGCACGCTTCTCTCTCCGGGTTCTGATTTCGCAGCGCACTTCTCGCCCCGCGCGCTTTCCTTATTCCTTCACCGCGCCGATCATCACGCCTTTTTCAAAATACTTCTGGAGGAACGGGTAGATGACGAGGATGGGGACCGTCGATACCACGATCGTGCAGTACTGCACCAGCTCGCTGGTGAATGTGTCCTCCACTGCCTGCGCCAGGTTGTCGGCCGCAACAGATTTGTTCTCAATCAGAATCTCCCGGAGAATCAGCTGCAGCGGATAGATTGCGCGGTCCCTCGTGAACATCGCCGCAGGGAACCAGGAATTCCACTGGCCGACGCCGTAGTACAGAACCATCACCGCAATCACCGGCTTGGACAGGGGCAGCGTGATCCGCGCAAAGACCGTGAAATCATTCGCGCCGTCCATGATGGCGGCTTCCTCCAGGCTGTCCGGAATGGACTCGAAAAAGCTCTTCATGATGATCAGGTTGAAGGCGCTGACCGCATACGGGATGCTGGAAACCCAGATCGTATTATAAATCCCGGTGTTGCGGATTGCAAAGAACTGGGGGATCAGACCGCCGCTGAAGAACATGGTGAACACCATGAATTTCATCATGCCCCTGCGGATCAGAAAGCTCTTTCTGGTCACGACGAACGCGCCCATGCTGGTCAGAACGACCTGCAGCGTGGTGCCGACCACCAGATAAAACAGGGTCACGCGGAATCCGTTCAGAAGACTCTTGTTGTTCAGCGTCTTCCGGTATCCTGCAAGGGTGGGCTTTCCCAGAATCCGAAGCAGGGGCCCCACATGGGATTTCAGGAGAACGGGATCGCTGAAGGAAGCGACGACCACGTAGTACATCGGATAGAGCGTGATCAGCATCAGGAAAAACATCAGGATGACATCTACCGTCTGAAACACGGAAAATTTTTTCCCGGATCTGTGCCGGCTGTTTGTATGCGCCATTTTCGGCCTCCGTTTATTCACTGCTTTCTGCACTTCCGCGGGCAGACCGCATTGCTTTCAAAATGCCGCCGCTGCAGAGACACTCTCTTCTGCACCCCCACGGCTGACTGACAGAGAAAACCATCATCCGGTTACCAGAGCCCGGTGTTGCTCAGGCGGTTGCTGACCGTGTTTGCCAGGATCAGCAGCACAAAGTTGATCACCGAGTTGAAGAACCCAACCGCCGTGGCGAACGAATACTGGAAATTCGTCAGGCCGAGGCGGTACACATAGGTGGAAATGACATCGGATGTCTCGTAGGTCATCGGATTGTACAGAAGCAGGATCTTGTCCCAGCCAAGCGTCATCATGTTTCCGATTCTCATGATCAGAAGAATCACGACGGTCTGGGAGATGCCGGGAAGCGAGATATGGATGATCCGGTTCCAGCGGTTTGCACCGTCAATCTCGGCGGCCTCATAGAGTTCCTGCGCGATTCCGGTCAGCGCGGCATAATAGATGATGGAATCCCATCCGAATTCCTGCCACACGCACATGGCCACATAGAGCGGCTGAAACATGGATGCCCTGCTGAACAGATTGACCGGCTTCATCCCGGTCAGCCGGCAGATCGCGGTCGTGATGAATCCGTTCTCGGCGCAGAAATCCAGCATCATGCCGCAGATGACCACGGTGGAAATAAAGTGCGGCATGTAGGTGACCGTCTGCGTGACCCGGCGAAGCCTTGCACTCCGGAGTTCATTCAGGAGGATGGCAAAGAGGATCGGTATCGGGAAACCGAACAGCAGAAGCTGCAGGTTGATGACCAGGGTGTTCCGCATGGTCCGGAAAAAGTACGGATCTTCCAGGAATTCCCGGAAATGCTTCAGCCCCACAAACTTGCTGCCGGTAATCCCTTTTGTCGGCACATAGTCAAAAAAGGAGATGCTCAGCCCGTACATCGGGTAATAGTGGTAGAGCAGGAAATAGAGAATCACCGGCGCAATCATCAGGTACAGCAGCGGATGCTGCCGCATGTTTCTGCCCAGCCTGACCCAGAAGGAGCGCTTCTTTTTCGCCGCCAGTACTGTGTCTGTCATGAAAACCTCCTTTTCGGTCCTGCTGTGAAAAATCCGGACATTTTCGTCTCACAATCTCGCGCGGCCGAAGGAATAAACGAACGCCACCGGACCGGCCGCCCGCGGGAGCTTGTCCTCCCTGCGGGCAGCCTGCCCGTCACGCTTTTTCTGACGTTTTTGAAACGGAATTATTCCGATCTGGATTCGTATCTGTCGTAAGCGGTCTTGTAGATCTCTTCCGCACGCTCGCTTCCGAGATCGATCAGCTGCTGCTCGAAGGCATCCCACTCAGAGTCGAGATCCTCCTCGCCGAAGATGAATTTGTAGACCATCTCATCGGAATAGTTGGAAAGTTTGTTCTTGATGGAGTTCAGCTCCTGCGACTCATCGACGGTGAATGTCAGGTAGTTCGGGATCTGGTGCGCGCTGTCATTATTGGTCATCCATGCATCCCAGGACTGGTGGCATTCCGGAAGGCTGTACTGTGCGGCCTCCATTGTCTCGTCATACCGGATCTGGAACGGCTCGCACATATAGAGGGCACGGACCGTGTTGTAATCCAGACCGTCCGGGTTGTTCGTCACAAAATCCGTGAACTCCCGGGTGCCGTCCGCATCGACGGTATAGGTCTTGTTGTCTCCCTCGTTGGTGCCCCATGCGGTCATGAGCATCACATCCGGATCCATCAGGTAGTCGATGAACTTGACGGCCTCCTCCGGGTGCTTGCAGCTGGCAGAGACGAACTTGCCCTGGCTATTGATGGAGTGGGTGGTGTAGGAAAGATGTGTGACATCATCCGCGTTGACCTTCGGCTGCACGCACGCGGTCACCTTGAAGTCGGGATCCACGGCTGCGCCGGCCGTCACCGCCATCTTGACATTGTAGGTGTGGGCGAAGCACATGCCGGCCGTGCCGTTTTCAAACAGCTTCAGGGAGTCATCAATCGAGCGGCTCACGAAGCCGGTATCGATCAGGCCTTCATCCGCCCACTGCTTCAGGACCTCCAGGAAGCTCTTGTATCCGTCCTTGGAGCGGCCGTACTTGACATTGCCGTCATCGTCCAGATCAAAATCCTGCACGGAGACATCGAAGGCCGACGCGATCGGATTGTTGTTGGCAAACTGCGCCTCGCTGAACTTGCACAGTGCCAGCGGAATCTGCACGCCGTTCTCCTTGAACGTTTCCAGCACGTGGGTGTAATCGTCGATCGTGACCGGCGCCTCCAGGCCGTACTTGTCCAGCCAGTCCTGGCGGACGATCAGGCCGTTGAAGATCTTCTTGTTGTCGGTGGGCGGAAGGAAAATCGTTCCGTACTTGATGATGTCGCCCTCATCGCCGCGGATCTTCTTCTCGATGTCCGGGTCATCCTCGGCATCGCAGAGCGCCTTGAAGTTGACGCCGTACTGCTCCACCAGATCGGTGATATCCATCAGGATGCCGTCCTGGATTGCGCCTTCCACACCGCCGGGATAGCTGTTCTGGAACTCGCTGGTGAACATCAGGTCCGGGATGTCGCCGGAGGCGAGAAGCTGCTGGAAATAGGATCCGTCATCTCCGGCCGGCGCATGGATAAAGGTAAAGTTCAGGCCGGTCTGCTCCTCGATCTTCTTGACCACCGGGTTATCCCCCAGGTCATTGTAGTAGGCTCTGGCCGCGTTCTGGAAATTGCAGTAGATGCTGAGCGTCACATCGCCGTCGGCAATGCGGTACTTGTCCTCGTCCGCCGCTTCGGTTGTCTCCTCCTCCGCCATGACCGGAAGCACGCCCATGCCGGACAGCGCCATTGCGCTGGATGCCGCCACTGCGGCAATCGATGCCAGACTTCTCTTCTTCATTCTGTAACCCTCCTTTGTATGACGGCAGCGGTGATATCCGCGCCGTGAGAAAGACGCGCCGGTGTTTTCCGGGCGTCTGAGTTCCGAAAAATGATTCCCGGCAGATTTTTCAACCAGAAAGATTTTCCATGCCCTCTTCCTGCATCCGGAGAAATCCCAGGATGTAGACGATCAGGGCCTTCCGCATGCGCTCGATGGGAACCGCCTCGTCCGGCTCGTGATAATCGCCGTGTCCCGGGAGGAACAGGCCCTCCGGGGGAGGCGGAAGCGGCATCCCCGTCCCGCAGGCAAAGGCATGCGGCAGCTTGTGGGCATAGGTGCCGCCGCTCATGATAAACGGCTCTGCCCCGCAGCCGGTGATTTCATCGGCCTCCTCGGCGAATATCTTCATGACCGGGTGATCCGGCGGAAAATAGGCGGGCTTCCCGTACCGGAGGATCTCAAGGTCGCAGCCGGTCTGTTCCGCCGCCTGCTTTGCGTTCTCCGGGATCGGCAGGTCACCGGCCGTCACCGGATACTTGGAGAAAAACGACAGGCAGAGCTTCCGGCCGTCCAGTACGGCACCCGTAAATGTGGACACCGTCGGGCCGGAAATGGCATCCTCCGCAAAAATCCCCAGGGCCCGCCCGTGCGGATCCCGGTTGTATGCCGCAATAAACCGAAATTTTGTAAGATCCCGTTCCGGGACCAGGCGGTATTCGACAATCCGCTCCGCCAGAAGAGTCAGCGCATTGATCCCTTCCGCGGGATCCGCCGCATGCCCGGACACACCATGACAGGTGAGGCGCAGGATCTTCCTTCCCGTCCCGGGATCGGTCCGCACCTCGGCTTCGGTATCCTGCGGCAGGCTGTCCGGAAGGGGATTTTCGCCTTCCGGCAGGAGAATTTCGATCTGCGCGGTATCCGGCGTCATGTAGATTTCGTTCCCGGACTTTACGGACAAAACTTCCGGCCCCAGGGGCTCCCGGAATGTCAGGATGCCGTCAAAGGATCCCCGCTCCCCGCAGCAGGCCGGAAACCCGCTGTCCGGAACCAGCGAGACATCCGGGACCGGATATCCTTTGGCCAGGTAGTCGTCGATGTCATACATACCCTGCTCTTCGCAGCTGCCGAAATAGCAGTCAATCGCAAAATCCGGGTGGATTCCGTGCTCCTTCAGGAAGCGGAGGAGGTACAGCGCCATGATGGCAGAGCTCTTATTGTCCTGCGCACCGCGCGCGATGAAATATCCCTGCCGGATGAACGGGGTAAACGGGTCTGTCAGCTTCCACGCGGATGCCGGGCCGGGTGCGACGACATCCAGATGGCTCCAGATGCCGACGTGCTTTCCCTTCCCGTTTCCGTAATGGATACAGCCCACGCTGTCGTCATAATTGTCTGTTTCAAAACCATATGCGCAGCCGATCTGAAGCATCAGCCGGATCCCATCGGCACAGGCTTTCCCGAACGGCGGCTTATGGTCTTCCGGAATCTCTGCCACGCTGGGAATCCGGCAGATCCGGGCCAGGTCATGTTCCATCCCCGGAAGGTTCCGGTTGACCCATGCGGTCACGGTATCTTTGATTTCGCTTTTCATAAACCCTCTCTTTTCCCCTGCAGTCTGCGGCAGGCTCCTGGCTGCAGTGCAATCACACCGAAACTCTGCAGATGATCAGGGCCGGAGCTGAATGCGGATGGGCACGATCACCTCCGGTTCGATTTCGTCCAGCGCCTCCCGCACCCAGCGAAACCGCTCATGGTCAATATCCGCGGGAACCGTGCAGTCCGCGCCGACAATCAGACCTTCGGGGCCGGCTTCCAGGACGATCTTCTTCGTCTCCTTCTGGACTTCCTCTTTCGTCCTGGAATACAAAATTCCCTGCTTTGTGTTCTCAAAACCGCCAAGCACGGCCTTCCCGCCGAAGAACTCTCTGCCCTTGCGCAGGCTCATGCCTTCGGTGTAGACTGCCCAGTTCACGCACTTTGCCGGATAATCCTTCCAGACCTCAATCCGGTTCTTGTCCCCCGCCCAGCCGCAGCAGTGCAGGATATTGTTTTCGCTGAGGGTATTGGCATACTCCAGAACAGCCAGCTCTGCGGGCCGCACAATCGCGCGGTACTGATCCGCGGTAAAGCGGAAGGTCTCCGCATTCTGGACACAGTAGTAGATGCCGTCGCAGCCGGCCTCGGTGATCAGCCCCCTGACCAGAGACCGGACATCCTCCCCGACCACAGCGAACGCATGCCGGACCGCATCGGAATCCGCCGCGATGTCTTCCATCAGCCGGTCATACCCCACCGCAAACCGAAGAAGCGACATCGGGTTGAAGACGTTATAGAAGACACAGCACTCTCCCGCGACGCGCTTCACAATCTCCGCCGCACGCCAGATCTGTCGGCGGACCCAGGGATGATCCGGGCCCAGCGGGCGGAGCTTGTTCCAGTCAGATGCCTTTGTGAACTCCGCGATCTGCGGATTCGGATAATTGAAGAAGCCGTCGCACATGATCTTGATCAGATCAAAATCGGCCTCCCGGTACAGATCCAGATGCTGCTGCACCGCCTTCATTCCCTCATCCGCATCCGGGGAAAAGTGATACCAGAATGCGAAGGGAATCCGGTCCGGTGTCTCAAAATTCATGACTTTCAGAAGATTTTCTTTCTTGTTCATCGCTGCTGTCCCCCTCTGATCGGAATGGATGGATATACTCCGATTCTCATTTCCTGTCTGTATTTCGTTTGGCACTGCCTGTCTGCAATCGGCTGTGATTTACACGCTCTGTTCCGACTGCAGTTTCTGTCAGTCGCTCCGTTCGGATTTGCGACTCATTCTGCCTGTGTCATCAGGTTCAGAATGACCTGGTCCGTGCCGGCCATGCCGATCTTTCCCAGTTTTCCGATGTTCTGAATCGTCGTCTCCACGTCGTCCGCGACGATTCCGTCCAGATCCCCGGCGCCGCTCCCGCACAGGGCGAGCCGCGCGCACTGGAAAGCGCTGCCGATGACGGTCGCAATCTTCAGCGCGCATCCGGCCTTGGCGCCGTCACAGATGATTCCGGAGACGTCGGCTGCCATGTTCCGGATCGCATTTTCAATCTGCGCTTCCTCCCCGCCGGAGAGCCAGGTCAGGGCACAGCAGACGCCGATGGAGGAACCTACGCCGCATCCGCACAGCGGCGAGAGCTTTCCCAGATAATATTTCACATGGATCGTGATGAGGCAGCTCAGGGCAAGGGCCCGATGCAGCTTTTCCTCGTCCGCCCGGGTTGCCCGGCAGTAGGCGATCACCGGCAGGGTTGCCGTCAGCCCCTGGTTGCCACTTCCGCAGAGCGTCATCACCGGAAGGGTGCTCCCCGCCATTCTCGCGTCCGCCGCTGCAGCGGTCATGGCGATCGCGTAGTTTTCCGGATCGCCGCCGGCCGAACCGTTTTCCCTGCGCTGCATGAGGTTGGAGCCGACATTCAGCCCGTAGCGGCCGTTCATGCCGCTCTCCGCCATCTGCCAGTTGATGCGGATGCAGTCGTCCAGGATGGAAAGCGATTCTGCGTCAACCCGGCGGATAAAATCGCAGATTTCCCGGACCGTCAGCCCGGATTCGTCCACCCGGACCGGCGCATTCTCCCGCTCCACCAGGCTGGCACCGATCTCCCTGCCGTTTCGCATTCTGTGCGTGATGTTCGTGTGATCCTCCTCGATGACGACCAGAGAAGAATCCTCCCCCGCGTGAAGCTCTGCCTCGATGTACAGCTTCTTGTCCGTCTGCTTCAGGGAAATCTTCACCTGTTGTGCCGCGAAATGCCGCGATTTTTCAATATCTTCCTGGGAAATCCCGTGCAGCACCTCAAGCTTTGCGGCCGCGTTCCCCGCAAGAATTCCCATGGCCGCCGCCATAGCAATGCCAGTTTCATTTGTGCCGGGAATCCCGACGCCCATGGCGTTTTTCATAATGTTGCGGCTGACCCGGATCTTGGCAGAATCCGGTATTTTCCCCAGAATTTCGCGGGCCTCCGCGCAGGCCAATGCAACCGCAACCGGCTCGGTACAGCCGACGGCTGGCGCCATTTCCTGATGCAGAATCTGCAGGATCGTTGGATTCGTCATCTTTTGATTCCTCTTTTCTGTTTGCACGCCATCTGTTCTTATTACTGATCATATCAGTGATAAGATCAATATAGCCGCGGTCAAGTCCTCTGTCAAGCAGTATTTGTTCCTTTCGGATTTTTTCGTCTGTTCCTCCGGATTTTCGTCTGTCCTTCGGATCTTTTCTCTTTGATTCGTCCAAGATCCGTCCGGATCATTTCATCAGGAAATCGAATCAGGCAATCTCTGCGGTTTCTGTTTTCCCCCCTCAGAAGAATTGCTTCTTTCCTCTTCGATTGCCCTGTATTATAGATATTTTTGTTCCATTTGCAATATTTTCAGCCAATTGACTTTACAATATCTCAATATCGATAAAATCTATAGCCGTTCCGGCGCATTCCGAAAGTTCATCCCGACAGGCATGATGTGGTTCCGTCCACGGATGCTCTGTTCCCGAAACCTGCCGGATTGATTCTGGCAGATACAAAAAATCCCTCCCGGCGCCGGCAGGAATACCTGCCTGCCGGCACAGAGAGGGGGGAACCATCAGAAAAGCTGCCTCAGACCTGCCTTTCCGCCTCTTCTCCCCGGAATTCCTCCCGCAGCTGCATCAGGATTTTCCCGAGAAGATTCTGCCCCGGCCACTCCTCCGGCGTACACTTTTCCGCCGCGGAAGCCCGCATGCCGATGCCCCAGACCGAATCCGAAGGGCTGGCGAGGGCCAGGATCTCGGACCCGGTTGCGATCAGCTTCTGCCGAAGCGCCGGATTCTGTGAAAATTTCGCACGGTTTCCCTCCTCCATAAACCGCTCACGGTTCTGTTCCCAGTCGTGCAGGTCAAACCCGACAACAGCCCGTCCCAGGTTCTTGCACTCTCCCGGGGTGTCCGCCCGCAGGATTCTGGAATTGGCCACCGCGTCTCCAAAGAGCACCGCCTTGCAGGATGCCATGTACTGCTCGACCCACCTGTATTGAAAATTCCCGAGAATAAAGGGATCCTCATACCAGGTCGAGAGATACCCGTCCCGGTCAAACTCATGCCAGAAAAAGCGGTACGGCAGTTTCATCACCCCGTCCGTAGGCTCCAGGAAGCGGACTTTCTTTCCCGTCGCCACGGCATAGGCAATCTCTGAGCGGGTGCTGTCGCCGATATAGCCGTTTTTGTTGATGACGTAGATTTCATCCGAGAGATCAATTTTCCTCCGGTGCATGTCGTCCAGCATCTGCTTGGTCCGGGTCACGGTTCCCTCGTCCATGCCCTCCCAGACTTCCCGATCCCCCGCGTGGCCGAACAGCCCCACACCGATGACAATGTTTCCCTGCAGCGTCAGGCGTTTCTGCGCCTCCATGAATTCCTCCCGAAAGCGTGTGCTGCCGCAGAGCGTGATCACTTTATACTTTCCTACCATGTCCGTCTTCTTCCTTTCTCCGTCTTTTTCCGTAAAGTCTGACTTCCTTCTTCCTTTTCCCCGATGTCTTCGTGGGAAAGCGGAACCACTCGCAGATGTTCCGCTGCTGTTTCTCTGTGATTACTCTGAATGGATCCGTCATTCCAGTCCGGCATCTCTCTGGCAGCGCCTGAAATAGGCCACCTCCGCCCGGAAGGCCTCCATCATGCGCGGGAAATTGTTCTCCTCATAGAATGGCATGAAAATGCCAACCGGCTGAAGATGATGCCGCTTGATCTCCGTAAAAATCTCGTCGTAATCCACGATTCCCTGCTGCGCGGGCACGAATCCCGCCGCCAGCCCCTTTCCAGCCGGCTGCCGGATGCGGATGTTTCCATGATATGCCGGTGCAAAATGATGTATACTGAATCTGGTACCAGTATACATGATCTGTGAAAGAGAATACAGGACTGCGAAGGCAGTTCCGATCATGTGCCGGAATACAGTGGAAAGAGGATGATTGCAATGAATGGTGCGGAACTGGGTGAATATCCATTTGATACGGCCGCGGCTGCGACTGCCACTCCTAAGGAGTGGAACCGGGCACTGTCTTATCTTCGAAAATATGCGGAAAATTCACTGGCCTATCTGACTCTGGAGCCGGACAAGCAATGGCTTTTTTCAGAAAACCCGGAAGGGATCGTCAGCTTCGCGCGGTCCGGCAGTTCCATCGTTGTCTGCGGGGATCCGATCTGTTCCCCTGAAAATTTCCCAAAGATCCTTGCGCTGCTGCGGTCCTTCGCAGCGGCGGAGCGAAAGCATCTGGTTTTTCTGATGACCGACGAAACGCACATCCCAGAATATCAGGCGGAGGGCTTCGGATGTTTCAAAAGCGGGGAGGAGGCAGTCTTTGATGTACAGTCCTGGTCGATGCAGGGCGGACAATGCGCCAAGGTGCGGTCCTCCTATCACACAGCTGTGAACTACGGTCTCACGGTGCAGGAATACCAGCCGCAGGCCAAACGGGATGAGAACATCGAGCGGCAGATTCATGAAATTACCGATGCCTGGCTTGCGGAAAAACATACAGCCCGGCTGCAGTTTGCCGTCGGCAGCCTGATGCTGGACCGGCCGTGTGACAAGAGATACTTTTATGCCGTCGATCCGGAAGGGGTCATTCAGGGCATCAACGTACTGAATCCGTACCTGGGAGGAAAAGGATGGATTGTAGATATCATGCGGCGCCGGGAGGGGTGTCCCCACGGCGTCATGGAGCTTCTGTTTCATGACATCATGGAGACGCTGAAAAAGGAAGGCGCATCGCAGGCGAGTCTCGGCGTCGCTCCGTTTTTCAACACGGATGACGCAGATCATCCCTGCCTGATCGAGAAGGTAGAACACTATATCTATGACAACATGAATTATATCTATGGTTTCAAACCGCTGTATGTCGCCAAGAACAAGTTTCATCCGAACTGGAAGAACACCTATGTCGTCTGCTATCCGAAGCATATGTCCTTCTGGATGGAAGAGGCGGCCTTTGCCGTTCTGGATTCCCGGGGATTCCGCGATTATGTGCAGGCCTATCTGGAAATGCGGCGTGTCCAGCACGAAAAGAAACATCAGGATGCGAAAAATGAACAGCAGAAATAACAGACTGAAAATGCTCCGTGTGAATCATGTAAATCTATACTATGAGACAGTCGGACAGGGACGGCCGGCGGTTTTCATTCACGGAAACGGGGAGGATCATACCATCTTCGACCGGACGGTTCAGCTTCTGAAGAAGCAGTTTACCTGTTATCTTCCGGATTCGCGGGGGCACGGAATGAGCCGATGGGCCGGGGAGTTCCACTACCGGGATATGGCGGAAGATCTGGTTCAGTTTCTGGAGAGACTGAACCTTCGTGATGCCGCCGTGGTGGGATTTTCGGACGGAGGAATCATCGGACTGATGGCAGCAGCCAGAACGGATCGGATCTCCTCCCTGGTTGCATGCGGGGCGAACACAAGACCGGAGGGGCTGCGCAGCCTGTATCTTGCAGGCATCCGGATCGTTCACTTTTTCAGCCGGAGCCGGCTCATGCGCCTGATGCTCCGAGAGCCGGACATCAGCGATGCGGAGCTGGCGCGGATTCATGCGGATACCCTGATCGTCGCCGGAGAGCATGATCTGATCCGGAAGAGCGAAACCGATCACATCGCCGCGCGCATTCCGGGGTCAGAGGAGGTGATTCTCCCCGGAGAAAGCCACGGAAGCTACATCGTGCACAGCGAAAAACTCGCGAAGATCATTCTGCAGTTTCTGACAGGAAAGAAACAGGATCGAAAAACACGATAGAAAGATCATCCTGCGTGTTCTGGTCGGTAAAAAGCAAAATCGAAAAACACAATAGTTATGCAAAAGTCCGCTTCCAAACGAACGTCAGGAAGCGGACTTTTTTGTCCGTCAGCGAAGCGTCACACAGACCGTGCGGAACTTCTCCGGCAGGTCCCGGTCTTCCGTCACATCCAGCATCGGCTCTCCGTCGATGTCAAAGTGCACGCGGCGGATACCGGCGGAACGCGGCCCCTTCACGCCCGGCCGCGCGTGGTAGAAATTCCAGACCAGGCCGTTCTTGTCCAGGAGGTAGGAATTGTGCCCCGGGCCGTACTCTCCCTCGCAGGACGCGGAGGACATCAGCGCGTAATTGCTCTTTTCCCAGCTCTCCGGGGAAAGCAGGTCTGCCCTTTCCTTCAGTTTCAGCATGCCGACGGTGTACGTGGAATCCACCAGCGCTCCGGAATAGGTCACCATCAGCCTGCCGCCATACACCAGGGGATACGGTCCCTCCGTCACAAAGGTATGGTTGTTTTCCCACCCGTACACAGGCTTGCAGATGCAGACCGGATCCGTGAGGAGATGCCAGGGCTCGTTGGGATCAATCTCCGCAATCATCAGCCAGGCACCCTGATCCACTGGCAGGAACTGGCGCTGGGACCAGATCACATAGTACCGGTTGTCCCAGAGGAATTCCGTCATGTCCAGAGAGATGACCTTTCCCTCTTCGCACAGCGGGCTTCCGTCCCGGCGCACCACCATCTGCGGCGCAGACCAGTCAGCGGCATTCGCCGGATCCCCGCCCGGCGCCAGTTTCATGACCCGGCACTCCTCATGGTAGAATTCCCCGGAGGTCGCGGCATGGAAGATGTACAGATCCCCGTTGATCTCGTGGAATTCCGGTGCCCACAGGAGATTTCCGATGCCGCTGTACATCGCGGTGTCCAGGATCAGTTTCTGCGGTGCATCTGGCAGATCCTGCAGGGACTCCGCACAGCGCACATACAGACTCCGGTTGTTGTCATGCTCGGAGGTCGCGATGAAATAATACTTCCCTCTCCACAGCATGCAGCAGGGATCCGCGCGGTCCGGCGCCATCGGAAAATCGAAATGCTCCTGATGTACCCGGCCTTTGATTCTTCCCGCCGAATCCACCGATGCCAGAGCCCCTGCCGTTTTCTCCTCCGGGTTGTTTTTCGCCCCGGATGCCGGCTCCGCAGTTGATTCCGGCAGATTCCAGTCCACCCGGCGAAGCACACGGGTTCCGTCGCTGTATGCGGCGACCGCACGGACGGAGGAAAGCTCTGCCGCGGAAACCGGCCTGTCTCCCGCCTGGGTGTCCATCCGGACGCAGACCGGGACCGTGAGCTTTTTCCGAAGGTAATCCCCCTGCTCGTCAGAAATTTCCGTGATTCGGGCGCTCTCCGGCCGATATCCGGCAAGATCCGCACACGCCTCTGCCGGCACCGCAGTTTCCTCATTCCATGTACACGGCCGGCTGATTCCTGCAGGGGAAGCGCCTTCCGCCCGCAGTGCGCCGGTCATCCCGGAAGCAAAAGTCACGGGAAGCCTGCCGTTGAAGACAGGAACCGTAACGTTTTCCGCGCTTCCATCCTCCATCCGGATCCGGATCTCTGCCCGGGCAGGGGCCGCCTCCGGATTCTGACAGTCGGCAGCTTCCAAGAACGAAGTGATCTCCGCCGCATCAATGAATCCGCTCTCCCGCAGCAGAATCAGCCCCTCCTCCCGGTAATGCACGAGGTCCGGACTGGTAAAGCAGAGGACGCATCCCTCGCTCTCCGGGTCCTTCTCCCCCTCCGTTTCCGTGCGGACCGCAAGGATCACAAAGGATCCGTCCGGTTTCCGGAAAATCGCGGGGTTCTTCAGGCTCTTTGCCGTCAGGGTTCCGTCCGGGCGGGACACCGCCCGGGCATAGAGAATACCCTCATTGTGATGAAGGGGGAGAAACTTCCCGGTCTTCTCATCCCGAATTGCCAGATGCATGGCCGCCGCCAGCCGCGCGGCATAGATCTCATCTGCCAGAGGCTCTCTGGTATAGCTCAGTATTTGCATGATATCCTCCCCGCCGGCACCTGCTCCGGCATATCTCATTGATCTCGTCTGACGGCATTCAGGATTCTCCGCCCTTTGCCGCAAGATCCGCCACCGAATCCCGCTGCACCAGCGCGCAGCGGATTTTCGTCTCCCGCGGCTGCTCCGCCGCAGTTTTCGCTCCGCTCATCTGTTCCAGCAGGTATTCGGCCGCACGCTTCCCGATCTCATTCAGCGGCAGGGACATGGTCGTCAGCCCCGGAATAAAGTACCGGGAGTACTCGGCGTCATCAAAGCCTGCCACTGAAAAATCTTTCCCCGGCCGCATGCCCAGTTCATCAAGCCTTCGGTAGACCCCCGCTGCATTCCGGTCATTGAGGCAGAACACTGCCGTTGCGCCGTCCCGCAGCACCCGGTCGGTGTTCTCATATCCGCCGTCGTTGTCCCATCCGCAGTAGATCACCGCGGATGGATCATAGAGAATCTTCGCCTCATACAGCGCGCGCTGATACCCGAGAACACGCTTCTGGGCGTGGATGTTGTCCGGCGTTCCTCCGAGAACTGCGATCTTCCGGTGCCCTTTCTGAATCAGGAAGCGCACCATCTCACAGGCCGCCTGCTCATCATTGATCAGAACCGAGGGAATGCTGCGGTTTTTCGAATAGGCATAGGCCATCACGGCCGGGTGGGCATAATCCTTCTGGAAACAGTCGACGATCCGCGTATGTCCTGCGATGTAGATCACGCCGTCCAGCATGCTGGATTCGCAGCTGTCCAGCACCGGATCCAGCGCTTCATGGTACTCCTTCGGATTGTCGTACCAGGTATCGGACCAACGCGCGTACATACGCATGTTCCAGATGCTGGTGCGGTATCCGTGCGCTTCCATGGCGGCCATCACGCCGTCCACCAGATGCGGTGTGGTAAACTGGGCCAGATCCTCCGCGATGATTCCGATGGTTTTTGTGCTCTGGCTCCGGAGCCCCTGCGCGACACTGTTTGGTTTATAGCCGGTTTTTTCTATCACACTCAGAACACGCTGTCTGGTTGCCGCTCCCACCCGGGCCTTTCCGTTGATGACATTGGAGACCGTGGCGACCGACACGTTGCTCTCCCGCGCGACATCCTTGATCGTGACCATCTGTTCTACCTGCTTTCCTGAAAGTACAAACCCGGATACACCCGCCGCGTATCCTCCGTCTTTTTTCAAAACAGCAGGGCGGCACCGATACCGGCCGGCGCGCTTTCCGTCTGAACAGCCGTTCAGACGGAAAGCATAGCATATAATGTGTCAAAAAACTATCCTTCCGAGGTTTTTCTGCCGCAGTTTGCCAGTCGACGTCCCCTCCCCGGGATTCCTTTTCTGCAGTATTTCTGTTCCGGCGTTTTCTGCTCCGGTATCCCCTGTACCGGCATTTTCTGCTCCGATATTCCTGTTCGGGCATCTTCTGTTCCGATGTTTCTGTCCCGGCGTTCTCTGTCCCGGCATTTTTTCCGATTCTCCGCCCGGACATTCCGCATGTCACGGAAAAGAAAACAGCCGGTGGAACTGTGTTCAGCTTCCACCGGCTTTGCAACAGGCGGACAGACTGCCTGTCCGGCGGCCCGCCGCCGCAGATTGTGCGGGAATTATTTCTCAACCGCCTTTCTGGCGTCAATGATCGGCTGATACTTTGCCTTGTCGTATTCGACCAGTGTATCCCAGCCAAGTCCCTTGACGGTTTCTGTCAGCTCATCCCACATCTGATCAAACTCTTCCTGGCTTCCCGCAAAGATCGCTCTCCAGGAGGTATCGCAGATCTGCTTTCCGCATTCACTGCGCATCAGAGCGGTATCCGTGTCATCGCTGCCGAGCGCTTTGTTGATACTCGGCACCGGATTCATCTGGCCGTTCTTCTCGAGGTACTCCACCTCATTGTCTGCGCCGAACTTCTCTTTCCACTCCTTGTTTTCCTTCGTGTCGTTGAGTGCCAGGAAGGACGCCCAGTAATCGGAGGAATAGGTCTCACCCGTATCCGGGTTGGTTTCAATGCCCGCAACCAGCCACTGGTTGACCTGGTTGTTACCGTCGTTCCAGTCGCCGCCGCCGTATTCTTCCGGAACCTCGAACGATTCTGAGAACCGCGTCAGGCCCTGATCTGTCAGTGTGTACTTGCCGTCATTGCCAACCGTGTAAGTGACGCCCTCCTGGCCGACATGCTGCAGCATCAGTCCTTCCGGAGAAGCCAGCCAGTCCATGAAAGCGAGAATCCGGTCGCGCTTTTCCTCGTCCACCTGTGAACCGACTGCCCATGCGCGTCCGTCGCCATAGTAGGTGTCGGAAGGCTGGAATTCATTCATATCTGCCAACGGAATGCCGATATAGTTCTGATCTTCTTCTCCCTTGGCCGGGCTGTTCCAGAATCCGTACTGCCAGCTGTACCAGAACAGGTAGACGCGTCCCTGCTTCATCTTGTCGCAGGCGGTGTTCCAGTCCTGGGTCGCGGAGTCCGGGTCCACCAGGCCGCGCTCATTGGCATCGCGGAAGAACTTCAGCATCTTGTAGTAGGCGCCGTTCTTGTCCAGAAGATCCGTCACGGAATTGTCACTGCCGATCAGGATGGATCCGTTCACTTCCTGTCCGTACCACTTGGTCAGCTGGTTGACCGTCTCGATGCTGGTTCCGTCCCAGTCCTTCCAGAGGCTCAGGGCATAAGCCGGATCGCCACTGTCATTGGTCGGGTGGGCCGTCTGAATTGCTTCGAGGACATCCAGCAGGTCATCCAGGTTCTGCAGATCCGGGGCTCCCTGTTCCTGGTAGAGATCCCAGCGCAGCCGCGGCATGGAATAGACCGTGCTCTCCTTGTAGTCCGTCGGGCCGTTGGAGTTCATTTCGGCCGGGATAGCCCAGGTGCCGGTAGTCCCCAGCGCGCTGTTGATGTCGTCATTGAACAAATTGATCTGCTCGGAATATTTCTGCAGGTTCTCGTAATTTCCGATCTCCCCGCTGATGTCCATGACCAGACCGGCATCCACGCAGTCCTGCATGTCGGAGTTGTCAAGGATGATGATATCGCCGAGATCGCCGGATGCCGTGCGTGTGCTGTACAGGGACGCCGCATCGCCGGAGACCTGCGGGGCGATAATGTTCAGCTTGATGTTCAACCGGTCCTTGATCTCCTTCGCATACCAGCCGATCTGCTCGCCCTGATAGTTGGCGGCCACATCGTACACCTCAATGGTCAGCTCATCGTCGTATCCCGAGGTGTCGGAAGCCAGTGCCGGGACACTTCCGCCAAAGACCGAAGTGCTCATCAGCGCTGCCGCTGCCAATGCCGTCCATTTTCCTGTTTTCATGTTCTCCTCCTCTTTGTGATGTTTCCCGAATAGCCGATGTCTATTCGGGATGTGGTACCGGAAACGGTCCGGGTGCTTTTTCCGGACACGGATTCCGGATATGGTTTTCGAATACTGAGCCAGAATCTATTGTTCTTCAGACAGAGAAAAATCTCTCTGTGATCTGCGGATGAATCAGCCCTTGACGGCACCCACCATGATGCCCTTGACAAAATACCGCTGGAAGAACGGGTAGACGAGCATGATCGGAATGACAACGATAATCGTGATGGTCATCCGGATGCTGGTGCTGGTCTGTGCGGTCGCGGCCACTGCCGCCAGTGAAGAACTGCCCGAGCTGCTGTTTGCCATGGACTTGAGGGAGCTTGCCTGATTCAGGTACTGGTACAGGACGAACTGCAGCGGGTACAGTCTGTTGTCCGTCATCAGAAGCAGCGTATCCTGGAAGGAATTCCACTGTCCGACCGCGGCAAAGATTGCCACCGTCGCCATAATCGGCTTGATGATCGGAATCATGATCCGGAAGAAAATCTTCAGCGTTCCCGCCCCGTCGATTTCCGCGGCCTCCTGCAGCTCCTTCGGCGTGGACTCGACAAATGTCTTGGTCAGAATCACGTTGAAGGGCTGCACGATCAGCGGCAGGATATAGGCCCAGAAGTTATTGGTCAGATGGAGATTCCGCATAGTCAAGTACCACGGGATGATGCCGGCGTTGAAGTACATGGTGGCGACCACCAGCCGGTACCAGAACTTTCTGTGCCACATCTCCTCCTGGGTAAACATGTACCCGAGGAAGGCGGAGGCAATGACCGTGGAGACAGTGCCGATTACCGTGCGGAGCACAGAGATTTTCATTGCCTGGAAAAGTCCGTCGATCTTCAGCGCGCTCTCATAATTATGGAAGTGAACCTTCTGCGGCCAGAACATGATCACGCCTCTGGCGCTCAGATCGTTCGCGCTGATGGTATTGATAAAGATGTAGTAGAAGGGATACACGCACAGAAATGCGAAAATCCCGAACACGATGCAGGAGATCACACCGACCATGTGGTCGCCGGCACTCATTTTGATTTTGCTGTGCGGCTGTCTGACCGCTTTATTCTCTGATTTCATTGTTTCTGCCTGTCCTCCGTCCGCGCCGGATGCTTCCGATTGTTCTCTTCCGGTTCCTGAAGTGCTGGAAAATCCCGTGAAGCGGAATTTTCCGCGACGTTTCGCGCTCACCCGCAGATGCGGTGAGACCTTTAGATAAAGCTTTCTCCGCGGACCGCCTTCGAAATGCCGTTTGCCGCCCCGAGAAGAATCACACTGACGATGCTTTTCAGCATGCTGATCGCAACGGAAACCGAATAGCTGCCGCTTCCCATTGCCGTGTTGTAAACGTACAGATCCAGCACCTGAATATACTGTTTGTTGAAAGCATTCTGGAAAACGTAATACTGTTCCATGCCGTTGTTGAGGAAGTTGGCGATGGAAAGCATCAGCAGCACAAAGTAGGTCGGAAGAAGCCCCGGTATTGTGATGTGACGGATCAGCTGTCTCCGGTTGGCTCCGTCCACGCGGGCCGCCTCATACAGCTCCTCGTCAATGCCCGACAGCGCCGCGATGTACATGATGGCGGACCACCCGAGGTTTTTCCATGTGAGCCACAGCCACTGCGTCAGCCAGACGTGTTTGGACGACTGCAGGAACAGAATCGGCTGATCGATCGCACCGATCTTCATCAGGAATGAATTCATCATCCCGGTGCTGCTGAACATGGAGAATGCGATCGAGTAGACAAGGACCCAGCTGATGAAGTTCGGCAGCGTCGTCACCGTCTGGATGAATTTGCGGTACGGGACATTTCGGATTTCATTGAGATAGACCGCAAAGATCATCGGCAGCCACGAGGTGCCGATCGTGATACCGCTCATGGCAAAGGTATTCTCCAGCACCTGCAGCAATTGTTTTACCTTGATCGGATTCTCCACCAGAGACCGGAACCACTTCAGCCCGACGAACTGCGCCTGGGAGAACGGCTTGGGCGGTTTGTAATCATAAAACGCATAGATCCACCCGTACAGCGGATAATAGGAAAAAACCAGTACCAGTACAATAAATGGCAGCACATACAGAAAAAGACGGATGGAATTCCATTTTTTTCTGCTTTTTCCAGATTTCATCGCAATCCTCCTGTTGCCCGTATCCGGGGCTATACATGCGGCTGAACAAGTTGTAAATCGTTTTACTTTCTGTGGTTTAATATAGTAATTTCAACAGGCTATGTCAAGTGTGAATTTGGATCTGATGATAGATTTGTCTTAAATGTATAATTTTATCTCTTGTTATTGTGCATTTCGACTGCTATCTGTCCAGTGATCTTCCTGTATCCGCCATGATTCCTCATAATATAACGTTTTATTTTACTGGATCCGCCTTTCTGAAATAGCCGCTGTAACATGTCTTTAATGTACCGGTAAATGAACATGAATCTCAAGTTCTGCAAACGATTAGTTAAACGTTCTATAGTAGAAAGCAGGAGGCCGGGAATTTCTCCCGGCCTCCTGCTTTCCTGAGGCACAATCTGTTTTCGGTTTTTCTGTCATGATCTGCCGGTTTCCCGGTGCATCGCGTTGTGCCGCTGATTACATTTTCCCGGTGCGCTGTGGCTTCCAGCTTGATTTCCCTGCCGGTTCCGCCGCGCGAATCCGGTCCTGAATCTTGCCGTACGCAAGATTCAAAGCGTGCGGAACCCGCGGGCTTTCCTGCACCCCGGCGCGCACGCAGCGCATCACTTCGCGGATCTCATACACAAACCCGTTCTGTGTCTCTGTATCCGTGAAATGCTCCGCGGGCTTCCCGTCCGCGCTGTACAGGACGGCTTCCGAGGCATAATGTGGATGCGGGATCTCAATTCTCCCCTGATCTCCCAGAAGGATCATCTCCTCCCGGCAGGGAGAGACGAAAGATGTATTCAGCTGCACGGGGATGCCATACTTTCGGAGGGTCAGCAGGGTCAGGACATCCACGCCGTATTTCTTTTCCGTATACAGGCTGCAGATTTCGGGCATCCGGCCGACTTCCCCGCAGGTGCCGTGTTCTGCCCCGAGACGGTCTTCTCCCTCACTGCAGGCACTGGATTCAGCAGACTTGCAAAAGACGCTGTGATCTGCCCCCGGACGGCCTTCTCCCTCTTCCGCGCTCTTTGCGGCTTCCAGATACAGGTCCGCGATTTCAACTGCATAGACCAGAATGTCATTGGCCGTTCCGCCGCCCAGTGCCGCGTTCAGATAGCGGTTTTCCGGATTGTCCTCCGCCGCAAACCCGATGGTTGCCTGGATCAGCCGGAGATTCCCGATCCGACCGGACCGGACCCACTCCTCCGCCCTGCGCTCCGCCGGGAGGAAGCGGCTCCACATCGCTTCCATGAAAAAGGTTCCCGTTTCACGGGACAGGGCACAGATTTTCTCTGCCTCGGAGAAATTCTGAAACATGGCCTTCTCGCAGAGAACCGGTACATGATGCCGCAGGCACAGCGCGGTCAGCCGTGCGTGATCCGACGGCAGCACCGCGATGTATACCGCATCGGGCTTTTCCCGCTCCAGCATCTCCTCATAATTTCCGTACGCCTGCGGAATCCCGTTTGCCGCCGCAAAGTTCCGGGCGCGCTCCGGATTCTTCGAGGCAGCCGCGCACACCGTACAGTCCTCCGCTAACGCTGCTGCGCGGACAAATTTGGCCGCAATGTTTCCGCAGCCCATCATTCCGAAACGAAACATCTCGTCCTCCTTCTGCCGGACGTTCCTTCTGAAAACCAGCGGCTTTCATTTCACTTCACCGGTCATTTCGAAGAATATTCTTCCCCCGCACGAAGACGGATCGAAAGCGGCGCACCGCTTCTGACATCGGTGATCACCTCCGACTGCCAGTCATGGAACGCCCGGATCGTAAACGATGTCACCTTTCCCTCTTTCCAGGCAAGGTCGATGGCGGCATCCCCCGGAAGGCGCAGCCCTCTGACACGGCCCTCCGGCCACTGCGCCGGAAGAGCCGGCAGCAGCCAGACTTTTCCTTCCCGCGCCTGCACGATCATCCGGGCAATCGCCGCCGTGGCGCCGAAATTCCCGTCAATCTGGAAGGTTCCGTCCGCCAGGTCGCCCTTGGCGCTGGGGTGGGTATCCAGGAGACTGGCATCCATGGTGGAATGGGTCAGAAGCTTTTCCAGCATCGCATAGGCTTTCTCACTGTCCCGCAGCGAAGCATACAGATTGATCAGCCAGGCCGCACTCCAGCCGGTATGGCCGCCGCCCATGGCGATCCGCCGCTCCAGCGTTTTTTTTGCGGCCGCCGCCAGGTCCGGCGTCTCATCGACGGAGATCTGCCCCGAGGGGTACAATCCGTACAGATGCGCGACATGGCGGTGTCCCGGCTCCACCTCCTCGTACGGTGCGTCCCACTCCATCAGCCGGCCGTCTTCCATCACCCGATCCGGGCGCAGCCTGCCCCGCGCATCGCGGATTTTCCGGTTCAGATCGTCATCCACCCCGAGAATCTCCGCTGCCCTGATGCACTGCCCGAACAGGTCGCGCAGGATCTGGTTGTCCATCGCCACACCGGCCGTATTGCAGCCCTTCTCTCCGTTCGGCAGCAGGAAGGTATTCTCCGGTGAAACGGAGGGGCAGGTGACCAGGTACCCGTCTTTTTCGACCAGAAAATCCAGGAAGAACTCTGCGGCTTCCCGCATCACCGGAAACGCCCGGCGCAGGAAGTCCAGGTCCTTCGTATACACGTAATGCGTCCACTGGTGCGTGCACAGCCACGCAGCTCCCATCACCCAGTAGGAACCTGGCAGCCACTGGTCCTGCACATCGGTGTCGCCGAACATGTTGGTGTTGTGATGTGCCACAAAGCCGCGGCAGCCGTACATCTCCCTGGCCGTCTTTTCCCCATTCGGAACCATCCGGTCAATCAGGTCAAACAGCGGCATCTGGCAGTCGGGCAGTCCACAGATCTCCGCCGGCCAGTAGTTCATCTCCGTATTGATGTTGATGGTATATTTGCTGTCCCAGCGGGGCTGCAGCTCCTCGCACCAGAGGCCCTGGAGAGTCGCCGGCAGAGTTCCCGGGCGGCTGCAGGAAATCAGAAGATACCGGCCGAAGGCAAAATAGGTCTCCGGAAGCTCTGCGGGCATCTGGCCCTGCCGGGCCATCGTCACCATCTCCGGCGCAGAATCATCCTTCCTGCCTTCTTCCGCCGTCAGGTCGAGCGACATCCGGTCGTAATATCGCCTGTAGTCCGCGATATGACGCTCCTTCAGGGAAACTGCGTCAAACGCTTCTCCCACCGTAAGGACCTTTTCGTTGAATGCCCCCGGATCCTCCGTCTCCCACGAGGTGGCGGCCGAGAGAGTCAGTGTGACGGAATCCGCGCCAGTCACGATCAGAGTCTCCCCGACGGCTTCCACCGTCCCGCCGTCGGCTTTTCCGCGCAGCCGCATTTCATACCGGCATCCGCCGTCCCCGGCCGTCCCCCACAGCGCAACCGTATTTGCATCTTTCTTCCCGGTCCCGCCGAAAATCCTCTCCCGCCGCAGCCATGCAAGGAAGGAAATGCTGCCCGGCCGATCCGCCGTGAAGCGGCACACCAGCATCCGGTCCGGCGCGGAGGTAAAGTACTCCCGTGTATAGTGCACGCCGTTCTGGGTGAAGGAGACTGTCTCCACGGCATTCTCCAGATCGAGGCTTCGGGTGTATCCCTGCAGGTCATCCGGACGGATTCCGTCAAACTGCAGATGGATTGTCCCGAGTGCCTGATAGGGGTGCATGCTTTCCGGGCAGCCTGTAAAAGCTACGCGGAGCAGCCGCTCCGCCTCCTGAATCTTCCCGGCAAAAATCAGTTCCCGCACCTTCGGCAGGTTCTTCCGGGCATCCGGGTTGAGGCGGTCCATCTTCCCGCCGTACCAGAGTGTCTCCTCATTCAGGCCGATCACGTCATTGACCGGCAGGCCGAAAATCATCGCCCCGATCTTTCCATTTCCGAGGGGATGCGCCTCTTTCCAGTCCCCCGCGGGATGGTTCGTCCATATTCTTTTCACAGTCTCTCCTTCCGTGAACGTATGTTCTTTCTGTATATTTTTAAAATCCGTAATCTCTGCAAACTGTGCCCATTGTAGCAGAAGTAAGCGCGGCAGGAAAGGATTTCTTCCTTGATCCTGCTGCGCTTAACACCGGCGGAAACCATCTCTATTCATCGATTTTCACAGGGCTTCCCTATTGTGCGGCATCCTGTGTTTCACTCCTTGACGGAACCGATCATCATGCCGGTGACAAAGTATTTCTGCAGGAACGGGTAGACGCACATGATAGGAACTGTCGCCACAACCATGGCTGCTGTCTGAATGGAAAGCGAGGTTGTGGTCGTACTGCTCGCGCCGAACTCCATGGCGGTCGCGGAGACCTGGGTGGAATTGATGACCTGCATCATCAGGTAAGCGAGGTTCCGCAGATTGTTATTCTGGATGTAGAACGTGCAGTCATGCCAGTTGTTCCACTTTCCGACGCCGATAAACAGGACGGCAGTGGCCAGGAACGGCTTGGAGATCGGAAGAATGATTCTGGTAAAGACCTTCAGCTCGCCTGCCCCGTCGATCTTTGCCGACTCGCGCAGCGATCCGGGAATTCCCTCGAAGAAAGTTGTTCCGATCAGGATAAAGAAAATGTTCAGCGCACCCGGAATCAGATACACCAGGTACGTGTTGGAGATCTTCAGGAAGCGCAGCAGCGAGAAGTATGGGATAATGCCGCCCGAAAAATACATGCAGACAATAATCATTGTCATATAGAATTTGCGGTTTTTCAGATCCTTGAAGGACAGTGCGTAGGCCACCAGCACCGTGAAAAACACACTGATGATCGTTCCGAGCACAGTACTGCTGATCGAAATCAGGAGCCCCCGAAGCCATTTCGAATCCGTAAAGAACTTCTCATAGTTCTCCAGCGTGAATTTGCGCGGCCACCAGTAGATTCCCCCCATGGAGGCATCGATTCCCTCGTTGAACGACAGAATGATGATGTAATAAAATGGATACAGACAGATAAAAATCACCAGCACAAAAAAGATATAGCAGAGGATATCGAGGATCTTGTCCTCGGTCGGTTTCATTTTCCATCGTAATGACATGTCTCATCCCTCCTCAGAACAGGCCGGACCCGGCGATCTTCTTGGAAACTGCGTTGCTGACCAGCACAAAGACCAGCGACACCACAGACTGGATCAGTCCAACAGCAGTCGCGTAAGAATACCGTCCGTTTGCCAGACCGACCGTATACACATAGGTCTGAATAATGCTGGAGGCTCTGCTGTTCATCGAGTTCCCCAGCAGGTAGCTCTGCTCAAAGTTGGACCCGGAAAGTCCGCCACCGAACAGGTTTCCGATGGCCAGGATGAGAACCGTCACGATCGTAGATTTGATGCTGGGAAGCGTGATATACCAGTCGCGCTGCAGCCGGGAAGCGCCGTCGAGCATAGCGGACTCATACATTTCCTGATTGATTCCCATGATAGCCGCCAGGAAGACGATGGCCCACCATCCGGTTTCCTTCCACATATCAAGGACCGTGGCCAGTCCCCAGTACTTATCCGCATCTGTCAGGAATCCGATCGGCTTGCTGATCCATCCCAGTTTCAAAAGCAGTGAATTGATGATGCCAGTGGAAGAAAGGAACTGATAGGAGATGCCGGAAATGATGACCCAGGAAATGAAATGGGGCAGATAGCTTGCGGTCTGCGTGAGCTTCTTAAATCTGCCTGTGGGCATCTGGCTCAGCATGATGGCAAAGAGAATGGGAAGCGGGAAAGTGAAGACCAGTTTGAGCAGGCTGATGCCGATCGTGTTCTTCAGCAGTGTCGGAAACTGATAATCATGGAAGAACTCCTTGAAGTATTTCAGACCGACCCACTGGGAAGTAAAGATCCCCTTGATTCCGCTTGAGATGGTGTAGTTCTTGAATCCCATGACCAGCCCGAACATGGGAAGGATATGGAAAACAACCAGATACGCAATTCCACTCAGGGCAAAGATCTGCAGGGGAAGCTGCTTCATAAAAAGACTCTTCCGCCGCACAGCGCCCTCCGGCCTGCGCTCGCTCATAGATACCTCCTTCATTTTATCTGAAACCTCGTGCCGGCATTCCGGCATTCTGTCGATCCGACATATTCCGCATCAGGCTGCGTTTTCTGCGAGTCTGTAAAGAAAAACTGCAGACAGGTTTCGCGCCCGCCTGCAGCTGAAATGCTACCTGTTACAGTCCGAACTGTTCCTTCACTTCCGCGATTTTCTTTGTCATATAATCGTTGTAATCTTCCACGCCGGTCTTATCCAGTGCGCTCATGTACTCGCTGTAGGCGCTCTCAAAGGCATCGTCAGAATCGGTAAAGATCACTCTTGCCTCATAATCCTTGCGGAGCTCCTCCAGCTTGCTGTAGACCACGCCTTCGTCCGAAGTTGTGGAAGGCTGGGCAATGCCGACCTCCGGATAGTTCTTATACCCTTCGCCGTAAGCATTGAAGAGATCCAGCTCATCCGGATCCATGCCGGAATAGTTCATGTAAAGTTCCGTGATTGCAGAAGCGCCGAAATAGAACATCGTATTCATTTCGGAATACCACTTCTGGGAATCCTCTCTGGCTGCCAGATATTCCTCCGAGAACTGCGGGACGCCCTTGTCATCCAGCGTATAATCCTCACCTTCCACGCCCCATCTGGAGAGTGCACTGCCTTCCGGCGTATTCAGAAAGGAGACAATCTTGGCCGCGGCTTCCGGGTTGGATGCATTCTTCGAGACAAATGCACCCGCCCAGCCTTTTCCGGTTCCGATGGTCGCCTCACCGCAGGGTTTCAGCAGCGTCCAGTCTGCATCCTTGGAAACGCTGTTGCTGCGCAGCTGGTTCAGGTTGCTGCTGGAAAGATACCAGGTATAGAAGACACAGCCATCGTTGTACGCCTTCTGATGACCGGTCTCTTCATTCTCATTCGCGTAATCCTCCGCCGAGATCAGGCCGTCCCGGTACAGGGAATTGCAGTACTGCAGGAACGATTTGTAGTTGTCGGTGGTAGCGGTATACTTATAGTTTGTCCCGTCATAAACACCGGCATTCACACCGCTCCAGATGCCAAGGACCTGTGCCTTCCACACGCCGCCCATGCCAAGCGGTGTCATATCCGGATAGGCTTCCTTCACATCCAGCAGGCACTGGTGCAGGCTGCCCAGATCGGTCGGGACCTCGATACCGGCTTTATCCAGAAGATCCTTCCGATAATAGATGCAGGCCTGCCCTGGTGCACCGATCTGCAGATCTGCCCACTGCTCATTGGTGTTGAAATAATTCAGCAGCGTGTAAGCCTTGCCGTCGGACGAGAGCGTCTGCGCAATGCCGTTGCGAATGTCATAATTCTCCGCGTCCTTGTAATCGGCCCCGTAATTTTCATCCAGCTCATCCAGCGAGTAGCAGATGTTGGGATCGCTCAGTTCATTCAGATAGGTGTCGGTGAAGATGATGTCCGGGAGATCTCCGGAGGCAATCATGACTCCCAGCTGCGTGCTGTCCGTCGCAATCGTCACATCCAGATCCACGCCGGTTCTCTTCTTGATCTCGTCCGGGATCTTTCCGGTGAAGGATGTCACCGGATACCACGATTCATTAATGAAGCAAGTGACCGTCTCCAGCTCGGAATCCGCACTGCTCTCCTCCGCCGGGACCGCTGCGGCTGCTCCGAACACCATGCCAGCCGTCATCAGGGCACTCAGTCCTTTGACCAGTTCTTTTCTCATTTCTCTTCCTCCTTTTGATGTACCGACTTTTCACGAAAAGCCTTTCTTGTTCTTTGCTGATACCAATATATCAGCTGCAAGGCGCAGGAGAAACTGCGGATTTTTACGGTAAACTGCGCCTTTTTCAGGAAACTGCATGGAAATTATCTTTGTTTTCATTTCTTTTTGGGCAGATTTATAGTAAGATGTAGGGCAAGGAAGGAGCGTGTCCGGCGATGAAGAAATGGATGAGGTGGGTGGAAAGAATCCGGGATGCCTGCAGCGATCTCCGTTTTCAGCGAAAACTGCAGATCGGTTATGTCCTCGTGGTGCTGATCCCGGTGGCGGCACTGTCACTGACGCTGTTTTACAACAATCTTCAGCAGCTGCAGACAGCTGACCGAAAGCAACGATCCCAAAACCTGGATTATTACGCGGAAGAAGTCAGTTCCGGGTTGGATCTTCTCGCCTCCTACAGTCATTT
>OMZJ01000121.1 GCA_900315495.1 uncultured Lachnospiraceae bacterium
TTCGCGGGGGCTCTTCTTTCGTTCTGGTTCCGGGGTCCGGATTACTTCAGCGTAACCTTTGCGCCCTGCTCCTCGATCTTCTTCTTCAGCTCTTCTGCCTCGTCCTTGGAGACACCCTCCTTGACGTTCTTCGGAGCTGCCTCGACAAGGTCCTTTGCTTCCTTCAGACCAAGGCCGGTGATCTCACGGACTACCTTGATGACCTTGACCTTGTTCGGTCCGATATCAGTCAGCTCAACGTTGAACTCGGTCTTCTCCTCAGCCGGAGCTGCAGCTGCCGGGCCAGCGACAACAACACCTGCCGCAGCGGACACACCGAACTCGTCCTCAACAGCCTTTACCAGGTCATTGAGCTCAATTACGCTCATCTCTTTGAGAGCATCGATAATTTCCTGTGCGCTTAACTTAGCCATTTTGATTTCCTCCTGTTCAATAATAACGGGGAACCCCGGCGTACCGCCGGCCCCTGCCGCGGAATGCGGCTGCCGTTCTTAGTTCCAAACGGCGATCCAATGATCATTCCGATTACTCAGCTGCCGGTGCCGGAGCTGCCTCGTCTGCCGGAGCGCCCTGCTTCTCGGCCAGCTGGCTGATGACACGGGCGAAGTTGGTGATCGGAGACTGCAGGCTTCCGACGAACTTGGAGAGAAGAACCTCTCTGGACGGGATCTTCGCAACCTTGCTGATCCCTGCCGGATCCTGAAGGGATCCCTCGATCATTCCGCCCTTGATCTCCAGCTTCTCATTGTCCTTGGCGAAATCGCTGAGGACTCTTGCCGGAGCAGTTGCATCGGTCTTGCTGATCGCGACTGCGGTCGGCCCGTTCAGAAGATCTGTCAGGGGGGCAAACTGTGTGCCGTCGATCGCGCGCTTGATCATGGTATTCTTGTATACCTTGTAAGCAACCCCTGCCTCACGGAGACTCTTTCTGAGAGCGGTATCCTGCTCCACGGTCAGACCTCTGTGATCAACCAGGACAACGCCGACAGCGCCGTCGATGGCTGCGCTGATCTCGTCAACGACCGGCTGCTTTAATTCAACCTTTGCCATGTTACTACCTCCTTTTCTCTGTATTTCGGCCAAAGAAAAAGCCCCGCAGAAAACTGCGAGGTCAGGATTTCCATTCATTAAGAAAAGATCCCTCGGCAGGTGATACAAAAAGCTGTACGCTTGCGCCTCACGGCACCTGCTGTCTTCGGCATGTTTTCACACGCCGAATATTATATGCAAAGATCCGCGGGCTGTCAACCGCTATTTGAAAAAATAATACGGGAAGCGGTCCGCAGCCCGTCTGAACGGAATTGGACTGCTTGTAGGGATCAATGAAAAAAAGCGGGCGGCCGGAAATCGGCCGCCTGCGTGAAATCTGACAGATCCGGGTCTGTAATTGTCAGCTCAGGGACAGCGGATTCACTTTGATTCCGGGGCCCATCGTTGTGCTGACAACGACACTCTTCAGGTAGGTACCCTTGACTGTGCTCGGCTTTGCCTTGATGATGGCATCCATCAGGGCCTGGAAGTTTCCTGCTAACTGCTCTTCGGTGAAGGAAGCCTTACCGAACGGAACATGGATAATGTTCGCCTTGTCCAGTCTGTACTCGATCTTACCTGCTTTAATATCCTTGATGGCCTTTGCGACGTCCGGCGTAACGGTACCCGCCTTCGGGTTCGGCATCATGCCCTTCGGTCCGAGGATACGGCCCAGACGTCCGACAACACCCATCATATCCGGGGTTGCGACGACAACGTCGAAATCAAGCCATCCCTCATTCTGGATCTTCGGAACCAGCTCTGCGCCGCCGACATAATCCGCGCCGGCCTCTTTTGCGATATCCACCTTCTCGTTTTTGGCAAAGACGAGGACGCGGACCTTCTTGCCGGTGCCGTTCGGAAGGACAACAGCGCCGCGGACCTGCTGGTCTGCGTGACGTCCGTCGCATCCGGTGCGGATGTGGACCTCAACGGTCTCATCAAACTTTGCGGTGCTGGTCTTCTTCAGAAGAGCCATTGCCTCTCCTGCATCATAAAGGCTGCTGCGGTCTACCAGCTTGGCAGCATCCTGGTATTTTTTCCCTCTCTTCATGATTTACCTCCTGTGGTATTTTCGGGGTCTGACCCTCCCACTGCGCAATATGGGGCGGCGGGAAATCCGTCACACGGAAATTACTCTTCTACCGTGATACCCATGCTGCGTGCTGTTCCTGCGACCATGCTCATAGCGGCCTCAATGCTTGCCGCATTCAGATCGGGCATCTTGGTCTCGGCGATCTTGCGGAGATCTTCCTTGGAGATCGTCGCAACCTTCTCCTTGTTCGGAGTTCCGGATGCCTTCTGCAGGTTGCATGCCTTCTTCAGAAGCACGGCTGCCGGCGGAGTCTTTGTCACGAAGGTGAAGCTCTTATCCGCATAGACTGTGATGATGACCGGGATGATCATGCCGGCTTCCTTCGCGGTTCTCGCATTGAACTCCTTCGTGAACTGAACAATATTGACGCCCTTCTGGCCAAGGGCCGGTCCTACAGGCGGAGCCGGAGTAGCCTTGCCGCCCGGAATCTGCAACTTGATATATCCAGTAACTTTCTTTGCCATAATGGCACCTCCTGAAATAGTGTGGTAATTGCGGGAATGTCCCTCCCACAGTGACGATCACGCGGCGTCACACCTTTTTTACGTCCTTGAAATCGAGTTCTACCGGCGTCTGCTTTCCAAACACGTCAGCAAAAATGGTAAGTGTCTTCTCCGCTGCCTGAACAGACTGGATGCGGCCGCTCGTGCCCTCCCACGGGCCGTTCGTAACCGTGACGAAGTCGCCCGCCTGGAACGGTACCGGCGCGGTGATCCCGCCGCCCATGAAGGTCTGGAGCTTCTCCATCTCGTCCTCGGAAAGCGGAACCGCCTCCGACCCCGGACCCACAAAACCGGTTACGCCTCTGGTATTTCTCACGATATACCAGGTGTCATTGTTCATGACCATCTTGACCAGGACATAGGCCGGAAAGATTTTCCGCTGGGAAACTTTCTTCCTGCCGTCCTCCAGCACCTCGGTGACTTCCTCGAGCGGGATGACCACTTCCTGAATCAGATTCTGAAGGGAACGGTTTTTGATGGTATTTTCCAGGTCCTCCTTGACGGTGTTCTCATAACCGGAGAATGTGTGAACCACATACCACTTCGCTTCTTCCATGCCTGTCCTCTTTTACTTGATAAAGTTGATCGCGTACTGGCAGAGCAGGTCCCACAGCCGGATGAATGCGCCGAGCGCCACGGAAATGATCATTACCGCGACGGTCTCCTGCCACAGTCTGTCCTTTGTAGGCCACACAATCTTTTTGAACTCGCTTCTGACTCCCTTGAAGAAGATCCCGATTCTGGACTCCTTCGCGGCCGTCTTTGCCGGCTTCCCGGCATTTTTGTTTGATTCTGCCATAATCTGCTCCCTTACCGCCAGTTATCTGGTTTCCTTGTGTAAGGTGTGCTTTCTGCAGAATCTGCAGTACTTCCGGACTTCCATTCTTTCAGGATGTGTCTTCTTATCTTTCGTCCAGTTGTAATTGCGCTGCTTGCACTCTGTGCAGGCCAAAACAATCTTTGTACGCACGACTTCCACCTCCAATTCTTATTTCAACAGTTAGCAGTCGGTCCCTCTCCCGTGTTTTTTGCACAAAAAAAAGACCCGCGTCTTCCAAACGCGGAAGTATTGTATCACAGGGGCTTTCGAGCGTCAAGCAGATCCTGCATCTTCCAGGCCGATCCTTCTCCGTCCGTTTTCCAGGCGTCCGGCTTCCGCGGGAGATCCGGCAGGAATCCGTCGGGCGATTGCCCCCCCCTTGCCGTCGGATTCCTGTCCCGCTCTCAGATCTTGAACCGGTACCCCACGCCCCAGATGGTCTCGATGTACTGCGGCCTGGAGGAATCCAGCTCGATCTTTTCGCGGATCTTCTTGATGTGCACCGTCACGGTCGCGATGTCTCCGATGGAGTCCATCCCCCAGATTTTCCGGAACAGCTCGTCCTTTGTAAATACGTGGTTGGGATTCTCCGCCAGGAACGTGAGCAGGTCGAACTCCTTGGTGGTAAACTGCTTTTCCTCGTCATTCACCCAGACACGGCGGGCGGTCTTGTCGATCTTCAGCCCGCGGATCTCGATCACCTCATTTTTCTCCCGGCCGCCGATCAGACGCTCATAGCGCGAAAGATGCGCCTTGACCCGGGCCACCAGCTCGCTGGGACTGAACGGCTTGGTGATGTAGTCGTCCGCGCCGAGACCCAGCCCGCGGATCTTGTCAATATCGTCTCTCCGGGCGGACACCATCAGGACCGGAATGTCCCGGACCTCCCGGATGCGCCGGCAGATCTCAAATCCGTCTGTCCCGGGCAGCATCAGATCCAGAATCACCAGATCCATGTCTTCCTCCAGTGCCCGGCGCAGCCCGACGGTGCCATCTGTCTCGACGATCACGGTAAATCCGGAGAGCTCCAGATAATCCTTCTCCAGCTCCGCAATGTTCCTGTCGTCCTCAACAATCAGTATTTTCGCCATCTCTGCTCCTTTCTGCTGCGGGTGATTTGCGGTACCGGGGCAGCGTGATGATCATGGCCGTTCCCCTGCCCGGCGTGCTCTCGGCCTCCACCGCGCCGCCGTGGTCTTCCACAATCTTTTTTACAATGGAAAGGCCGATTCCCGATCCACCCGTCGCGGTTCTGGCGGCATCCGCGCGGTAGAACCGCTCGAAAATATGCGGCAGGTCCTTCGCGGCAATTCCCTTGCCGTTGTCCGCGATCTCCAGCCGGATGCCGCCTTTCGTCTCCGTGGCTTCCATTGTGATCCGGCAGGGCTTCTTGTCCGCATATTTCAGCGAATTTCCGATGATGTTGCTGAACACGCGGTGCATCTGCTCCGGATCGACGGCGATTTCCGTCTCCGGGGAAAGCTCGCAGCAGAACGAAAAGTCCGCGCCGTCCGCGGTCAGCTGGCTGTCAAACGCATCGCCGCAGTCCCCAATAAAATCCGCCGCCCGCATCACGCGAAAATTGTAGGGAATCCCCTCCGAATCCATTCGCGTGTAGAAGGACAGCTCATCAATCAGCTGCGTCATCTCCTCCGTGCGGCGGATGATCACGTTCAGGTACTGATTTCTCTTTTCCGGCGTACTGGCGACGCCGTCGCGAATGCCCTCCACATAGCCGCGGATCGCCGTGATCGGCGTCTTCAGGTCATGCGAGATATTGCGGATCAGCTCCCGGTTGGCGGCATCGGTCTGCAGCTTTTCTTCCTGGGCGTCCTTCAAGCGCTGCCTCGTCTCCTCGAAGGTGCGGCACAGCTGCCCCAGCTCATCCTTTCCGCCCGAGCGGATGTGAAAATCCAGATCCCCCTCGCGGATGCGCTCCGCCGCGTCCTCCAGCACGCCGACTTCCAGCATCGTCGGCCGGTAAATCCAGATGGTGCACACCCCTGCGGTCAGAATCAGAATAAAGACGATGGACACGCCGAACTGCCGCATGATGTTTCTTTCCAGCGGAAATCGGCGGGCGCTGTCCCGAAGGCCGATCACGGCAATCCGCCCGCTGTCCGTGTCCTGCGTGAAAATATCGTAGACAAGCCACCGGCTTCCCGCATGGTGGACCGTAGTGCAGTCTCCCTGCAGCGAGGAAATCGAGGCTTTTGCCTGGCGCAGCGCCTCCTCCGACAGGTCTCCGGGATCGGAGAGGAGTGTCTCCCCGCGCCACACGGTGACCGCAAAACTGGCGAAGCTCTTCTCTTCGGCCAGGTCTTTCAGCTTCTCCTCATCCGACAGGAAAACCGGATCCGATGCCACCTGCTCCTGAAGCGTATCGTGCACGGAGAGGGCCAGACGGTCGGAGACGCCGGAATCCCCGGCGATGAGATCCGAAAATTCCAGCGTGACACCGTACCGGATCCGGAATGCCTCCCGCTGGTTGAGATAAATCCCGACGACCAGAAGGGAAGACAGCGCCAGCGGCAGAAGGATAAAGCAGCAGAACGACAGAATCAGCTTCTGTTTAAGATTCAAGAAGATTCCCTCCGCTTCCTGTGAGTGCCACGCTGATCACGGCGCGGCACCCGGCCTTTTTCAGGGCGAGTGCGCAGGCATCCATGGTCGCCCCGGTTGTGATCACATCATCGACAAGCGCCGCCCGCAGCGGGGCCCGGACACCAGGCGGCACCGCAAACGCCCCCGCGACGTTGGCGGCGCGGCCTGCAGTGCCAAGGATTTTCTGATCCCTGGTCGCCCGGATCCGCCGCAGGATCTCCGGCCGCATCGGAATACCCCACGCTTCCGACAGCCGCCGGGCGATCTCCTCGGACTGGTTGAATCCCCGCTGCCGTCTCTTTGCCGGATACAGGGGAACCGGGATCAGGCATTCCGGCAGAAAGCGCCGGATCCGCTCCCGGTAGATTTCTGCCATCAGCGCGCACGGATAATCATAATACTGGCGCAGATTCCGGTCTTTGGCCTGCAAGATCAGGTTCCGGACCACCGGGCTGTTATACCGGAACCCGACCACCCCGTCATCAAAGGACCGGTCCCGCTCCCGGCAGTTTTCGCAGTACTCTTCCTCCGCCTCCGCAATCGGGAGGCCGCATCTTTTGCATCGCGGTTCCTTCACCCGGGGCAGCCGGTCCCGGCATTCCGGACAGATCCATTCGCCCCACGGGGCCACCTCGCCGCAGACAGGGCAGCGCCGCGGCCAGAGAAGCTCACGAATATATCCCATCCATCTCCTTCAGCCGGCTGACGAGCCCGCTGTAGCGCTTCTGCTCCTCATCGTTGCGGATCATCGCCTGAAAGGTGCGCACGCTTCCCACAATGCAGACGCACCGGCGCGCCCGGGTGACAGCGGTATAGAGAAGATTCCGATTCATCAGCATCTGCGGACCGGTCAGGAGCGGAAGAATCACCGCCGGGAACTCGCTGCCCTGGCTCTTGTGAATGGTAATCGCATAGGCCAGTTCCAGATCCGCCGTCTCCTTCCCGGTATAGGCCGCCCGGCGGCCCTCCTCGAATTCCACCGTGATCTGCTCCGTCTCCGGGCTGATCTCCCGGACCACGCCGAAATCCCCGTTGTAGACGCCCTGTCCTTCCGCCACTGCCAGCCGGTAGCTGTTCAGGACTTTCCATGGTTTCTGGTAATCGTTCCGGATCTGCATGACCCGGTCCCCCTCCCGGAACACGGTACTGCCGACCGTCAGCTCCATTTTGGAGAGATCCGGCGGATTGACGGATTCCTGCAGAACGCTGTTGAGGTTTTCGAGTCCCAGCGGCCCCTTGCGCATCGGCGTGAGCACCTGGATCTCGCTCCAGTCCACATTCAGGTATCCGGGAAGCTTCTTTAACAGAAGCGTCACGACCGCGCCGAGAATCAGCCCCGGCTGATCCCGCTCGATGAAGAGGAAGTCGCGGCTGCCGGGCTTCGGGCCCACCATCTCCCCCGCGTGGATGCGGTGAGCATTGACAATAATGTCGCTGTCCGCAGCCTGCCGGAAAATCTTTTCCAGCCGCACCACGCGGAAGCACCCGGAGGCGATCAGGTCCCGCAGGACATTGCCCGGGCCGACGCTGGGCAGTTGGCTGGCATCGCCGGTGAGAATGAGCTTCATCCCCGGCGTCAGAGCCCGGAGCAGGGACTGCATCAGATAAATATCCACCATCGACATCTCGTCGATGATCACCACATCTCCCTCCAGCGGATTGTCCTCATTGCGTGCGAACTCGGTGCGACCCGTGTCCGGCGCGCCGGCCGCCTCCAGCAGGCGGTGGATGGTCTTTGCCTCACGGCCGGCGGCCTCCGTCATCCGTTTGGCCGCACGTCCGGTCGGCGCGGCCAGCAGGACATCCTCGCCCTCGGTGTCAAAATACCGAATCAGCGTGCGGATGATCGTCGTCTTTCCGGTGCCGGGACCTCCGGTGATGATCGTGATACCGCCGCGCACTGCCGTGCTGACCGCCTCGCGCTGCATCTCGTCCAGAACCAGGTTCTGCTCCCGCTCGATTTTCTCCCGCTTTCGGGCAATCTCCTCCTCCGGCACGCTGGTGCTTACATTCAATGCAAACAGCATCTGCGCCACCGCCTGCTCCGCGCGGAAGGCGCGCTCGGCGTAGACCATGGTCTGGCTGTTTTCCTCCCGGATCACAATCCGCTTTTCCATCATCAGATTCTGAAGAAGCGGTTCCAGATCCCGTTCCGGGATCTGCAGCAGCCGGTAGATCTGGTCGATCAGAAGATTCTTCGGAAGGCAGGTGTTGCCCTGCAGCTCCCCCTGCTGCAGCAGATACAGCACGGCGCTGCGGATCCGGAAATCCGAGTCCGCGGCAATCCCCGCCTTTCCCGCGATCTCATCGGCGGTGCGGAATCCCACACCCTCAATGTCGTCCGCCAGCTGATAGGGGTTCTCCTTCAGGATGGCATACATTTGATCGCCGTACTTCTGGAAGATTTTCAGCGCGAGGTTCTGGCTGATGCCGAAATCCTGCAGAAACAGCATCGCCTGCCGGACATCCTTTTTCTCGGCCAGATCCTCCGCGATTTTGAGCGCCTTGTCCTTTGAGATTCCTTTCACCTCGGCGAGCCGTTCCGGCTCCTCTTCGATGATGCGAAGCGTGTCATCGCCGAATTTCTTTACAATCCGCTCCGCCAGCGCCTCCCCGATGCCCCTCACTGCGCCGGACGCCAGATATTTCTGAATGGAGACTTTGCCGGACGGCTGTACAAACGTGAGGGACTCAGCCTTCATCTGCTCCCCGTACCGCGGGTGCATCACGATCTCTCCCCGGACGCGGACCATCTCCCCCTCGGAGATCTGCGGAAACGTGCCCGTCACATACTGCTCCTCCCCGTCCACGGTCAGAACCAGCACGGTAAATCCGTTGTCCTCGTTTCGATAGACGACTCTTTCTACCTGCCCCTCGATTTCTGCCAAAGTCTCCTCCATCTGTACCGCCCTGTGTTTCCTTTGCGCCGGTCTGTCCGCACCCTTTCCGGCAGGCCGGCTGTTTTCCTCCTGCCCCTGCGGGAGGATTGTTCTGCCGCGTTCGGCACAGGGGAATTTCCTTTTTACGCCGGCGGTGCACCTGCCCGGCCCCTTCTGGCACAAAGAGCTCCGGGCAGACACCTTTCCCGCCCCGGAGCTCTTCTTCCCTTCGACTTCTGCATCCTGCGGCATGCAGTGCGCATGCCCCTCCGGCCGCATCAGTCCTCGTTGATTGAATTCATGATATCCAGATAGCGGCCGGTTCCGATCGCCACACAGTTCATGGGATCCTCCGCCGTCATCGTCGTAATGCCAAGCCTCTCCTCCAGCAGATGTTCCAGCCCGTGCAGGAGGGCTCCGCCGCCTGTCAGCACAATGCCGCGGTCGGAGATATCGGCGGCCAGTTCCGGCGGCGTCTTTTCCAGCACAATGTGCACCGCCTCGACAATCTGGTCGGTCGGCTCCCGCAGCGCCTCCTCGGTCTCCGAGGAGGTGATGGTTACGGTCTTGGGAAGGCCGCTCACGAGATCGCGCCCCCGCACATCCAGCGCCAGCTCATCCGTCCGCGGATAGCACGTGCCGATCTTGATTTTGATCTCCTCGCCGGTGCGCTCACCAATCAAAAGGTTGTGGTGCTTTCGCATGTACCGGACAATCGCATCATTGAAATCGTCGCCGGCCACCTTGATGGATTCGCTCACCACGGTGCCGCCCAGGGAGATCACCGCGATGTCCGTCGTGCCGCCGCCGATGTCCACCACCATGTTGCCGGCCGGCTTGGAGATGTCTACTCCGGCGCCTATGGCCGCCGCCAGCGGCTCCTCAACCAGGTAGACCTCACGCGCACCGGCGTTGAACGTCGCATCCTCCACAGCCTTGCGCTCCACCTCGGTGATCTGGCTCGGCACGCAGACGCTGATGCGCGGCTTGCGGAAGACCCGGCGCCCGACGGCCTTCTGGATGAAGTAGCGGATCATCTTTTCCGTAATCGTATAGTCGGCGATGACCCCCTGCCGGAGCGGGCGGATGGCAACAATGTTGCCGGGCGTCCGTCCGATCATCATACGGGCTTCCTCACCGATCGCGCGGATCTCATTCGTATTGCGGTCGTATGCAACAACCGAGGGCTCTCGCAGCACAACGCCCTTATTTTTGATATATACAAGAATGCTGGCTGTCCCCAGATCAATCCCGATATCGGTGGATACTCCCATGCTTCCGCAACCCCCTGCAATAAACCGGGCAGAGCCTTGGCCCTGCCAGAAGACAACTGTATGTCAGATGCATCGCGGCAATCGTGATTCCCGCGGGCATAAATAACCTTGTATCATTATACCTGACTGCGCTAAAAGTGCAAGCCATCCCCGCCGGTTTTCTCCCGCAGGCAGGAGACTGCTTGCTGCCGGGGCCTGGTTTCATCTATAATAAGAGCGATCTGCATCCGGATCTTTCGAATGCCCGGCACATACCATCGTCTGGCAGGAGGGCTCCAAAAAGGGCGGCAGAGCTCCCGGATGCCCGGCCTATCGATACACATACAGAAGAAAGGATCATCACAGCACCATGAAGAGAAACATCCGATTCCTGCTCGAATATGACGGCAGCAGATACTACGGCTGGGCAAAACAGCCGGATCAGGAAATGACGATCCAGGGAAAGATGGAGCAGCTTCTGGCCCGGATCACCGGCATGGAATCGGTGGAGGTCATCGGCGCAGGCCGGACGGATGCCGGCGTCCATGCGCGGGGAATGGTCTGCAACGCTCATCTGGAGACAGATCTTCCCGTCGACGAGCTTCGCAGCCTCTGCAATCAGTACCTGCCCGACGACATCTGCGTACTCGAGGTGAAGGAAGCCTCGCCGCGCTTCCACGCCCGGTATCTGGCGACCGGAAAGACCTACCGCTATACCTGCTGCGGCGGCCCGCTGAAACCGGTCTTTGAACGCAAATACGTCTGGACCATCCCCGCGGAGTGGCATCCGGACCTGAACGCCATGCGCGAGGCCGCCGCATTTCTGACCGGCACCCACGACTTTGCCTCCTTCTGCGCCAATCCCAGGGTAAAAAAGTCGACCGTCCGCACTGTGGATTCCATTGAAATCGCGCAGCACGGCCCCTTCCTCACCCTGACATACCACGGGGACGGATTCCTGCAGCACATGGTGCGCATCCTGACCGGCACACTGATGGAATGCGGCATCGGCTGGCGCACGCCGTCTTCCATTCCGGAACTGATCGAGGCCAGGGACCGGAAGCAGGCGGGGATGACCGCGCCGGCCTCCGGCCTGTGCCTGATGAGCGTGGACTACAATTAAGGGCTGAACCGTCCGCGGATCCGTCATCTGCGGATCCGGACAGTTCTTTTCCTGTACGAAGACAGCCGCCCGGAAAATCCCGGGCGGCGGCTTTGTTTGTTCCAAAGGTTATCTGATCCTTCTCCCTGCTGTATTCCGGTCATTTCTGACGACGCTGCCCCGGGGGGCACCGAAGGCCGGCAATGACTGTGCAGAGTTCTTTCGGATCACTCCATCCTTTGTTTTTACTTTCCAGCCTCATACTGATCGTAGGACTGGTCGAAGATATGATAATACTGCAGTTTCTGGTACTCGTCGTATACTTTCTGCTCCTCCTCTGTCATATCGGAATATTCCTTCCATTCGCCATCCGTGTTGCGGTAGGCAACGGCATTGAAGACCGGGAAGGTTTCCTTCACGGTGGAGACGTAGGTCTGATAGTTGTCCTTCGGGAACCCGATGGTGTCCAGAAGCAGGTCTGCCAGGTAGTTGGTACTGGTGTCCACACCGGTCACCGGCGCATCCTGTCCCAGATCATAGTTTGCCCAGATGAAGAACGGCGTGATATGACGGTTCTGCTCCTGCTCCAGCGTGCGGTCGTCAATATCCATGCCGTTTTCCTCAAAGATCGGCTCCACGACATAATCGTTGGGCTGATGATCTCCGAAGAACATCACCACCGTCTTCTCATCGCTGTTGGACAGCTCGGTGATCAGGCTCTGCACCGCCTTGTCCGTCTCATAGATCAGTGACAGATAGTGATTCAGGTAGCGGGTCGAATACGTGTGGTTGAAGATCGCGCGGATCTGCGGCGTGAAGTTCGCATAGGAACCGCCGTACGCGCTGTGGTTCTGCATCGTGACATTCAGCATGAACACCGGGTCATCGGTGCGGTTGAGCAGAAGCTCGACATTCTTGAAATTGGAATCGTCGCTGACGTAACGGCGCAACAGGTTGCGGTACAGGTTGTTCTCCAGCAGGTTCTCCTGGAAGATCGTCTGGTCAAAGTGCATCAGCGGATAAATCTTGTTGCGGTTCCACCCGGCTGCCAGATACGGATGCATGCCGATGGTGTAATACCCGAAGTTGTTGAAATCCTCCACCATCGAATGAATGTCATTCTGCAGCAGATACTGCTGATAGGGGACGGAGCCGGCCGGGAAGAACACCATGCTGTTGCTCGTCATGCACTCAAACTCGGAATTGGCCGTGTTGCCGCCCAGAACGGACACATAGACATGGCCGCTGACCGTATTCTTGACCTCGCCGTTCAGAATGCTGTGGATGAACGGCATGTAATCCTGGTTGGTCTTGAACTCACCGTTCACGGCCAGGTCGCTGAACGTCTCATCCATGATGACGACAACGTTCGGCAGATCCTCCGGAAGCTGGGTGGTATCCTCCGGCTGGGAGTCAAGGACCTGTGCCTCGGTATCCGCGTCATACCCGTCCGGCGCACTGACCGTCATGTAGCGGACATTGAGCGTGATATTCAGGAGCAGCCCGTCGTAGCTGTACATCCGGACCGGGCGGAACAGGGACTTGTTCAGCTTGAGATTGTCCGGCGTGTCATCCTGCCAGAGGTAATTGAGGAAGAATCCCAGTGTCACGCAGGTGGCCGCGGTGAGTGCCAGGCGAACCACCCAGTTGCGGAAGCGAACCTGCAGGCGGAACGCAAGCGCCAGAAGCAGCAGGATCACGCCGGTGACAAAGGCGAACATCCAGTTGATCATGAACGTCTGGTTGCCTGCTACTTCCATCGCGGTACCCAGGGAGTAGATGTCCCACGGCACAATCGGGTTGGTGCGGAACAGCATGACAAAATAGTTGGCGATGCCGAACCCGCCGATCGCAATGATCTGTACCGTCAGGGAAATCTTCGGCCGGCCCGTCGCAAAGAGCAGCACACCGAAGAGAAGGTAGTACAGCGCATAGTTGACAAACGGTGCATGGTCCACCAGCGTGGACCATTCATGATTGTAGAGTTCGACGGACCAGAACAGAAGGAAGGGGATGCAGCAGGCAATGACCATGCCGGCCACATTGTGAAACTTCGGCCCCATCTCCGGGCTCTGCATCAGAAAAAAAACCGCCGCGGCCACCGCTGTCAGCAGGATAAAGTAATCCCGCCACGACATGCCGTGGGCGAAATAGTCGATGAATGCGTACGCCGCGGCTGCCGCGCAGAGAAGAGACGCCGCAATGCGCCCCTTCCGGGGCAGATTCACCGCCACGAGAAGAACAGCCTCCGCCACGGCAAACAGTGCCGCCACGCCGAAGAACATGCGCGCCTGGAAGCCATTGTAGTGGCAGCCCCAGACCAGGAGCACAATGTAAATGACGGCAAAAATGGCCGCCTCAATGAAGACCGCCGGATGCTTTCTGATATGAAATCTCTTTCCGTCCGACACCGGGACTCCGTACACGGGTGTCTTTTTCAATTTCTCACCTTTCTGCGTCTGTTCGCCGGTTCCGGCCGCCGCCCTGGAATCTGCCGGTCCTGCTGCCTTTCCGGATTCCTCCAGAATTTGATCGCTCATCTTACACCTCACTGAATAACCTGCTGTCCTGCGGCCTGTGACCTGCCGCAAATCGCGCAGCGACAAAATGCCGTATGGAAGTATACCATACCGTGGCAATGAAATCTGTGTAAATTTCATGGGGAAATCCCGGGGTTCTTTACTCAATATTGCGCAGATTTTTTCCTGCTTTTCACATTCCGATGCATCCGAACCGGTCTGCAGGCCTTCCCATGCTGTCCGCGGGATCCGCCGCTCTCACAATTCCTCGTTCCGGGATTTTCTGAGCCTTTCGCGGAATACACGTTCGGAGCAGCCTGCACCGTGCCATTCGGCCCCGAACCGCTGTTCTCTTCCGGGCAGCAGGTGGAACCTGCGCAATTTTTCAACAGCGAAAAGACCGTAAAGCCAAGATCCTCCGACCCCCGGCCATTGTGAAATCACATTCTTTCCATTATAATAGCCACAGGACAGGAGCATTCCGCGAACACCTCTGCAGGCCTTTTGCCGCAGCGGAATGCTTCCGAAATCAAATCAAACATCTCGGGACAATCCCGGATACCGGAGGTAGCTATGATGATCAACGAAGTACTGGAATGCTTCAAAAAGCTTTACGGCGGGGAGGGCGACATCCGCTCCTACTTCTCCCCTGGGCGCGTGAACCTGATCGGCGAGCACACCGATTACAACGGCGGACATGTTTTCCCCTGTGCCCTGACCATCGGCACCTATATGGCGGCGCGCAGGAGAGACGACCGGAAGCTTCGCTTCTACTCCATGAATTTTAAAAAGGTCGGCGTCGTCGAATCCTCCCTGGACGATTTCTCTCTCGGGGAAGAGGGAAACTGGACCGCGTATCCCAAGGGCGTGATGTGGACGTTCGGCGAAAAGAAGCATCCGGTGCTTTCCGGCATGGACATTGTCGTCTACGGAAACATTCCGAACGGCTCCGGCCTCTCCTCCTCCGCCTCGCTGGAGGTTCTGACCGGCGTCATGCTGAAGGACATGTTCGGATACGATGATCTGACGATGGTCGATCTGGCAAAATACGGGCAGTACTCCGAAAACCACTACAATCACGTGAACTGCGGCATCATGGACCAGTTTGCGGTTGCCATGGGAAAGAAGGACAACGCCATTTTCCTGGACACGGCCACCCTCGACTACACCTACGCGCCGATCCGTCTGGACGACGCGAAGATTGTCATCGCGTCCAGCAACAAGAAGCGCGGCCTCGGTTCCTCCGCATACAACACGCGCAGATCCGAGTGCGAAACCGCGCTGGCGGAAATCCAGAAGGTCCGGAACATCCGGAGCCTCGGTGAGCTGACGCCGGCTGAATTTGAGGAAGTCAAGAACGCCATCAAGGACCCGGTGCGGGTGAAGCGCGCAAAGCATGCCGTCTATGAAAATGCCCGCACGATTGAGGCTGTCCGCGACCTTCAGGCCGGCGACATCGCGGCTTTCGGCAAGCTGATGAACGCTTCCCACGTGTCGCTCCGGGATGACTATGAGGTGACCGGCAAAGAGCTGGATACCCTGGTGGAGGCCGCATGGGCCTGCGACGGCGTGATCGGCTCTCGCATGACTGGTGCCGGCTTCGGCGGCTGCACGGTCAGCATTGTAAAAAACGATGCGGTGGACCGCTTCATCGAGAGCGTTGGAAAGAAATATCTGGAGACGATCGGTTACGCGGCTGACTTCTATGTGGTCAGCATCGGAGACGGCGCGCACCGGCTGGCGTAAACGCCGGACGGGATGACGCATATTCAGGCAAATCATCGACAGGAGGGGATATCATTATGAAGATACTGGTCACCGGCGGTGCCGGGTACATCGGAAGTCACACCTGTGTGGAGCTGCTGAACGCAGGATATGAAGTTGTCGTGATGGATAACCTCTACAACTCCAGCGAAAAGGCGCTGGAGCGCGTGAAGCAGATCACCGGGAAGGATCTGACATTCTACAAGGCAGACATGCTGGACCGCGCCGCGGTGAAAGACATCTTCGACCGGGAAAAGATTGATGCAGTGATTCATTTTGCCGGGCTGAAGGCGGTCGGCGAGTCCGTCGGGAAGCCGATTGAGTACTATACCAACAACATCAGCGGAACACTCATCCTGGTCGATGAGATGCGCCGCCACGGTGTGAAGAACATCATTTTCAGCTCCTCCGCAACCGTATACGGGGATCCGGCGCAGATTCCGATCACCGAATCCTGCCCGAAGGGCACGCCGACCAACCCCTACGGCTGGACCAAGTGGACACTGGAGCAGATCCTTACCGACCTCCACACCGCAGATCCGGAGTGGAACGTCATTCTGCTGCGCTATTTCAATCCGATCGGAGCCCACAAGAGCGGCCTGATCGGCGAGGATCCCAAGGGCATCCCGAATAACCTGCTGCCCTATATCGCCCAGGTTGCAATCGGCAAGCTGAAGGTGCTCAACGTCTTCGGCAACGATTACCCGACGCCGGACGGCACCTGCATCCGCGACTACATCCATGTGGTAGATCTGGCGCGCGGCCACGTCAAGGCCATCGAAAAACTGGCGGATAAAGAGGGCGTATCCATCTACAACCTCGGCACCGGCAAGGGCTACAGCGTGTTTGACGTGCTTCACGCCTTCGAGAAGGCCTGCGGCCACAGCATTCCGTATGTCATCAAGCCGCGCCGCGCGGGCGATGTCCCGGTGTGCTACTCCAAATGCGACAAGGCGGCAAAGGAACTCGGCTGGAAGGCAGAGTATGACATCGATGAGATGTGCGCGGATTCCTGGAACTGGCAGGTGAAGAACCCGAACGGGTACAACGACAACTGATCAAAAGTGATTTTGTGAACGGACTCAGAGAGCCGCAGGAATTTGTTTCCTGCGGCTCTCTTTTGGATGAATCGTCCGATCGTCTGAGAAGGATGTGCGGTCACAGACTGCGCCCGGCAGCCGACCCCCCCGCGGGCCGACCTGTTGGAATTGTCAGTCTTCGGCGAAGAGCCGGCGCTTCCGGTCGATCATCTCCGCGATATGATTCATGTAGACGTCCAGTTCCCGCGCATTCTCGCACCGCTCGATCCGGATGCCGTTCTCCCCGCGGTCCCAGACTCGTTTCGTGATTGCTCCTGCCCCCAGCGCCAGAATTGTCTGCTTCTCTTCCATAATCAGGATATTGTAAATGCCGTAGCGGGCCGGGGCCATGATCCGGCCCGCCACATCCCGCTGCGCCGGTCTGGCGTAGCCGACATTCTCAAAATTGCCGGACATGTTTTTCTGCCGGTACAGATAATAGGGGACAAGCCCCATCCGCGCGGCGCCCTCCGCGGCGATGCGCATGGTCTCGTCGGTGTTGCGAATCGTGGAAAATCCGTTCTCCTCGATATACTTCATCATCCGGGACGCGCGCTTCAGCGCCAGGGAATGCACCGTAAAATCATCCGGTGCCAACCGGACGATCTCATCCACCGTGTGCTGCACGTCCGCCGCGGTTTCCTCCGGAAGGCCCAGGATGATGTCCATGTTGATGTTGTCCATCCCGGCTTCCCGTGCGCAGGCATAAGCTTCCAGCGTCTGCTGCACCGTGTGCCGCCGGCCGATCAGCCGCAGCGTGCGGTCGTTCATCGTCTGCGGGTTCACGCTCATCCGGCTGACACCATGCGCTTTCAGGACCCGCACTTTTTCCGCCGTAATGCTGTCCGGTCTCCCGGCCTCCACCGTAAATTCAATCGGTTCCGGCTGTCCGTCCAGAAAGTATTTCCGGATCATGGAAAGCAGCCGGTCAGACTGGGCGGGACTCAGCGTCGTCGGCGTCCCGCCGCCGATATAGACCGTGTCCACTACTTTGCCCTGCGCCTTCATCAGCGCAGACGTCTCCCGCATCTCGCGCTCCAGCACATCCAGGTAGTCGTCCACGCGGTCCTTCCATGCGCCGATGGGGAAACTGGTGAAGGAACAGTACAGGCAGGTCGTGGGACAGAACGGAATATTCACATAAAGGCTGCAGCCGTTTTCCGTGTGCAGCCGGGAGAGAATCTCCTTCTCCCGTTCCGCGATCTGCGCGGAGAGCACCGCCTTCTCCCTCGACACCTTGTGCTCCGCCATCATCCGCTCCGCCGCCTGCTCTTTCGTGCCGCCCTCTTCCAGAATTTCCATGGCAAGCTTCGTCGGGCGGATCCCGATCAGTTCCCCCCAGGGAAGACTTTTTCCGGTGACCTGAGACAGCGCCCGGTACAGCAGATGCTTGAGCGCGGTTTTCAGCGCGTGGGACTTCTCGTCAAAGACCGCGGCACCGTCTCCAAACTCCGTGCATTCCTCCGGGAGCGGCGTAAAGGTCAGAAGGCCGGCATTTTCCGGGATGGTGAGGGTCAGCCGGTCGGGCGCATAGACAATCGCGGCTTCAAACAGAATCACCGGCCGTTCGGACTTTCTCCGGATCTGCCCGCCCTCCAGAATAACCTGTACTTCCTGCTCCGGCCAGAAAGCCCGGAACATCGCATTGATTTCATACCGGTAGAGATCCTGGTTCACTGTCACACAGATCATTTGTTTCCTGCTCCTTTGTTTCCGCAAACTGCCTGTTCCAGTTCCTCCGCCGTGGAGACAATCAGGGGAGACCCCAGCCGCTCGAGCACCTGCCGGTCCCGGAATCCCCAGCTCACGGAGATGACATCCATCGCGGCGTTCGCCGCCGTCTCCAGGTCCACCTCCGAGTCGCCGATGTACACGGCTGTTTTCCGGTCTGCCGACAGCTCCGCCAGGCAACGATTGACGGTATCCGGTGCAGGCTTCCGCCGCACGCCCGGCTGTTCCCCAGCCACGGAATCAAAGAGGCCCGGGAAATACTGCCGGATCAATTTCTGGACCGCGGAATCCGATTTGTTGGAAACTACCGCCAGCCGGATTCCCGCCACGCGCAGGCGCCCCAGCATCTGCGGGATCCCGGGGTACGGCGCCGTGTGGTCCGCACAGTGCACCGCGTAATCCGCCTGAAAGACCGAAAACGCCTGCTGCAGCACCGCCTCCGGCGTCTCCGGCTGCACAGACAGCTGCATCAGCCGGAATACACCGTTGCCTACCGCCTGCCGGACTTCCTCCCGGCTGCGCGCGGGAAGATTCACGGACCGGAGTGCGGCATTGACGCTGCCATAGAGATCCTCCAGTGTATCCAGAATGGTTCCGTCCAGGTCAAACACCGCTGTGCGGTAACCGCCTGCAGATCTGTGATTCATATCGTTTTCCCTTCCTTCCGGCATATTCTCTGTTCCCGCCGAATCGGTTTTACCGTACGTTTTTCCCCTCATCCAAAATCTCCGCGCGATCACCAGACGTGCATCCTGACAGACAGGGCTGTCCCTCCGTGTCCGTCCGGCAGCCGGACGGAATCCCCCTTGCTGTCTCCGGAGAATCACACCGGATTTTCTACCAGTCCCGCATTTATTAAAAATCGATTCCTCCGTCAGCCGGCATTGACAAACGCGCGGCGGCCTTATAAGATCTGAATGATCTGTTGTCTTCACAGAACGTCATGATATCTCTGCGTTTTTGAGGGCACAGAGGCTTTTTATTGTCTTTTTTTATTGTCTTCAGAGGGAATCCGAGTAAGGAGGCTGTCCGTCTCATGCTGAAAATGTTAATAACCATGTCAAAGAACATTCTCCTGAATGTTGTCATCATGATCGGCGCAGGCATCGTGCTGATCGCTGTTCCGCAGTCTCCCAACGTGCTGTTCCGCGCGCTGGGCTTTATCGCCGCAGCCGGCGGCATTGTGCAGTCCGTTCACAACCTGAACCCCAGCAAGAAGATCACTGCGGATACCACAATGGATACCGCCACCGGATTCGTCATGATTGTATTAGGTTTCATGATATTGTTCAAGCCGGAACCGTTTACCGGCATCACGGAATCTCTGATATCCATCATCATCATGATTTTCGGGATGTACATGCTGTCCCAGTCCATCACACTGAAGCGCTACGGCTACCCCCGCTGGTGGCTGGCCCTGCTCCTTGCCTGCTTCAACGTCATCATCGCAATCGGCATGTATGTCCGCCCGCTGGCGACGGCCATGGAAATGATCCGGCTGATGGGCGTCATGCTGATCTACAATGCCGTGGCCACGGTCATCATCATGTTTGCCGTTGGAAGTACATCAGACGTCAAATAAGAGCAGCCGGTCTGTTTCCGGGAAAGCCTGAAGCCATTTCGGGAGTCCGTGCAGGGGAAGCCTGCCACCGGTTACCATGTTACACATGAGACACACGCAGCGTGACTGTCACAGACAGAACAAATGAAAGCGGAGGAACCGCAACTACGGTTTCTCCGCTTTTTGTATGTCTGTTTTCTGCGGCAGAGGCAGAGCGCCTCTGCCGCACTGCTTTATCCTTTACGCGTTGGCAGTCTCCGGCTCCTCGTGGTACAGCGTCGGATCATCCGGCTTGCGCTCCAGCGCTTCCTCGGCAGCCTCTTTCTCAGCGGCGACCTCAGCCTTGTGCTCCTCGCCCCAGGACGGCTTGTACTCCGCCCACATCTGGTCTGCCACCGGCTTCCAGGTATCGGCATACGGCTTGGTCTTTGCGCAGAGCTCGTCCACTGGCTCCTGATCCTGGTAATCGGTGTTCACCGCGCCGGTCTTGTGCACCAGGTCGCGCAGGCGCTCCGGATTCTCGAGCATCGGGCACGGACGATAGTGGTTCTCATTGAACGGCTGGTTGTCGTGGTAAGCCTGGAACAGCGGGCTCCGCAGAACCTCCAGCAGCGAATGGTCGTGGATATTCACATTGGAGTAGTGGATGAACACACACGGCTCCGCATCGCCCTTCGCGTTGATGTGCAGATAGCGGCGTCCGCCGGCGATGCAACCGCCGACATGCATGCCGTCGTTCTGGAAGTCGAGCGTGAAGATCGGCTTCGTCGCGCGGAAGTGCTTGAAGCGCTCCACCATCTGGAGTCTCTGCTCCGGCGTCGGCATCAGGTCCACATTGGCGGACTTGCCGACCGGCATGAAGTGGAAGTACCATGCGAACAGCGCGCCCTTGTCGCAGATCCAGTCAAGGAACTTGTCGCTGGTCACGGTCTCCATGTTTGCTCTGGTGTAGCAGACAGAGATGCCGAAGGGAAGATGATTCTGCTTCAGCAGATCCATCGCGTGCATGACCTTGTCGTAGACACCCTGGCCGCGGCGCGCATCATTGGTTTCCTCAAATCCCTCGACCGAGATGGCCGGGACAAAGTTCTTGACCCGCAGCATGTTCTCGCAGAACTTCTCGTCGATCAGCGTTCCGTTGGTGAATGCCAGGAATTCGGAATCCGGATGTGCCTCGCAGAGCTTGAAGATGTCATCCTTGCGGACCGTGGGCTCGCCGCCGGTGTAGATGAACATGTAGCAGCCGAGCTTGTTCGCCTGCTCGATGATGGAATTCATGTCATCGTAGGACAGGTTCAGGCGGTTGCCGTACTGCGCAGCCCAGCAGCCGGTGCAGTGCAGGTTGCAGGCGGACGTCGGATCCATGAGGATGGCCCACGGCGCATTACACCCGTACTTCTTGACCGTCTCGTTCTGCTTTGCGGTGCCCTTCAGGCTTGCGTTGGTGATGAAGTTGCGGAAGAAGGATTTGCGCACACCCGGGTCCAGATCATAGAACTTCAGCGCCAGATCCCACCAGTTGCCCTTCTCCTCCACCAGGAATTTGCGCATGTACGCGCGCTGGGTCTCGTACCATCCATCCGGAGAATACTTGTCAACCATATCGAGAAGCTTCGGGATGTTGGTCTCCGGATCCTTCTCGAGATAATTCAATGCGCCGTTGACTACTGCGGCAATCGCATTTGTCTTGATGCCGTCAAATAACCCCATACTAATAACCTCCCTGACGCAGCTGATCCTGTAATGATCCCGTCACTCTGGGTTCCGGGAGGCTGTTTCTTCCTTCCCGCGAACCGGACCGTACGGAGCCTGCTTTCAGGCGCGGCACCGATGATTAATCAGACTGCAGACTGTCCGCCGGATTTCCGGCGGAGACTTTCGATATTTTACCCTGTGAAACCAGGAAAGTCAACCGTTGTGGTCGACGGCCGGCCGCCATCCGCCGCCTTTGTCCGTTTTTTATCCCGGATATGCGGAATTGTTCCTGACACGACCTGATGTCGTCTGAAAAATGATCTGGATTCCCCCTTGCGCTGCGGCAGAATCCATGCTATATTATATGTAGTTTTAAAAACCACTTGCAGGAGTTTTTAAAACCGTTGTAAGTGTTCTGCGTGTCCCCGACACACGGAGGTGACACAGAAATTTCACTCTTTGAGAATTCTTTGTACACATTTCCGAGCTATCCTGATTATGGGAAGCGGGGATCTGCCGCACCGGCAGCTTTCCTTCTTCCATTCCATATCCGGATCAGATCGGATAAATATACAGCAAGAAGCAGGAGGCAGCGATTATGACGACAAAAGAACTGGCAGCATATTTCAAGAAACATCTCGTACCGGATAAATTCTACAAAATCGGCGGCTCCCGCAAGAACCGGATCTGTATGGAGAAGCACAAGAACGGCTGGGACGTGTACTTTGACGACAACAAAAAGCATATCGGCACCCTGCATTTCGCCGACGAGGCGTCTGCGTGCGCCGGGATGAAGAACGAGATCCGCAAGATGATGGAGGCCTTCTACGGCCTGACCTGGGCGGACTCGGCGGCCATCTGACGATTCTGATGATTCTTCCGGCGGCGGCAGCAAACTGCCGACAATGGCATTGACCGACATCCAACGGCATCCATTCAAAATCATCTTTCAACAGGAAATGAACAGACAGGCGGGCACTCTTCGCGAGTGCCCGCCTGTTTTCATTTCCGTATTTCCTGTCTCTTTTTCTGCCCGACGGCAATTCCGGATCAGACTTGCACTGCTGCCTTCCGTTTTTTGCAGCAGTGCAAGTCCTGTCACCGGCCCGGAGATGTCACCTCACCCACTCACACCGTCAGAGGCGGCAGCTCTCCTGTCCGATCCAGCCAGATCTGGTCCACCCGGAGCCTGGCGCTCTCCGCGACAAAACACAGTTCGTGCAGGCCCGGCGCCAGCTTGATCCGGACCGCCGGCACCCACTTCCAGCTGTTCTCAAAGCTGTACCGCCAGATCCTATGTCCGCCGTACAGTTCCTTCTCCGGAATCTCACGGTCATCGATCTGCAGGTGAAAATGAGAATCCCGCCTTCCCCACAGGAAGAGGTACACCCAGACGGTGTATTCCCCGCCATCGGCCAGGAAGCGGTAATGGAGGGACGGAAATTCCGGCAGCCGCTCCAGCGGTTCGGGTGTACGCCAGGAGAGCTCCGGATACCGGACGAACATGGCAATCCCGGTATCATGGTGCGACAGGCTCCGGCAGTGGTTCCAGGTCCCTTCGGTGTGCGCGTCCGGCGTCTCCGCCAGGGCACTCCCCGCCTCGATCCGGATGCTTCCGCCGTGCTCGGGCACCGGCGCATCCCCCGGGCGCAGGATCGACGCGGCATCTGTCATCGGCGCACGGCTGTACTGGGACACTGCCCGGATGATATCTTCATCCACCAGCGTATTCTCGTCGAATACCTCCGGCAGCGCACCGACCTGCACGACTTCCTCCTCTGCGGGGCCGTACAGCCGGTCCCCCAGCGCTGTCAGATCCGTCACGGCCGGGAGCCGCCCGTCGTGATCTGCCGCAATGCCGGTATTGCCCGCATCCCTGCCGTCCCCGATGATCACGAAGCGGGAGAACGCCAGATACGGATCCAGCGCACGGATCCGCACCGTGTGCGGTCCGACGGCAAGGAGCGGAAGAGGCGCCTCCACGCGGTCCACCCCGTCCCGGACATTGAGTTCCCAGGTCCCGCGGTGCTCATCATTTGCTTCTGTTTCCAGAAGGATTTCCGCACCGCCGTCCACAGAAACGCAGGCGCGGAGCCGGCCGACGGAATTGAGAGACGGATACCGGTGGATCTGGATCACCTTCGGGCTTTCCTCGGTCACATAGATCCGGTAGGTCAGCGCCCCCGGCGCCGCCTTCCAGGAATTGTCGGCTGCTTTTTTCGCCTCCATCAGGGCGCCGCGGCAGCGGCCGAGTCCGGGGATGATGTTCCACGCGGAGAGATCCGACTGCTCCATGTCAAATCGCTCGGCCTCCACGGAGATCATGCCATCATCCTCAACACGGGCGAAGGAGGACAGCGCATCCTCCGGCAGGATCCGGCAGCGGACCGGGATTTCCCGCACCAGCGGGCCGTCGGTCTGCTCCACCCGGAGAACACCTTCCAGCGTTTCTCCCGGATATTCCCGGAGTACGGCGGCGTCCGGCGCCAGAAGGATCCGCTCTTCCACCTCTGTCGTGCCCTCCGTCCGGCCGTCCAGGCTGGACAGCCAGTCCGGGAGTGTCAGCTTCCATGAAACGTTTCCGCTGCCCGTGTTCGCAATCTCAATCCACTTTGCCCCGTCGCCGGAGACAAAGTTCAGCGCATCCCCCTCATTCCAGAGGTGCACCTGCATAGCGGGGTCCCCGACCGCGAGCGGTACTGCGCAGGCCGGGCAGCAGGAAGTGCGCGGCGGCGCAAAATCCTCTGGCGTGAGGATGCCGTCCCATTTTCCATTGGCCACCCGGTGATTGTAATACGCCAGCATCCGGCGGCGCAGGCGCTCGTACGCCAGAGAGCGGTCCGCATATACACCCGCCCCGCGGGGATTGCCGCGGCGCTCGCAAAGGAAGCTTCGGTCGGCATAGTAGAACATACACGCCGTATCATAGGCCGCGTGGATTTTCATCAGCACCAACTCGAAGAAGGCATCCTGCTCCTCCGGCGGCAGCTCCCGCCAGATCCGGTCGCCCGTCTTCATCATGGATTCATACAGATGGATGCGCTCCGCCGCCTCATCCCCGTGCAGGGTCTGCGAAAACGCGTCGGTATCCATCTGCTCGACCTTGCGCTCATTGGTGATCTGGTCGAACTGCACCAGAAGCCCCGCCAGTTCCTCCCCGTGGTTCCCGCTGAAGGTACGGTTGATCCACTGCTGCAGGAATTCCTGCTCGTCGTCCGTCATCGGATCGGGCTTTCCCGTCTCCCAGGCCAGCTGCGCATAGAAGGTCATCTCCTCCTCCAGTGGCTTCTGCGCGCCGAAGTTGGTGACCCAGATTTTGCGGATTCCCTCCGCAAAGGCCTTTTTCAGTTCGTTTCTCGTCTGCGCGAGGGGGATGGAATCCAGGAACAGGTAGCTCGCCCCGGGCGGCGCCCAGTAAGAATTGTGGTAGTAGATTCCGTTTCCGGCCGGGCGGCGCTTTGCCTTCTCATCCGGATAGCGGCGCACGTACCCGTAATTGTCGTTGACCCAGATCAGCGTCAGGTCCTCCGGCACCCGGAGGCCGTTGTCATACAGTTCCAGAACTTCCTTGTAGGGGATGAATGTCTTGAGCGTCGGCTTATCCAGGGTTTCCGTGAGGATCCGCTCCTGCGCATTGATGACCGACTCCAGCAGGTCAATCTTTGCCCTGCGCAGCTCCTCTCCCTGCAGTCCCCTCAGTGCTTCCGTTTCAAAGCCGCTGTCGTGAATCCCCCGCATGCCGAGGGTATAGCAGACCTCAAAATCGCGGTTCTGCTCCACGCTCTCCCGCCAGTACTCCTCCAGGATCTCCCGGTTGCGGCCCGGAATCGAGTAATCGTACTCCACGTTCTTGTAACCTTTGGACGCCAGCCAGGGTTTCCACTCCCGGTTGTTGGAGCGCATCAGCATGTCACAGTGGGACGTGCCGACCACAATGCCGCAGGCGTCCGCCAGCGCGCCGTTTTCGCGCTTCGCGTTGAAGGAATTCACATGCATGGCCGGCCAGATATAGTTCATCTTCAGCCGCAGCAGCAGATCGAAGAAGTGCCCGTAGGTTTTGACGCCGATCGTCTCTTCCCCCATATACCGCTGTGCCCAGTGCTCCAGCTCCTCCTCGTCGTTGATGAAGACGCCGCGGTACTCCACCACCGGGTAATCCGAACACAGGGTTCCCTCCGGAATCTCCACGGTCAGCTTTTTGTGCACCGGGACATCCGCAAAGAAGGTCCAGGGTGACACCCCCAGCCACTTTTCGGAAAACTCGTAGATCGCGTAGATTGTCCCGCGCCGGTCGCTGCCGCAGAGCCACAGCTCGCCGCCGCGCACCGCGATCACATAATTCTCCCGCCGGAGCGCTCCGTCGCTGCCGCACATTGCCTCACGCAGTTCGTCAGGAATCGGCACCGGCGCCGGAAGAACGCCCTCCGTCGCAATGTGAATCACCGCTCCCCTGGTCAGACTGCTCTCATTCACCCGGCTGTCCAGTACCTTCTTCAGGTCCGACCGCAGCGCCAGCGCCACCCGCCTGACCGCCGGATTCTCGTTTTCTGAAAGCTGCATTGTTACAAATCCGTACCGATTCAGCAGCATGCCTTTCTCCTCCCACCTTTTCCGCAGAGTGAACCGTGTTCCCACTCGTCGAAATCTGTCACACTCTGCACTTTCGCTCGAAATCATCCCGTGAAACCTGTCCTGCCGGCTGCCTGCAGGCTGCAGCCGGCTGTCTTTTCTCATTTTTCCGCGGAACCTGCCTGCGGCTCAGGATTTTCCGCTCCCGGATTTCTTCTCATTGTCCCGCAGGACCTGCTTGATCTGCTCCAAAAGCTGCCCGTGATCCCGCGAGCGCATATCCGGGAAGGCGCGCAGCAGACGGCCGGAGCCGAAGACGCGGTGTCCCGCCAGATCCAGAATCAGCGCATCCCGCCGGTCGGCAATCTCTGCCCTCTTCTGTTCGACCGCCCCGCGGCTCTCCGCCGCCGCAGCCTGCAGGCCGTCCCTGACGCCATCGATCCGCGCACGGCTCTCATCCGCCGCGGTTTCAAGTCTGTCCTTCACCTGGTCAATCCGCGCAAGGTTCTCCGCCTTATGCTCCGCATGGGCAATCCGCTGCGCCTCCACGCGGCTTCCGACTTCCTCCTTCCATTCCGCCCTGGCCAGAGCGCCCTGGACCCGGGCCTCCCCGACACTCTCGGACGCCTTGATCGTCGTGCCGCCGATGGCCTCGGAGAGGCCGTCGCTCACCACCCGGAGCGACTGATTCACCCGGTCCAGCTCCTCCAGCTTCCGGTTCATGCCGGCCACAGTGAGGACCGTCGCAATCAGGTCCACCAGATAAACCGCATAGAGGACCGCCATCACCGGCCACCCGTATTTTGGCGGGATGGAGACATCCGACGTGTGCTGCACCACCGGGTGCACGTACTTTACCACGATGACGCAGGCAATGCCCCACAGCACCGAGAACAGCGGGCAGATATAGCCGCCGATGTTCAGGGGCAGGCTGCTGTAATCCCACCACCGGGTGTGAAACAGGTGGTACAGGAGGAAGCCCGCGGCAAATTCCACGGCCGTGCACAGAATCATGCCGCCGAAGAATACCGCCAGCACATTGGTCTCGCCGCTCCCCGCGCTTTTGGGCAGATAGTGCACCAGGATGTAGAGCGCCAGCGCCCCGAACCCGTACACCGGGCAGACCGGGCCGTTCAGGAATCCCCGGTTCACGATCTTTCCGAGCTTCAGCGCATGGTAGGCCACCTCCAGGCACCAGCCCAGAAACGAATAGATCAGAAAGTACATGCAGATCTGGTAATACGTCATTCCGAAAATCATGGCATCTTCCCCTGTCATCCCCTCTGCCGGACTGCGGCCGGACTGCTCTCTGCAGGCGTCCCGGAATCAAGTTGGGCGGGCAGTCCGCCCGCCCTGTCCGCGAACCGGTTTACTGTTCGTGGACGCGCTTTCCCGTGATGTGCTCCGGCGTCAGCTCCAGCACCTGCACCCGGTTTCCGCTGGTCTGAAGATCCTTCTGATAAAACGCCTTCTGTTCCGGAAAGATGTGCATGGCCAGTTCCATGGCCTTCTGTTTGATCTGCTCCCGGTCTTCCAGCATCCGGATTCTCCCGAACACGATGACGCAGTTCACCCGGCGCGCAAAATCGCCCTCATCCACCGTGCCCTGATCCATGACGCAGAAGGATACCTTGTCATCCCGGCGAATGGCATCCATCTTGTGCCCTTCCCCCGCACAGTGGAAATAGATGCGTCCGCGATCGTCGCACACGTAGTCCAGCGGCATTCCGTAGGGATAGCCGTCATCGCCCTGCACCGAGAGGACGCCCAGATGCCCCTCCTTCAGGATTCTCATGGCCTCCTCATCCGTCAGCTGCTGCCTGAATCTTCTCATCGGCCTGAACATGATTGTTTATCTCCTCTCTTCTTTGATCTTATTTCTCTTTATTCTTATTCATTCTTATTTTTTATCTGCGTGTTTCCTTTGTTCTTATTTCCGGTTCATTCGTTTTCTGATCGTCCGGTTATTCCCGGGATTCGTGCGAGCCGCCGCAGAATATGAGGACTTCCGTGTGCGCGGATTCAGCCGCGTCATTCTCCGCCCAGCGCGATCTTCCTTACCGTTTCCGGCCCGCAGGGAAAAGGTGCGTTTGCCAGCTTGGCCGTGTTCCGGGCCAGAAGGTCCGCGGCGGCAAGCACCTGGTCCTGCGGGAGGATCAGATGATCCGACAACACTGCAAAATATGCCTTCCACTCCGCCAGATCCGCAAACCCGGCCAGATGCAGGCATTCTTCCCGCTCCTCTTTGGATGCGGCTGCCAGATACCCCGCCTCGAAAACCCCGCAGGCGATGCCATGGGGAATGCCCAGGCGGACGGTCACCGGATAGGAAAGCCCGTGCGGCAGGCTGGTCCCCGTCTGGGCAATCGCCATGCCTGACATGGTCGAGGCATTCATGAGATTCTGCCGGTCCTCCGAGGAGATCTCCCCGGTCCCGGTCAGAAGCTCCCGGCTGCGCGCCCAGAGCCGCATCCCCTCTCTGGCGCACATAATGCTGAAATCATCGGCATGCGCGTTAACCCGGCTCTCCCAGAGATGCGCCAGCGCGTCGACGGCCGTCGAACGGATGACGCGGGCAGGCGCCGATGCAAGGTATTTCCCGTCCACCAGCCCCAGATCGGCAAAGACCTTATGCCGGATCGACTGTTTGGTCTGCCGGCTTCTCCTCGTCAGGACGGAAACCGGCGTGGCCTCGGACCCGGTCCCGCAGGTGGTGGGAATCAGGGCCAGCGGCAGGCGGGCGGAATCGGTCCCCGGTTCCGGATCATACAGGAACGCCTCGCCCTTTCCCGGATGGCGTGCCAGCAGTGCGGCCGCCTTTGCCGCATCCATCGGCGACCCGCCGCCGACGCCGATCACAAAGTCCGCCCCGAATTCCAGGGCGGCCTTCGCGGCCGCCAGAGCCGTCTCCACTGAAGGGTTCTGTTCAATCCGGTCAAAAACCGCAAAGGGGATTCCCGCCTGCGACAGCACTCCCGTGACATCCGCCAGAGACCCGTTTTCCCGGGAAGAACGGCCTCCGGTTACAATCAGCGCCCGGCGCCCCAGAGCCGCCAGCTCCGCGCCATGGTGCTTCACACAATCTGTCTCCGAATAAATCCGAACCGGCATGAAAAATTTCACTGCGATACCTCCGCCTGTCACTGTCATCTTTTTCCAGACTTCAGTATACCCGAGGCAGACAGCACTGTCAAAAGTTCCTTTCCACGCAGGACCGCGGGCGAATGACTCACCATGCGCATGGAAATGATTGAGGAGCTGTTTTCCCCCGTGGCTGCGGGAGAATGCCGGCGGAAAAAAAAGAAACCGGATGACACGCTCCGGTTTCTGTGTTAGCCTAACATACAGAGAATATCAAAATTCGGACATTTTCCGGCGGCAGGGCTGATTTCATTTCCTCTGCCGGGAAAGACGCCGATGTTTCGAGCGGGGAGAAGGCAGAGTATGAAAGACATGACGCAGGGGAATCCCCTCCGGCAGATCCTGACTTTTGCGGTTCCGATGCTGATCGCCAGCATCTTCCAGCAGTTCTACAACTTCGTCGACACCCTGATTGTCGGCCGCTATCTCGGCGCGAATGCCCTGGCCGGCGTCGGAAGCACGGGGACACTGACGTTTCTGATCCTGAATCTGGCGCTGGGGATGGCCAACGGCGGCGGGCTTATTATCGCCCAGTGCTTCGGCCGGGATGAACGCCGGCAGATGCGCCGGACGATCATCGCGATGTGCTGGATTATGCTGATCCTCGGGATCGGGCTTTCCGTGCCCGGATTCCTTTTTGCGGCCCCGCTCCTGCGCCTGCTCAACGTGCCGGAGAGCGTGATGCCGTACGCCCTCCCCTACATCCGCATCATCCTCGCCTTCTCCCTCTCGTCGATGATCTACAACGGGGCAGCGGCAATCCTGCGCAGTACCGGCGATTCGAAGACGCCGCTGTACGCCCTGATCGTTTCCTCCTTCTGCAACATCGGGCTGGACCTGTTCTTTATTCTGGTGCTGCACGCCGGGGTCGCAGGCGCCGCGGCAGCAACCGTCATCGCACAGTTTCTCTCCGGGTTCTACAGCATCCGGCAGATTGTGAAAAACCGCCGGCGTCTCGGCCTGTCCCCCGAATACGGGCACGGGATCCTGCCGGACCGGCATACGCTGTTCAAGGTCTTCCGGACTTCGGTGCCCAGCTCCCTGCAGAGCTGCATGATCTCCATCGGGAATCTCTCCGTGCAGCGGCTGATCAACTCCTTCGGCCCGGACACCATGGCCGGCTATACCTCCGCCTGCAAGATCGACCAGCTGGCCATTCAGGTGATTCTCTCGGTGGGCAATGCCCTCTGCGTCTTCACGGGGCAGAACATCGGCCGGAAGTACTTTGACCGGATCCGGGAAGGCCTCTGGAAATCCCGGATCATCATGCTGGCCAGCGCCGCCGTCATCGCCGTCTGTGCCCATGTGTTCCGCTATCCTCTGATGACAATCTTTCTCGATCCCGCAAAGGATCCCGAGGCCGTCCGCGTCGGCGCTTCCTACCTGTCCATCATCGGCATGGCCTATCTGGTCTGCGCCGTCATGCAGAGCTACCAGAATGTGATCCGAGGAGCGGGAGATGTCAATACCTGCATGGTCGCCGGCCTCACCGAGCTGGCCGGGCGGATTTTCTTCGCCTACCTGCTGGCATCGCGGCTCGGATCCATCGGGATCTGGCTGGCGACACCCCTGTCCTGGAGCTGCGGCTGCGTCATTCCGGTTCTGCGCTACTATTCCGGGAAATGGATGACCAAACTGCTGGTATAACCAAAGCCACACAGCCGGATATACAGGAATAAGAACGATCCTGCATCTGAAAGAGGGTTCTACTCCGGCCCGCCTGCGTGAACGGGAACCGCTCACTCTTCCTGCTTGAAGATCTCGCTCAGGACACGGCCGTCGGTATCTTTCATCCGCAGGCCCAGAGCCGCCGCGAAGGTCGGCGCCTCATCCACCAGCCGTGCCTCGTCTATCCGAACACCTTTCCGGATATCCGGGCCGAAGGCGATCATCGTCGGCCACGGCCCCCGATCCGGATGATGCCCGTGGGTGGCGTGGCCGAACCGGTAATCCGAGGTATCAAACGGACGGATCAGCGGTCCCTTCCAGTCTCCGGAGAAGGAGGTGTATCCGTCCGTCTCCAGCACAAAGGAGAAATCACCGGCCAGGTGTTCTTTGGCCGCCTCCTCTTTGGTATAGACATGGCCAATGCCGTAAACACCTTCCTCACACATCCGCTGAAGCACCGCGTAGGTTTTTTCCGCGGCTTCCCGGTCCGACGGGTCGCGCAGGAAGACCTCGGCGGAAGCGCCGGAGGATTTGATCATCGCGCGGTAATCCTTCACGCTGCCGTCCTCCGCGACTGTGATCAGCCCCTCCCGGGCCAGCATGACGTTCGGGCAGGTCACCCGGCTGATATTGATCTGGCCGTGATCGCTGACGATAAAGAAATCCGTGTCCTGTTCGATGCCGGCATCGCGGACCGCCTTCCTCAGCCATGCCAGCCAGTTGTCAATCTCGTGCAGGCCGTGGGTCACCTTATCGCTGAACACGCCCGTCTGATGGCGGTAGCCGTCGATGTTGGCCGGATGGATCATCAGAAGATTCGGCCGGTACTGACGAATCACGCTGCAGGCGCAAGACATGAGGAACTCGTCGCAGTACGGATGTTCCCGGTGCACCTGCATCCAGGTGTGCGGACGGATGCAGGTTTCGATCACTTCCTCGGAGCTTCCGCTCTCCTGGAAGCACTCTTCCGTGCTCTCGCCGTGCTGCGGCCAGTATTCATCGATCAGGTAGTCGATGGACGGGCACCGCCCGGTGACCGGCCAGAACACCGCCGCTGTCTTCAGGCCGGCGGCCTTTGCCGCGTCAAAGATGGACGGAACGCGGACCTTGTCGTAGAACCAGTTCCACGGCGAGGAGAGCTCCGTCACGTTGCTCAGTTCATTGTTGACAATGCCGTGCCGATCCGGATAACACCCGGTCATCATGGTCGTATGGCAGGGATAGGTGAGCGTCGGATAGATGCTCCGTACTCTTTTCACCACCGCGCCGTTTTGGATCACCGGCCCGAAAGCCGGCAGTTTCTTCAACGTTTCCAGATCTTCCGTGATCATCGCGTCCTCGGAAATCACAATCACATGTCTGCTCATTGTTTCTCCCGTTAATTTTATGATTATTATAAAACAGATTCTGCCTTCGAGACAGGATTCGCCCCGGATATGATTTTTCCCGGCGCGGATACAGTGCAGACCTGCCGGCCGGGAAATTTCGAAAAAAGATTACTTCACTCCGTTGTAGGTAAAGGCACGGATGACCTGCCGGCTGGCAAAGCAATAGATGACAAGAATCGGCAGAACCAGCACCAGGTTGCCGGTCATGATCAGATTCCACTGAAGGCCGCAGTCCGTGTCCTGCTTGAGTTTCTCCACAAAAAGGGTCAGCGGGCGGTACAGGTCGCTGTTGGTCATGACCAGGGGCCAGAAATAAGAGTTCCAGATGCTGATCGCCGAGAACATGATGACGGCAATCAGGGTTGAGCGGCACATCGGAAGCGCCACTTTGAACATGATCTTCATCTCCCCCGCATCATCCAGGCGGGCCGCTTCCAGCACTTCGCCGTCAATCTGCCGGAAACTCTGCCGCAGCAGGAAAATGCCGAAGGCGTTCGCCCCGAACGGCAGAATCTGCGGCCAGAGCGAATTGATCATCTTTGCTTTGGAGAACATCAGGTATACGCTGATATACGTGATCTGCTCGGGGATCATAAAGGAGACCAGAACGATTCCGAACAGCAGGTTTTTGAGCGGAAAATTGCGGATGGCAAAGGCATAGGCAGCCGGCACCATGACCGCGACCTGAATCGCCAGAACCGCTGCCGTGACGATGACGGAATTGGCAAGATAATGCATCAGATTGTCCTGCCCGGTCAGAATCTCTTTGATATTTTCAAAGGTAAAATTTTTCGGCCAGAGGGTCGGCGGAACCTGTATCGTTTCATAATATCCCTTGAAGGCCGAGGTGATCATCCAGTAAAACGGAAAGGCAAAGAGGACAATCACCGCGATTTTGACCGCGTCGCCGGGCAGCCTCCTGAAAAAGTGCTTCACCCGCCTCCTGCGCTCCCGCGCGGCGTCCTCTTTTTCCTGTTGAACTTCCATTGCATTCATGGCGGATTTCTCTCCTGCATTTACTTTGCTTCTGTTCATTCCTGACGGTACCACACAATTTTCCGCCGATGGCAGCATGATTTCCGATCTGTACCATAGGTCAGGACAGCAGCTGCATCATCTCCGACCGGCGGCAGCACATCCTTTTCCATCCGGCGGTACGGTTCTGCCGCCGAAACCTTCCGGAGCGGACCGCAGCGGATTCTGCTTACCGGTAATGCACCCTCTTTTCCAGGCACCGGAAATAGAAGATGGTGACCACCACCAGAATTCCGACCAGCACAACGCCGGCAGCCGACGCGACGCCCAGCGTATTGTTGCGCTGGAAGGCATAATCGTAGATGTACATGCTGATAACCCGCGTGGCATCACCGGGGCCGCCGTTGGTCATGATCCGCACGGAATCGAATACCTTGAACGATCCGGTCGTGATCGTGATCAGGATGAAGAACAGCTGCGGTGACAGAAGCGGCAGCGTGATCCGGAAGAATTTCCGAAGCGGGCCTGCCTGATCCAGCAGCGCGGCCTCATCGATCTCTGCCGGAATGGACTTGAGGGAGGCTAGAATGATCAGCGCGTAATAGCCGATATTCTTCCACACATTCATGACGATGATGCAGTTCATGGCCATGCCGGAATCATTGAGCCAGTTAACCGGTCCCAGATGGAACCACCCCAGAACCGTGTTGAACAAGCCGTAGTCGTTTTTATTGTACAGCCACGACCAGATGAATGCGCACGAAATCGTCGCGATCAGGTACGGAGTGAACAGAAGGACCTGGCTTACCTGGTTGATCTTCCGGTCTGCCCGCAGCCACAGCGCAAAGAGCAGGGAGAGGGCAATCAGGAAGCTGATGACCATCACCGTGTAATACGCGGTATTTTTCAGCGCCACGAGAAAATCCGTCTTGATCAGAAAGATCTCGCGGAAGTTGTCCAGACTCACAAACTGCTTGGTCGGATTGAGCGCATTTCCCCGGTACAGGCTGAGCCGGAAAATATTGGCCATCGGATAGATGGTAAAGATCAGAAGAAAAGCAATTGCGGGAAGGATCATCAGCCATGAGACAATCCACCCACTCACCTTCCTGCGCCTGCGGCCGGCCTTCCTGGCCGCCGCAGATGCCGGCCGCTCTAGGTCCCAGGCTGCCAGATCCGGCTCTGTCTCTTCTTCGAGCTCTTTTTCTGCCTGCAGCTCCCGCTCTCTCCAGCTGACCGGGCCGGTGCCTTTTTCCGTCACCGGGCTGTCTTCTGCCGTTTCCGGGATGCTTCCGCTCTCCGCCGGTTTTCTTCCAGTCACTGCCGGGCTCTCTTCAGTCATTGGATTCATCCCTCGGCCGCCTTTCTGCAGAGCTTCTCCCGTTCTTCTCCCTCCGCGCGGATCCGATTCCCGGCAGCGTCAAAGAACAGCAGGCTGTCATCTTCCGTGGAAAGCCACAGACGGCGCCCCGGCTCCAGCGTCTCATCGGCGCTCTTGATCATGACGGTCTGCAGGCCCAGCTTGACTTTGCAGACGCTCTCGCTTCCCAGCATCTCACAGGTGACAATCTCCGCCGGCCGGCAGAAAGCCCGTCCCTTGGGTCTGGTCTCCGTGAAGATCGCCTTCTCCGGCCGGAAACCGACCTGGGTGCCGTCCTCACAGGGGAGAATATTCATGGGCGGTGTGCCGAGAAACTGCGCGGTGAAGACATGATCCGGATCGCTGTAGAGCTGCCGCGGAGTGCCCTTCTGGACAATCTGACCCTTGTTGATCAGAACGATCATGTCGGCCATCGCCATTGCCTCCACCTGATCGTGGGTGACGTAGACGAAAGTCGCCTTCAGCCGCCGGTGCATCTCAATCAGTTCGGACCGCATCGAATTCCGGAGTTTTGCGTCCAGGTTGGAGAGCGGCTCATCCATCAGGAATACCTGGGGATTCTTGACCATGGCACGGGCCAGCGCAATCCGCTGTCTCTGACCGCCCGAGAGGGTGGAAGGCTTCCGATCCAGAAGACCGGTCAGCCCTGTCATCCTGCTGACCTCGTCAATCCGCCGCTGCCGTTCTTCCTTCGGCACCTTTTTGTTCTTTAACCCGAACTCGATGTTGTCGCGGACAGACATCGTCGGGTAGATGGCATAATTCTGAAAAACCATGGCGATGTCGCGCTTGCCCGGCCCGACATCGGTGATATCCTGCCCGTTCATGACAACCTGCCCAGAGGTTGCCGGGCCAATCCCGGCAATCACTCTGAGCAGTGTTGTCTTTCCGCATCCGGAGGGGCCGACCAGGACGGTGAATTTCCCGTCCGGGATGACCAGATTCAGATCTCTGATCACCCCGACTCCGCCGAACTCTTTTGTGATATGTCTCAGCTCAATTCTGGCCATTCGTCTCGCTCTCAGTCGCGCTTCCGGCGTCGCTTCCGGTAAAGTAGCTGCTGCTTTCCTTCTTGATCTGGTCTACCGCTTCCTGTGCGTCAATGCTCTGGTCCGCAATCAGGAGAGAAACCGTGTTGTTCACCAGCGTGGTGAAATCCGCAAGGTACGGGCTGTACGGCTGCTCCTGGCAGTGGCCGGTGACAACCTGATCGTACGCCACTTTGTACAGCGGGTTCTCCTCCCAGAAGGTCTTCATATCATCATAGTCCGCAACCGATTTGGTCGTCGGCACGTAGCCCGTGTGCTGTGTATTGAACGTAACTTCCTCATCGCTCATCAGGAACTGTACAAACTCCCAGGAAGCCGCGATCTGCTCATCGCTGTTGCCCTCGCCGATGATGCAGACATTGCCGCCGCCGATCATGGCTACGCGGTTGTTCTCATCATAGGTCGGATACTGGCAGACACCGAGCTCAAATCCCGCATCGTCCGCAATGCCCTGCATCGTGGAAAGCATTCCGGAGCTGGTGATCACGGCTGCCAGCTTCTGCTGGGAGAACTCCTCGGAGACAACGCTTCCCGCGTCAGTGACATCAAACGGCTCGCACCATCCGGCATCTACCCAGCTTCTCCAGTCGGACAGGACCTTCAGCATTGCGCCGTCATCCAGTGCCGGGCAGGAATTTCCGTCGTCCGCGATGTAGGCGGAACCCATCTGATAGAGGTTGGCCGCCTGATAATAGCCGAAGTCATCATACAGGCAGAGGCCGGAAACTTCTCCCTCCTGATACAGTGCGCTGCAGAAATCGGCCATGTCATCCACGGTTACCGGCGCGGTCAGTCCCTTCGCATCCGCCATTGTCTTATTATAATAGAACATCGGAGTGGATCTCACATACGGAACACTGTACAGCGTGCCGTCGGTATTTCCCGCGATATCCTGGAACGGATCCAGCATGTTGGAGCGATCCCAGCCGGTTTTCTCCGCCAGGAGAGCCATATCAGCCAGGACACCGTCCTCGATCAGGTAGTTGACATAGGTGTTTCCGGAAACCACGACCTGCGGAACCTCGCCGGACTGCACCGCCAGCTGCGTCTTGGCAAGGATGTCATCGTAGCTTCCGATATAGGTTTCCTGCACCTCGATGTTCTTTTCCTTGCCGATGGTGCTGTTGAAGGTCTCTACCTCGTGCTGAACCACCTCGTAGTTCGGACCCGTGCCGCGGGTATGCCAGAACTGTACAATGATCGGATCTCCGGTGCTGGAATCCGTGGTGCTGTCCGCAAATACGACACCGCCCTGTGCGGCGAGAATTGCTCCGGCCATGGTCAGTACGCCAAGTGCCTTTGCAGCTTTCTTTCCTGTCATCTGTTTTCCTCCTCTGTGAGTTGCTCAGCTGTTTTTTTCAGGTTCCGGGGAGAAGTATAAATCGGCAGGAATCCGCGAGATACCGGAGCAAAGAAAAGTTTTTCGCGTTTTTTGCAAAGTGATTTCTGACGATAAGCAATATATTTGCAAATATAATCGTCGATTTTTGAAAAATCTTCAGCTGCGCAGGCGGCCCCGGAGCGGATTTTTCTGCGCCGAAAGCGGCGGCAGACATTCCTTTCGGATGTCTGCCGCCGCTTTTCCTGCATTTGCCGCAGCCCGTGCCGGGCTTCTTCTGCCGCATTTTCTGACTGCCTTTTTTTACGGAGTCCTGCTGTCTGCAGCCTGTGACTTACCGTCTGTATCCTGCAGCCTGTACCTTTCAGACTGTGTCTGCAGCTTATGTCTCACAGCCCGTTTCCCATATTATTTCTTATATTTATAGAAGCCTTCTCCTGCCGCCATGCCCGTCTTGCCTGCATCAATATACTTCTTCAGGAAGGCCAGGATCTTTCCGGCATTGCTGTCCGGGTTGTCCGCACCCGGCGTCATCAGGGCAATATTGTAGGCGGTGGTCAGGCCTACGACATCCAGAATGCGGAACGGGCCGGACGGTGCGCCGGTGGCAAGCCGCCATGTCTGATCGATCGTCTCGGGATCTGCCACGTCGTTTGCCGCCAGGCTCTCCGCGGAGAACAGGAACGGCACCAGCATGCTGTTGAGGATGTATCCCGGCTGCTCTTTCTTCAGGCACAGCGGAATCATGGAAATCTGCTTTGCGAATTCGACCACCTGCCCATAGTATTTCGGATCTGTCTTCGGCTGTCCCATCACCTCGGCGGTGTTGAAGCGCCAGATCTCATTGGCAAAATGCAGCGCCAGGAATTTCTCCGGACGGCCGGTGGCATCTGCCATCGCGCTCGGCAGCAGCGTGGAGGAGTTGGTCACAAGCACCGTCTTCTCCGGAAGGAGCGGTGCCATCTTCTGGAAAATATCGCGCTTCTGCTCCAGATTCTCCGCCATCGCCTCGATAACGAGATCCGCATCCTTCACAGCCTCTGCCAGATCCAGTGTGATCTTCAGACTGTGGTAAGCTTCCTCCACCTGTTTCTCCAGGGCGTCAATCTTTGCCGCATCCAGCCCTTCCATGGAATCCACAATCCCGCGGGGATAATTGTAGCTCGGATTGCCGAGATTTGCGCGCAGTCCGGCCAGTTCCTTCAGATATGACTGGCGGATCAGGTCGATCTTCGGCTGCGTACGGCCGATGGACCCCTCCGAGCGAAGCCAGATCGTCACATGGAACCCCTTGAATGCCGACTGAAACGCAATCTGTGCGCCGAGAACGCCGCCGCCGACCAGTGTTACATTCTGAAATGCCATAGTTCTTCCTCTCCTTTGCCTGTTTTTCTGTCTGCTGTCTGTTCGCTGTCTTTCTCTTGTACTTTTGCTGTTCTTTCACCGCCTGAAGTTTCCCGATCATGGCAGCCGAAAGTGTCTGTCCCGTATGCCGGCAGGAATCCCTCGAAGCGCCGGACTTCGCGCCCTTCCGGCAGGCTCGTCCGATGCGCCAGCGGGGATTTTTCTGCCGGCTCATCTGTCTCATCTTTCATCTGACGCAGATCTTTCTGCTTCTGCAATGTCAGGGGAAACTGGCAGTTCTATTATACACTATATCGTTAATTTTTTCACGATTTTTCAAATTTTTCAGTTTCGAAATTGTCAATGTCCCTCTGTTTTTCATATCTTCCGCCTTTTTGCGTTTTCCAGCATGAAAACATCTGCCTGTCCGGGAACCCGTCCATGCTTTGCATAGTCAGAAAAAAAGATATACAATAGCTTCAAAAAGGGATCAAAGAGCTCAGCGAAGGAAGGAGCACAGACGATGAAAAAGAATATGATCAGGGCAGCTGCAGCGGGAGTTCTCCTTTATTCCGCGACCGCAGCCGGATGGGCCATCTTCCGCGGATTTGCAGACGGCAGTGGGCCGTTTGCCCGCCTGCATGACCAGAAGACCTCGCTTCTTCCGGGAAACCGCAGGAAATACAATCCCGGGAGCATCAAAGAGAAGACAGAAAGCCCGCTGAAGGGAAAGCGGCTGTTCTTCCTCGGTTCCTCCGTGACCTACGGCGCCGCCTCACAGGGAATCTCCTTTGTAGAGGATCTGGCAGGGCACACGGGATGCCGCGCGGTCAAGGAAGCAGTCTCCGGCACGACGCTTGTGGACGACGGAGAAGATTCCTATATCGCCCGCATGAAGAGGAACCGGGCGAAGCAGGTGGATTTGTTCATCTGCCAGCTCTCGACGAATGATGCAACTCAGAAGAAGCCGCTGGGAACCGTCGGGATATCGGAGAACCTCGAAGATTTTGACACCCATACTGTGGCCGGCGCAATCGAATACATCATCTGCTATGCGAAAAAGCGCTGGGGGTGCCCGGTGATGTTCTACACCAATCCGGCCTACGACAGCCCGGAATACGGCCGGATGGTCCGGCTGCTGAAGGAAATTCAGAAGGAATGGAAGATCGGCGTGATCGATCTGTGGGACAACGCATCCTTCAACCGCATCTCCCGCCGGGAGCGCGCGCTGTACATGGCTGATCCGATCCATCCCACCAAAGCTGGATATCTGAAGTGGTGGCTCCCCTGCATGGAACCGCAGATCGAGAAAGTATTCCGCGACGCCCGGGGGGACGTCTGATCCGCCCGGTTCGTCCGTCATATCTGATCTGTCAGACTTGTCCGGCCCTTTTATCTCCGGACTTAGCCAGTTTTACGGAACAAACGCGGCAGAAACGTTGATTTTTCAACGTTTCTGCCGCGACGCCCACTGTCCTCTTCAGTCGGACGTATGGAGCGGTTCCGTGCCATGACCCGGATCGGCCGCTCAGGGTGTTTTCCCGGCCTGACGGATTGATTTAACCTAGATATACAGGGCTCGATGACAATGTATTTACCGCACGGGATGCCGTGATTTTCTTGACGTTCTCTGGCATCTATGCTACAATTTTTAGCTGTTGAAAGGGTGGCGGTCTGTGCCATGCCGCTGTTCTTTCTTCTGTCTCTGTAGCTCAGCAGGATAGAGCGTCCGCCTCCTAAG
>OMZJ01000149.1 GCA_900315495.1 uncultured Lachnospiraceae bacterium
CTGATAATGTGACGGATAATCTTTCTTTTGGTGAGGAATAAAATCGCGGATTACAGGAAGTGTTGTCACAAATAACGGCTACTCCGACTGGGCATCTACAGATGTTGATGCCGCAATAAAGTCTGTATGGTTTCGATTAAGCCGCAGGGAGGATGACTTCTGTGTAGAAAATTCCTTCGATGGAATAGACTATAAACAAATGAGGATATGTCATATGTTCAATGTTCCAAAGGAGATTAGTTTCGGTATTTATGCGTGTAGTGCTGAGGATTCATCTTTTTTGGCAACCTTTACAAATATGGAAATCACAGACTGTGCATGGAAAGCTCATGACGGTCAGCAACCAGATTAGAAGTATTACCGTATAAATAATTTCCAGTTCAATGTGTTTTGCAATGTTATTGCAATTTACCAAAAGTTGTTGTACGATTGCGGCGCCGATCTGGTCGGGATTGGAGATATGCGTGAGGTCGCAGACTGCGATTATAAGACAGGGATTTCGATTGCCGCTGCATTGCCCGTGAATGTCATCATCGATTTGCAGACGGCTCCGACAAAAGAGTATTATGATTTATACTACTCCATCAACAGGAAGCTGAATGGAATCGTCACGGCCGGAGAAACCTTTTTGAAGGAAAGAGGATGTCAACCACCCGCGACTGAAGTCGCAGGCTTGTAGGAAAGGCAAAGAAAACACGTCTCCTGAGCCTCACTTTCACTTACCCGGATACAGCCAGACGCGCGTATCCTCCGCAGAGTGATACGTGGTGGCCGGCCAGTTAGGGGGCAGTTATCCTGGCGGGTTGCCGTGCCAGGGTGTTTATTTCAGCAGTAACTTTATCATCAGGCTGTTTCAGCCATAATGAGCAATGCTTTTTGCAGGATGTTCTTTGCGGCGTTCTGATCCCGCAGGTGGTGCGTGCCACACTTCGGGCAGTCCCATTCCCGGACGGACAGCGGAAGCCGTTCTTCCTTCTTCAGAACATATCCACATTCAGAGCATGTCTGCGTCGTGTATTGCGGCGGTACTAGAATCACCGTTTTGCCGTATACGTTTGCTTTCTGCTGCAGCTGTGTCAGAAGAGTACGCCATCCCGCATCTGAAATTGCTTTCGCAAGATGGTGGTCTTTCAGAAGGTTTCGTACCTGCAGGTTCTCGGCAGCGATCAGGTCTTGGCTCTCGACCAGATGCTTCGATACGGTATGCAGATAGTCAGCCCTCTGTCTTGCCACCTGTCTGTGAAGAGATGCAAGCTTAGCTCTCTGCTTCTGATAGTTCCGACTTTCGTAAAGGGAACGGTTCTCCCTTTTGGCACGATCTCCCATGCGGCTCAGTTTCTTCTGAGCCTTCGTAATTTTCTGATCCAGGTTCGCATGGAACCGTGGGTTTGCCATACTGCCGCCGTCAGAAGAATATACCAGTTCCAGAAGGTTCAGATCGATGCCCAGCATCTTTCCGGTTTTCGGAAGCAGTTCGTGGAACGGATATTCTGATGCGATCTGGAGGGATACCCAATATTCCCCCACAGCGTCTTTGCGGATCGTCACAGTACCGATTCTGGTATTGTCCGTATGGGAAAGAAGGGAGGATACGAGTTTTGGGGAACCGGCAAACCTGATTTTTCCAAGCTTCGGAAGCAGAATGTACCGTTGGTTCAGAAAGCGCACAGTACCATCCTTCAGGCCTTTACTGCTTTTTACATAGTGGCAGTTTGTCTGATAAGAAAGATCATTTGCTTTCTTGTGAAATGCAGGAACGCCGGTATGACGCTCACGCATGTTTTTCCATGCTGTGCGGTAGTTCTTCATGCCGTTTGCGACAGTCTGGCAGTCTACTTCCGGAGTGTACAGGTAAGGAAGTGCGTTCTGGATATTGGCGGCACTTCCGGTCATGTGGCGCAGGTCGTCAATTCTTCTGCGGTCGGAAGGAACATATGAAGCCGTTTTCGACAAGCGGTAAATTTCATTTCCACAGGCAACCAGATGGTTATACACAGACCTTTGCGCGCCTGCATTGACGGAAACAAGGTGCTTCTGCCGATACGAAGGATAAACTTTTAACACGATGCCGATATGGTACGGCATATCCTTACACTTACGCATACATATGTTCTCCTTTCTGAAATCATTATACTACATATGAATGTTGTGCACAAGCAATATATGACATATAATAAAAGAAAAAGGAGAATATACATATGAAAAGGCATATAGAACGGATCGAGGGTGCAAAATACGAGCGTGGGTATGTTTATAACTTCCATTTCCATCTGATCTGGGTGACAAAGTACAGACGGGAAGTGTTCACCACACCGGAGCTTGTGCAGGAAATGAAAGATCTGCTGACAGAAGCGGCTGAAAAGGACGAGATCATAATCGAGACGATGGAAGTCATGCCGGATCATGTACATCTGCTCCTGTCCTTCAAGCCGAAGCTGACACCGACGAGTGTCGTAAAGTACCTGAAAGGGTATACAGCCCGGTATTTCTTCGATCGGCATCCGGATATAAAGGAGGATAAGTTCTGGGGCGGCCATTTGTGGTCAAACAGCTACTATATGAGTACGCTCGGAAATATGAGTAAAGACGTAGTGGAAAAATATATACAAAACCAGTACAAAAAAGAAAAGGCCAATTTCTCCCGCGGTTGAAACCGCAGGATTCCTTGGCTGATTTTTCATTGAATCATATGCGCAGACCACAGATCGGGTTAAAGTAACCGAGTAATCAACTGAGCAGTCATCCGATGGGGGACAGTATGGAGATTCAGAAGCACAAAACCATGAGGGAAATCACAGAGATCGTGGTCGGATATATCGGCACAATGGTGATGGCATATGTCGTGAATGCAATCTACCCTTTGCTGCAGCCTATCCCTGTGCCGGTCAGGGCGGTACTGGTGTTTCCGGTATACTGGAGTATGGGGATTGTTCCGATCTTTCTGATGCATCTTCGAAAGGAGAAATTCAGTGACTGCGGCTTCGAGGGACACCATATCCGGAAGCAGATTGCGATCGGAATCTGTATGGCCATTTGCTTTTCTGCGGCACTCACCCTGCTGCCGCATCTGATCGGATTATCCGATATGGTCAGCCCGGGGAGCCACTACACACACGTCTGGCAGTTTGCCTACGAGTTTGCGTATTGCATTTTTGGTGTAGGACTGACGGAGGAATTCCTTTTCCGCGGCTACTTTTTTGAAAAGATCAGAAAAATCAGCAGTCCGATGACAGCAATGCTCATTTCTTCGGTGATGTTTGGTCTGCTTCACATTTTCGTCGGAGACCTTCTGCAGGTATTCGGTGCCGCTCTGATCGGCATCCTGTTCTGCCTTTGCAAAATGAAGATCAAAAACTGCACTACGCTGTCTCTTGCTGTCGGGCACGGAGTCTATGATGCGCTGATCACGGTCCTGGAATTTGTATTCCGATGACGAGGACAAACATCAGGAAGATATTATTTGGCATTCAATTTTTCTGAAAACAGGGACAGATAAAACAGGAGATATTATGAAACGAGTGATTGTGATAGGATCCTCCGGTGCAGGAAAGAGCACCTTTGCTCGGAAACTCCGGGACAAGACAGGACTTCCGCTGTATTATCTGGATATGATCTGGCACAAGCCGGACCGGACAACCATCAGCAGGGAAGAGTTTGATGAAAGACTTTCCGGGATTCTGAAAACGGACAGCTGGATCATCGACGGCAACTTCAGCAGAACCCTTGAAATGCGTCTGAAATACTGCGACACCGTATTTCTTCTGGATTATCCTCTGGAGATCTGTCTGGAAGGGGCTAGATCACGGATCGGAAAACAGCGCGAAGACCTTCCATGGCTGGAAAAAGAACTGGATGAAGAGTTCAGACAGTGGATTATCGGCTTTCCTAAAACAGAACTTCCAGAGATATACGAGAAGCTGGAGCAGTACGGAGAGGGCAGGGAAATTCACATTTTCCATTCAAGAGAAGAAGCTGACCAGTATTTGGATCAGGTTCCGAAGAAGAGCGATGATCAACAGGAAGAGTGATGATCAACAGGAAGAGTAATAATCAGCAGGAAGAGCAGTGCACAACATGGGACCAGCATGGAGAACAATGGTGAATCAACACGGAGAGCAGATCATATGAATCTGAAGATCGTTTTATTGCAGCTGCTTCCGGAGGAAAATCCGGATGCCCGGTGGAACAAGGGGAGAGAAGCCTGCATCAAGGCAAAGGAAATGGGAGCGGACATTGCCCTGTTTCCGGAGATGTGGAGTGACGGGTATGCACTCCCTCAGGATGAGACGAAACTTCGAGAGCTGGCAGTTTCTGCAGAGGGAGAATTTGTATGCGCCTTCCGTGACCTGGCGAAGAGTCTGCAGATGGCTGTCGGCATCACTTTCCTGGAGCGTCACACGCCGAAGCCGCTGAATTCCATGATCCTGTTTGACAGGAATGGGGAGAACTGCCTGCATTATTCCAAAGTCCATACCTGCGATTTTGATGCCGAGAGGGTGCTTTCTTCCGGCAAAGAGTTTTATGTGGCGGATCTGGATATCGGACGGGATGTGATTCGGGTCGGAGCCATGATCTGTTTCGACCGGGAGTTTCCGGAAAGCGCGAGAGTCCTGATGCTCAAAGGAGCGGAAGTGATTCTGTCGCCCAACGCCTGCCCGATGGAGATCAACCGATTGTCGGCACTGCGAACCAGAGCCTTCGAGAATATGGTCGCTATTGCCACCTGCAACTATCCCGCAGGACAGCCAGACTGCAATGGCCATTCCACCGTTTTTGACGGAGTGGCCTGGCTGCGGGATAAGCCTGGTTCGAGAGATATGTGCATCCTGGAGACGCCGGAGCAGGAAGGCATTTATCTGGCGGAAATTGATATGGACAGACTCCGGGAATACCGGGCACAGGAAGTGTGGGGCAGTAAGTATCGTCATCCGGACGCGTATAGATTACTGACTGTTCGGTGAGAGAAGGTTTTGTTGAAATTTGGTTGGAGGAAGATTATGAAGGGGAGGGACATGGATGGCGAATACGAAAGTGGCGTTCATCTGCACCCATAATGCCTGCAGGAGCCAGATCGCGGAGGCGCTGGCGAAACATTTATCTCCCTGCGGATATGAATTTTATTCTGCCGGTTCTGTCCCGCAGAAACAGATCGATCAGAATGCCGTGCGGATTATGAAAAATGAGCTCGGCATCAGCATGAGCGATCAGTACTCCAAGACCATTCAGGAGATTCCGGAGCCGGACATTGCAATATCCATGGGCTGCGGCGTCCGATGTCCGTGCATCGGCAGAGCATTTGATGAGGACTGGGGATTGGAGGATCCGACCGGGAAATCCGATGCAGAATATCTGGCGGTCATCCGGGAGATTCAAAAGCACCTGGAACATTTTTTGGAGAAACGAGAGAAACCGGCGAGGGGTAAATGATGACAACGGAAGAAAAAGGTCAGAAAATCATCAGCGATATCAAAGCGGAAAAGGGAACCAGTCCGGTCCGGATTTTCAAGAAAATCGCAGCGAACGGCTATGTGAGCATGCATGGTCCGGAGCACCATATTCTGGACGGTGCATGCATACTTGTCGCCTATCATAACGCCGGAGGAAAGATCGATCTGGAGGAAAGTCTGGAACGGCTGTACAGAGAAGGAACCAGAATGCCGGGCGCAATGTGCGGGCTGTGGGGGATCTGCGGCGCTGTCACATCGATCGGTGCAGCGCTGGCGATCATTGATGAAACGGGACCATTGTCGGACGATGGAACCTGGGGAGAACACATGTCATATACCGCCGATGCGATCCGTGAGATCAGCCGGATCAACGGACCAAGGTGCTGTAAGAGGGATGCGATGACTGCGTTTCGGTATGGAATTGAATATGTGAACGCGCATTACGATGTGCATCTGGAATATGAAAAACAGGTATGTGAATTCTCTGACCGAAATCCCCAATGCATCAGGGCGAGATGTCCGTTCTATAGCAGTGAGAACAGAAGCTGAGAAGAAAATAGGATGACAGCAAAAGATTATCTTGGATACATTGTGCATGTGATTCATACAACGATCGTCGCCACGGTGAACGATGACGGCTCTGAGACGATCGGTGTCTCAGATGAGATATAATATAACAGGTGTACAGTCAGGTGTACAGCCCGGACACCCGCTAAGAAAAAAAGAAGGAGTGCACAGAATATGGAACAGAAGGATTTTTCGCAGAAGGAACAGACTGAAATCAAAGCCGGATTGTCCACCGCAGAAATCAGTGACAAGGAGGCGGCGGACAAGATTCTCGCATTAGTTCCGGAAGAGTGGATTAACAAAATTCCGTTTTTCGTGCGGAAGCACGCGACAACCAAAACCATTGAAAGGATTGCCCGCCAGTATCCGGAACTGTATGCGGCGGCGAAGAACCCCAGGGATCTCCCGGAAAAGGAGAGAGAGGAGCTTCGGCGCATCATTACCGATATTTTTGAGGAAAAGATGAAAAAGCACAATATCAAATGAATGTTGTTTGCCGATGACCAATGTCGGGTATCTGCTTCTGACCGATTGCTGGTCAAAGGGAATCATGACA
>OMZJ01000119.1 GCA_900315495.1 uncultured Lachnospiraceae bacterium
TCGGGCCGCCGCACACATAGATTTCCGTCAGGGCATCTGATAGTTCCAGATATCCCCCGTCGGCACGAAGTGCACCGGCATCTCTTTTCCGATCAGTTCCGAGATCCAGTCAGCCGCGTATCTTGCGCCGAGCTGCTCCCAGTTGAAATGACCGATGTTGATGCAGACCTTGTTCTCCCCGAACGAAGCCGCATCCCGGATATAGGACAGGAGGTTCCACTCGATGACTTCCCCCGGCAGCACGCAGTCCACGTTGTTTTCTTCCATGATGCGGATGACCTCGGTGGAATAGTCGTCATAGACACCGTTTTCAAACTTCTCCGGTATGAAAGCGCCCGGATAGATATGGCCGACCAGCGCGACCCGTCGGATCTGCGCATTCGGGTTTCCGACATAGCGGATGCCGTTCATCCCGATCTTTTCGATGAAATCCCTGTTCAGATCTTGAACGGAGCGGGCCTTTGGAAATTCAAACAGATATCCGAAGGGAACCGATACATCGTCCTTCTTTGCATACGGTTCCCACTCCATATATTTGATGACGCCGGTGAAAATGCTGTCCGGTCGGTGCGCATGCGCGTGGTCATGATCCCGGTATATCACAATGCCGTGATCTTCCGCAAGTTTGATTTTCTCATCATACACATGGCAGGGATAGGCCACCGGCCACCCGCGCAGATCCGGCGAGATATAGGAGGTCGGCTCGTGCACGTACAGCAGGTTGCAGCCGAGCGCCGCCGTTTTGCGGATGACATCCACCGTGGGGACCAGCGCCGACACCACGCCGGTGCACTCCTGGTCGGGATTTCCCGCCTTGATCCCGTCACAACCCTGGTAATTCGGGCCGAGATCCGGGTGATATGCCTCAATTCTTCGAATAATCTCTGAAATTTTCATGTTTTCTCTCCAATTCCCTTCCGCCGCGGTTTGGCTGCCTCGCAGAGCGGAAACTTCTGCACTTCTGGACCATTACCCCTTGACAGCGCCGACCACAACGCCTTTGACAAAGTACTTCTGCACGAACGGGTAGATGATGACGATCGGAAGAATGCCGATCACTGCCATCGACATGCGGACCGCGTTGCTCGGAAGGCTCACGGCGCCGGTTCCGACAGCCACGCTGGCCGCGCCGCTCTTCAGATACTGGATGTTGTTCATGATGCGGATCAGGAGGTTCTGGATGCCGTACAGCTGCGGCTTCTGAATATAGTAGAGGGCATTCACCCAGTCATTCCAGTAGGTCAGCGCAGTGAACAGCGAAATGGTCGCCACCACCGGCACGGCCAGCGGGAAGATGATCCGGAAAAAAATCCGCAGTTCCCCGGCGCCGTCGATCTGCGCCGCCTCGATCAGCGCATCCGGAATGCTGTTGGTATAGAAGTTGCGCACCAGGAAGATATTGAAGGCGCCGCACAGATAATTGGGCAGGATCAGCGCCCAGATGGTGTTCTTGATGTGGAAGATCTGCGTCCAGACCATATAGGACGGGACAATGCCGCCGTTGAACAGCATGGTGAAGAACACAAAGAAGGAAAGCGCATTCCGGTACTTGAAGTTTTTCCGGCTCATCGGATAGGCGATCATAGTCGTGATCAGGACGCTGGCCAGGGTGCCGATCAGGGTCACGACGAGCGAGACCCCGTAGGATCTGGCGATGGTGCTGCCCTGCTGAATCATGTAGACATAGGCATTGACGGACCACTTCGTCGGGAAGAACGTATACCCGTTTCTCAGAAGCACCGTCTCGTCTGTAAACGAGGCAATCACGATCAGTACCAGGGGAACCAGTGCAATCACCGTGAGAATGGCAAGAACGACTGTCGAGAAAATTCTGAACCGCTTCGCATCGCCCGCTTTCTGGCGGCGGGGGGCTGCCGTGGAAACCGCTTTGGTATTACTGCTCATCTCTATCTCCTTTTTCTTCTGTGCCGATCAGAACAATGCATTCTCTGCATCGACTTTTCTCACAATCGCATTCGCGCTGACAACCACGATGAAGCCCAGCACCGACTGGAACAGACCGGCGGCGGAGGACATTCCCACATCGTTGAGCTGCATCAGGCCGCGGTATACATAGGTATCGATCGTCTGCGTCGTCTCGTAGATCGCGCCGGAGTTCATCGGGACCTGATAAAACAGGCCGAAATCAGAGAAGAAGATGCGCCCGACCGCCATCAGCGTCATGATCACGACGGTGGACTTGAGCATCGGCAGCGTGATCCGGAAAATCTGCTGCACCTTGGTCGCGCCGTCCAGGCTGGCCGACTCGTAGATGGACTTGTCGATGCCCGCAATCGCGGAGAGATAGATGATGGACATGTATCCGGCGTTCTTCCAGAGATAGACGAAAGTCAGGATAAACGGCCAGTAGCCGCTCTCCATATACCAGGCCACCGGCTTTCCGCCCAGTGCCTTGAGAGTATTGTCGATCAGGCCGGTGTCGGAATTCAGGAACGCAAAGACCATGTAGGCGATGACAACCCAGCTCATCAGGTTGGGGAGCAGCAGCGAGGACTGGAAGAATTTCGTCCTAATGGACTCCCCCAGCGCATTCAGGAGAATTGCGATGAAAATGGCGAGGATGGTTCCCAGAACAATGAAGGCCGCGTTGTACAGCAGTGTATTTCTCGTCATGACAATCGCGTCTCTGGTCCGGAACAGGAACTCGAAGTTCTTGAACCCTGCCCACGGGCTGCCGAAGACGCCCTTTTTGTAGCTGAAATCCTTGAATGCCAGGAATACGCCGAACATCGGAAGATAGTTATTGATGATCAGATAGATGATTCCCGGCGCCGCAATCAGAAGCAGCGGTCCCGACTTTGCGTAGCGGATGTGCGCCTTCGCTTTTTTTCTGCCTGCTGTGGCTGTGCTGAGTTCGCTCATGTTTCCCTCCTGTATTTCAGAAGAACTCTTTTCAACTGTCCTCAGTATAGAAAATTCCGCCTTCTGCCTCTTTCAAAAATGAGACACGGACTTTTGAATTCCGGACTTCCGCGTCGCCGCAGCACTGTACCGAAAAAGGCTGGCACAGTTCTGCCTCTTCAGCAGAATTGCACCAGCCACAAGCTTGTTTCTTTTTCCGTGGTTCAGGACCCGCCGGGCGGTCTGCGCCAATTACTCTGCCGCGGTCTCTGTTTCGCTCTCGCTCTCCGCCTCGGAAGCCTCCTCACCGACGGTGACGCCGTTCTCGGCCGCCCACGCGTCCAGCTGCTCCTGCTTTGCCTTCAGGATGTTGTCGTAACCCGCATCCTTCAGCGCCTGGCGGAACTTCGGAAGCGTCTCCGCCGGATCCACGGAGCCGCAGGAGAGGCCGGGCAGATACTGCTTGATGACATTGCTGACGGCCGTGTACTCCGTCTGCACACCGGAGGTGTCAAAGCCAAATCCCATCGCCGGGGAAGATTTCGCACTGTGGTTCTGCTCGTCCTCCCACTTCAGGGACTCCTCCGAGCCGGAACCCTGCAGCGGCCACTGGATGAAGAAGTTGCCGAGCACGCCGCAGGAAAGCTGCGCGGTATAGGAGACGGTGGACGCGTCCTGGCCCTCCGGGTAGGAGACCGAGCCGTCATCGTTCTTCACGTAATCCTCGCCCTCGATGCCGTAGAGCATCGTATTGATGACATCCGGATCCGTGTAGGTCAGATTCAGGAATTTCAGCGCCGCATCCGGATTCTCCGAGGTGGACGCAATCACCTGCGTGACGCTGTTGATGGCCGTGGTATCCAGGTAGGAATCGCCCAAAGCGATCGCACCGACTTCATAGCCGGACGGCGCAGACAGCGCGGCCGCGGTATCCTCCAGCGGATAGCTGTAGGAAGCGCTGTAGGCAAAGTAGTTTCCGGAGGACATCAGCTCAGCGGCTGCGGACGTCGTGGTCGCCGCATCCATCATGATGTACTCCTTCTCGTACCAGTCTCTGACCAGCGAGGTATATTTCTCGAAATCCGGGAGATCGTAATAGCTCTGCACGGTCAGGCTGTCGCCCTGGAGCACGCCGGTCGGGTTGGAGAAAGAATCACCCAGCCAGTCAATCTCCGGGATCCACCGGGTCAGGCCGCTGTCTCCCTGGGAAACCGGCGCCAGCGGAGTCATCTCCGGATGTGCTTCCTTGACTTTTGCAAAGATATCTGTCAGATCCTCCGGAGACTTCACGGAATCCATGTCCAGATTCAGCTCCTGGGCGATGTCCTTGCGGTAGATCAGCATCGGCTGCAGGGCAAAGGGCTTCAGTGTCGGAATGCCGTACAATCTGCCGTCCTTGCTGGTGGTCCGAAGCCACTCATCCTCCATCAAGGCCTTCGTCTCCGGCGCGTCCTCATCGATCATATCCGTGATGTCATAGCACATCTCGCTGGACACGTCGTTTCCGAAATCGCCGAGGGTGTGGAAGATGTCAATCTCGCCGTTCTGCACGGCCAGGCTGACCTGCTGCTGATACTCCGAGATGGACAGCGGCATCAGGTGCACCTCGACTCCGATCTTGTCCCTTGTGATCTGGTTGATGGCCTCCTCCACCTTGGAAGTGTCATCCGGCACGTTGTTGAATGTGACAAACGCGTACGTGATCTGCGTATAGTCATCCGCCTTTGCGCTGCTGACATTCATTCCCATGGAACCGACAACCATTGCGCCCGCCAGTGCGAGACAGCCGAGTTTCTTAACCATTCTTTCCTCCCTTTCGCATACGGCCTTGCGGCCGAACCTCTCTTGCTGGATCCAGTATACGAAACGGGGCGGGATTCCTCTTTCAAAAACAAGCGCCGGATTTTCACTTTTGAGTTTTCCCGGCGTACCGGGCTGTCTCATGCTGCCGGCGAAATGCCCGCAGGTCGGAGAAAGCGCCGGCGCACCCGGCGGTCCGGAGGTTACCGGTCTTTCTCCGCTTTCCCCGTCTGCAGCACGGCGCTGCGGTATTCGTTCGGGGACATCCCGACGGTCTTGCGGAAGACGGTGGAAAAGTAGGAGAAATTGTCAAAGCCCACCCGGCCCGCGGCGTCGCTGACGCTCTCGTTCGGGTCCGCCAGAAGCTCCCTGGCCCGGGCGATCCGGTAATCGCTCAGGTATTGTTTCAAGCTGACGCCGGTCTCCTTCTTGAACACCCGGGCCATGTACTCCGGCGCCAGATACATGCTGGCCGCAATCTCCGTGCGGGAGATATTTTCGGCGTAGTGCTCCCGGATAAAGGCCTTCGCCCGGTTTACCACCGAGTCCGACTGCTCGATTCCCGTCACGTAGTTCACCGTCTGCGTGATCAGGTAGACCTGCCAGCGCATCATGTCCATCACCGATTCCGTCGCCCGCCGCTCAAGCTGCTCGGATGCGGCGTTGGCAAAGAGCTGCGCCGCCTGAATCTCCCTGCTGTTCAGATAGACGTACACTGCCTGCAGCAGTTCCTGCCGGATTTTGGTCAGCGCCGCGGCGTCCAGCTTCTTCTCCGCCATGAGGCTCTGCAAGCTCAGCTTCAGCAGATTCAGAAGCTCCTTAATCTTTTTTTCGGACAGCAGCAGCCGGATCTGTTCCTGGTTCAGGATGTGGCCGTCCTCCATGGACAGGACGATCTCATCATTTTCCGAGAAGACCTCCCCCTTGGATGCCACGTTGTTGCGGTCCAGGTCTCTCAGGTGGCGGAGGGATTCGGAAAGTTTTTCGACAGACGTCTGATTTCCAATGTATACCGTCAGGGTCAGCCCCAGGCGGTCTGCTCCCCCGCGGATCAATTGCCGGGCCTCCTCCCGGATCACATTCTCCGGCTTTTGCAGAATACAGACGGCGCACGGCTCCCCGCCGGTGTGCAGGCTGACGGTCCGGCTGCTCTCCGCACTGCCGGCAAGCACCCGCGCGGTGAGACTCCGAAGCGCGTTCTCTCTGCTGCCGGATACCGCACCGCCGGCCGATCCGCCCGCCGTGCTGATTTTCTCTTCCTCCGCGGCGTTCTGCGATATCTCCGCCGCATGTTCCAGGTCCGGACTTCCGGACGCACAGACCAGAACCGCCCGATACTCCATTCCGGCATCCACGGACAGCCTGCGGCGCCGGATTTCCGCCTCGATGTCCTCCCGGTCCGCCGCGATGTGCTCCTGCAGCAGGTCCTCCCAGAAATCGTGTTCCACGTAGGCGATATTTCCCGTAAACCATGCCTCGTACTTCTGCCCGTCGCGATACTCCTGCTCATGCCGGATCTTGGCCACCGCCGCGGCGATCTCCTGCTCCATCCGGCTCACCTGAAACGGCTTCACCACATAGCCGGAGGCGTTGTATCGGATCGCCGTCTGCGCAAAGTCAAAGCGCTCATGGTTCGTCAGGAAAATAACCTGCGCGCTGATCCCGCTGTCCCGCATCCATTTGAGCAGATCCAGACCGCTTCCCATCGGCATCTCGATATCGCTGATCACCAGATCCACCGGGTGATCCCGGAGGATCTTCTGGGCCTCGGCCATGTCATAAGCGGTATCCACCATGTCGATCTGAAACTTTTTCCAGCTGACTGCATTCACGATGACGTCCACCGTAGGCCGGTCATCGTCCACCACAATCGCCCGCATCTGTTTTCCTCCCACACAGCACAGTCATCGGCCGGCTGTCTCTGCCGGGTACACCCGTGCAGCCCCTGCCGCTTCCGGGGGCGCCGGCCAGAAGCCGCAGAGGCCATCACAATTTCCACACCGAGCTCTGCCGCTTTGCCCGCCGCGGAATCCAGATATCCACGCGGGTTCCCTGCGGCTTTTTGTTGCCGAACTCGATCAGGTCATCCCGCCGGTACATCAGAGACAGTGTTTTCCGGACATTCCACAAGCCGACACCGTGCCCGTCCGGGCGCACCTGCACGTTTCCCTGGCGGATCTGCTCCAGAAACGCCGGAGGATACCCCTGCCCGTCGTCCTCCACGGAGATATGGCACATCTGCTCCCCGCCGTGTTCCTCTTCCTTCGCCGAAATCAGAATCGACGTCAGACGGTCCGCGGACACCGCATGCCGGTAGATATTCTCCAGCATCGTGTGAATGATCAGCTGCGGCACCTGATACTCCGCCACGCTGTCCTCCACCTCGATGAAATCAAAGACGTTTCCGGGATACAGCATGTCCTGCATCGCAATATAGTCCTTTGCATGCGCGATTTCCTCGGACAGCGGCACCGTGTGCAGTCCGCCCTTGAACAGATACCGGATATTCTTTGACAGCAGTTCAATATAGGTGCGGATATCCTCATTGCGGTTCTGGTACGTCATCGAGTGAATCGTCGTCAGCGCGTTGAGGAAGAAATGCGGCCGGATCTGCAGCTGCACGTACTTCAGCGTGGCCTCGTCAAACTGGATCCGCTCCTCATAGGACTTCATCCGCAGGTTGACGATGGTATCCATCATCCGGTTGAAACCCTCGCTGATCTGCCAGATCTCGGAAGCGCGGACCGTCTCCGGAAGCCGCAGATCGGTCTCGCCGTTTTCGATTCTCCCCATGGACCGGAGCACCTCCTGGAGCGGCCGCGCCACCACGCGGCGCATGTACAGCGCGGCGCCCGCCATGAACAGGATGGCCGTCAGGATCAGAAGGAGTACCAGAATCTGCTGGATCTGCCATGCCCCGAGTACCTCACCGGCACTCAGCGAAACAAAAATCCGGAATCTTCCCTTGGTCGACGAAGTCCCGACATAGTAGCGAGCGTGGTCTTCTGTCCACGACGGCACATCCATGGCCGCATTCTGCGGAAACGCTTCCGCCTCCCCGGTCTCTCCGGCAGGGCTCAGATTTCCGGACGCTGTATCGGCACCGGAAGTCAGGATGCCGTCCCCCTCCGTCTGCCACAGGATCCGGCCGGACGAATCGGTGAAGGCGGACCGCAGATCCCCCGCGGGAACGATCTGTTTTCGGATATAGGAATCCGGCACATACGCGCCGATGATCCGGCTGCTGTTGACATACAGCCGCACAGCATAGCCCTTTCCCTCTACTTCCGACCAGGTCCACCGGGATACCGCACTTTCCGCGCCTTCATCCGCCAGCCCCATGACCGCGCTTTTGATCGCCTCGCTGTCGGCATAGGTGAAATCCCGGCTGCTCGTATAATTGGACAGGTAGATTTTCTGCGAACGGTCATAGACCAGAAGGTACTGGATGTCATTCGTCGTCATGACGGACTGCAGGCTCTGGAGCACATTCTGGGCGGCGACGCTTCGCTTCGTCGCGTCCGCAGAGGACAGCATCGGAATATCCGCATTGCCGCGGAGCAGTGCCGCCAGCGCATTTTCGTTGGCCTCCAGAATGCGGTCCAGATTCCAGACCTCCGTGGCGGCCGCCTGGGAAAGCGTCTGGCCGGCATTCGCCTGCATGGTTCTGCGGGCATTGCCGAAAATCGCCGCCAGAAGGACCGCCAGGAGAACGAAATAAACGGCCAGCGCGGTCTCAATCGTGCGGATGAACGAGTGCTTTTTCCCCGCCCTGCCCTTCTCCTGCTCCTCTGCCGCCGTGTTCTCTTCCGTGCTCATTACAGATCTCCCCTGTGTTTTCCGCCGCGTTCCGATTCCCGGCGCGCCGCTCTGCGAAAACCGGACCCTGGGTCCGGTCAGATGTTCAGGACCATCCCGTCCCAGGCGATCTGGAAGCCGTCTTTTTCGGTCTCCTGAACCAGCTCCTCATGCAGGAGACCGCCGTTATGGGAAAAATGCGTGAGCACAATCCGAGTATCATCGCCAATGCATCCCATCTCCCGCAGCCGCCGCACGACCGCCCGGTCGGCAGCCAGGCCCATGTGTCCGCCCTCCAGGTTCGGATCTTTTCCGAGTGTGCAGTCCAGGCTGACACAGGTCAGTTTCTGTCCCTTCAGGGCCTCCCAGGTGTCCTCCGGGAAAATGCCGCTGTCATTTCCATACAGCATCGTCTTCCCCGCCGCGTCCTGAATCAGGTAGAGCAGGCACTCCTCCTTCGGGTCATGTCTGGCGTGAAGGGGAAGAATCCGGTAGCCCGGAATGGAAAACCACGAAAACGCCGTGACCCGTTCAAAGCCGGTGCAGGCGTCAAACCGGGCAGGTTCCTCCATGCTGTATTTCATTCGAAGAAACAGGGCTTGCGTCTTCTCATTGCCATACAGAACCATCCGGTTTTGGTCCCGGTCATAGGCGAAAGGCCTGCTCCGGAACTCCAGGTCCGCCGGATAGAAATGGTCCGAATGGGAATGGGTGATCAGAACCTGCTGAATGCCGCTGAAATCCAGGTCATATTTCTGCAGATGAGCATAAGTATCCGGCCCGAAGTCGACCAAAAGCCGGTCATCGATCAGAACCTGCGCCCGCGTACGGTAGTTTTTTCCCTTCGCCGCTCTCGCCCTCCGGCAGTTCTCACAGCTGCAGAACAGTCCCGGCCATCCCTCGGCCGCACCCGTACCAAGATAATGAATCTTCATCTTCGCTCCTCCGTTTTCCTTCCTGTCATGTCAGATCCGAAAGTCTTCACACCGTCATGCATCCCGAATCCGTTCCCGGTACATTTCCGCAGGCTGCCGTGCCGCTTCGCCCGGCATTCCCCATTCCGCCCGGCCGCGGGCCCCACGCAGGCTGCGGCCATTCTTTCCGGACATGACTGCACAATTGCCCGGCTGAGGGCTTCCCGCCTGTTTTCCACTCCCGGAAACCGCTGTTCTCCCGCAGTGTAGCATTCCCCCGAAAAATCGTCAATCGCGCCGGTCTGTGCTGCCGCCCGGCACAGCCACCGCAGATGGTCCGACTGCTGCCGACGGCATCCAGCCATCCCGGCCGCCGTCTCTGCCGGCCTGATATCTGACAGGCGTTAACTTTTTCTATTGACCGATTCGGTTTACTGTGTTAGAATCCGTACGGTTTGTGAAAAATGCATTCCTGAACTATTACTATATTCTCAGAGAAGGAGATTATTCATGGCTTCCGCAGTACAGAATCTGAAGCACTCTGCCGAGCGCGCCGCAGTCGGCGCTATGCTCGACGGGCTTTTAGCCCATCTCAACAAGGTGGATGACCGCATCCCGACCTATCTCAAGATTGTAGATCTGGCACAGCGTTTCATCGGAAACGACAACAACAAGGCCACGTTCGAGATGGTCCGCAGCCGCCTTTCCGACCCGAATTACCGCTGGACGAAGTTCCTGGACCGCGTCATTCAGGAGACCAATCCGCACGTCGCGAAGATGACGCTCCTCAACCTCGGCTACGAGGCTTTCCTGCGCGGCACCAAGCAGATCCGCGCCAATCGGGAAAAATACGGCTGCAACATCCCGTGGCTGATCCTGTTTGACCCGACCGATGCCTGCAACATGCACTGCGTCGGCTGCTGGTCCGGCACCTACGGTCACAAGGCCAGCCTGACCTACGAGGAGATGGACAGCATCATCACCCAGGGGAAGGAACTCGGCGTCTATCTGTACATGCTCACCGGCGGTGAACCGCTGGTCCGCAAGAAGGACATCCTGAAGCTGGCGGAGAAGCACAACGACGTGGAGATCGCCATCTACACCAACTCCACGCTGATCGACGACGATTTCTGCAAGGAGGTGCAGCGCCTCGGAAACATCGTCTTCCAGCTCTCCATCGAGGGAACACCGGACACCAACGATGCCAGACGCGGCGAGGGACACTATGCCGCCGTCATGCATGCAATGGATCTGATGCAGAAGTACGGACTGGTCTTCGGCACCTCGATCTGCTATACCCGCCAGAACATCGAGGCAGTCACCAACGAGAAGTTCATCCGCTTCATCGCCGACAAGGGCGCGCGCTACGGCTTCTTCTTCCACTATATGCCGGTCGGCAACAACGCGGTTCCGTCCCTGATGCCGACGGTCGAGCAGCGCAAGAAAATGATCACCACCATCCGCGACCTTCGCTCGGACAAGTGCGACATCGGATTCTTCCCGATGGACTTCCAGAACGACGGCGAGTATGTGGGCGGCTGCATTGCCGGAGGACGCAACTACTTCCACATTAATGCGCATGGTGACGCGGAGCCCTGCGTGTTCATCCATTACTCGGATTCCAACATCAAGAACAAAACGATTCTCGAGATGCTGCAGAGCCCGCTGTTCATGGAGTACCACAAGGGACAGCCGTTCAACCGCAACCACCTGCGCCCGTGCCCGATGCTGGAGAACCCGGATCTGCTCCGCAAGATGGTGCACGATACCGGCGCGCACGGCACCAACGCCGAGTCCGAGGAGAGCGTGGAGCATCTGACCGCCAAGTGCGATGAGTACGCAAAAGAGTGGGCACCGGTGGCGGACGACGTCTGGGCACACGAGAAGCACAAGAAGCCTTCGTACGAGAACTACACGAAGGAGAAGCGCGAGCACCCGGAGCTCGCCGCATTTGAGACAGAGGCTGATCTGACCGAGGCAGGATCCGCAGCTTCCGGCACGGCCGCCTCCGCCCGGTAAAGAAGTGTGGCGGCCGTGAATTCCCACTGTTTTGAAAGTCTTACCGAAGAAAAGCAGAAAAGGATCCGCGATGCGTCGCTGCACGAGTTCGGGTCACTGGGATACCGGAAGACATCCGTGCGCGACATCGCGGAGGCCGCTGGCATTTCAAAATCCATGATCTTTCACTATTTCGGCACGAAGAAGGATCTGTACCTGTATCTCATTGATTACTGCAATCAGCAGCTGGATATCATCGCGCGCTCGGTCGATCCGACAGTCACCGATTTTTTCGACCGCCTCGCGGAGGTGACATCCGCGCGGGGGCAGGTGCTCGGCATGTGTCCCTATATGTTTGATTTCATCGCGAGCACCTATTTTGAGCACGACCCGGAGGTGGCGGAGGAACTGAAAAAAAGCCGTCTGACGGACAATTTCTCCAGCCTCCTGCTGCAGGGCAGCGATATGTCGAGACTGCGGGATGACGTCGATCCCGGCATGCTGTTCCAGATCATCCGCTGGATCACCACCGGTTTTTACACGGAGGCCTCCCGGGAGGGAGAGCCGCCGACCGGCAAGCTTCAGCGGGCCTATTACAACGCGGTGAAATTCCTGAAGCGGTGTGTGTACCGGCCGGAATATCTGCAGCTGTAACCCGAAAGGTACCGGAAAGCGGCACCGGCGTTTCAGACGGATCCTGCAGCACAGGAGGCGCCCCGGGAAGAAGAGTTTCCTCTCCTTTCCGGGGCGCTTTTCTGTCCATATGCCAGCCGCGGATCTGTTCCGCAGCTGTTTACCGGTATTCCCGCAGCGGATCCCTGGATCTGCCTGCGGCGGCCTTCTTCCTTTTTTCGCCGGCAGTGCGCTGCCGGCTTATTTCATGTTTCCCAGCATCCGGAGGGTCTCGATGTCATCCGCCGTCAGTCGGATATTGGACACGTACTCCCTGCCGTCCGGCCGGGTGACTTTGCACTCGATCACGGAACCCTCCTGCAGGGCATTGGCCTGTACATCGGCCAGAAACATCTGCATCTTCGGGTGTTCCTTCTGAAAGAGATTCATCCTCTCCTTCATTTTCATCAGCTGCATCGGATTTACTGCCATAGGAATCAGCCTTTCTTTCCGGCCGCCTGACGATACATATCCTCAATCACGATATCAAAGATCTCTCCCAGCGTACTGCAGTACTCCAGAATCTTCCAGGGCTCGTTGGTGTGAAAATGCAGCTTGATCAGCTCCTCATCGCCGACGACCAGAAGGCAATCGCCCACGAAATGCTGGTCAATATAATCGCGGATCTCATCCTCATCCAGGTTTTCGCCTTCAATCAGAAGCTGCGTGTCATATCGATAATTGATTTCCTCGTCGAGGTCGGTCTTCATCTCTGTTGCCATGTTTTCTCCTTTCCCGCCCGGCAGAGCAGGCTGGTCCGCGGATATGTGCCCTGAACTGCACGGCATCCGCGGCGTGATTCTTCAGGTATCATATCACAAAGGCGCGGCCCTGCCAACTTTTTCCTGCCGGCGGGAAAGGCGCGGCGGCGCGGAGACCAGTCGTCCCCGCGCCGTCGGTTTCCGTGTTCCGTTCTTTCGCTGCCGTCCATGCCCTCAGGCACAGCAGTTCAGTCATCCTCGCCGATGCTGTCGGTTTCGATGATAAATTTGACATCGCCGTCCATGCCGTCCAGCTTTCCGGAATAAGTGCTGTAGACTGCGTCATCGCCGAACATCGCCGAGAGCTCGTCGAACAGATCACTCAGCTCGCCCTCGATGGCATCCTGCAGCTTCTTTGTCCCTTCCTTCTCAAACTTCGCCATGCCCTCTGCCAGTTCGTCCGCGCCGTCATACAGGTCGGAGGTGCCGTCGTACAGATCGGAGGTGCCGTCGTACAGGTCGGACGTGCCGTCATACAGGTCGGACGTGCCGTCATACAGTGTGGACGTCCCGTCATACAGCGTGGAAGCTCCGTCCGCCAGCGTTCCCGCGCCGGATGCCAGGCTGGAGGCCCCGGAAGCCAGGGTCTTGGTGCCGTCGTACAGCTTCTTCGCGCCGGACAGCAGATCCGAGGTGCCGGAGGACAGCGTGTGCAGACCGGAGGCCAGACTGGAGGTGCCGCCCGCCAGCGCATTCGCGCCGGAGAGCAGCGTTCCGGTTCCGTCCCAGAGCGTATGGGCGCCGTCCCGCAGAGTCGTCAGGCCGGAAGCCAGGTCCGAAGCTCCGGAGGACAGCGACTGTGCACCGCTGTTGACCCGGTCGGCACCGGACTTCAGGCTCTTTGCGCCGGAGGCAAGATCGGAAGCACCCGAGGACAGCGTATCTGCGCCGGACTTCAGGTCCTTTGCGCCGGAGGCAAGATCCGACGTGCCGCTTGCCAGTTCGGACGTGCCGGAAGCCAGCGTATCCGCACCGGACGAAAGCGTATTGCCGCCGGTCTGTGCCTGTTCCAGACCTGCTTCCAGGCTCTTTGCACCGTCATCCAGGCTCTTTGTGCCGGAAGCCAGTTTCTGGGAGCCCGCGTACAGCGTGCCCGTGCCGGCGGATGCTGTGCTGGCTCCGTTCGCGAGTTTCTCCGCGCCGGACGAGAGTGCTGCCGCGCCGCTTGAAAGTTTGGCCGTTCCGTCGGCCAGCTGCGATGCGCCGTCCCGCAGTGCCTGGCTGTTTGCCGCAATCTTTGCGACGCCATCGGTCAGCTGCGATGCCAGCTGCTTCACGCCCGCCGCCAGTGTGGCCGCGCCCTGCTTCAGTTCGCTGCCGGCCGCGGCAAGTTTCTGGTAGTTCTCAGAGCTGCTGTTCAGCGCCGCCGCACCTGCGAGAAGCTTTGTATTGTTCGCTCCGTCCTCGCCTTCCAGCTGTGCAAAGCCCTTCTGCAGATTGTCGATGCCGGTGGAAGCCTCGGTGTTGAGCGTATCTGCGCCGGACTGTACCTGGGTAAGACCTGTCTGGAACTGTGTGAGTCCCTCACTCAGCTTCTTAGCGCCGTCATTCAGCGAAGAGACGCCGGACTGCAGTGCGGTCAGCTGTGCGGTCAGTGCTGCTGTATCCAGGTTTGTGAGATCCGGGGCCTTGGTCTGCAGGTCGCTGTAAGCCGTCATCAGTTCCGAAGCATTCTGCATCACCGTGTTGTAACTGGTCTGAATTTCAGTGACCAGGGACGATACCCCGCTGAAATCCGGAAGGTCTGCCAGGGACGACAGATCCGCCTGCTGCGCGGCATCGATCTTTGTGACGTCCTGCATCGATCCGAGGGAGCTGATCGCCGTAGAAACAGCGGAGCGGGATGTGTCAATGGCAGTCAGGGAAGCCTGCAGGGAAGCGGCCAGATCGGTATTCCCGGCCGCCTGCGCCGCCTGCAGCTGGGCCGATACCGTGTCATACTGTGCATTCAGGGTATCCAGCTGTGCCTGCAGCGACGCGGTCTGGCCCTTGGCCGATGCCACGGCGTCCGCATCCGCATTCACGGCCGCTGCCTGGGCGTTCACCGCAGCCGCCGCATTCTGCACCGATGCCGCCGCCGTCTGGAGCGCCGTCACCACGGTTCCGACACTGTTCAGGCTGTTCATCAGGGTGGACGCATCGCTGAGAATCGTGTTCATCGGATCCGTGATCTTCGTCGAATCCGCCAGATCCGCCTGCAGGGTCTTCAGGTCCGTCTGAATCCCGTTCAGCTCTGTGAGAAGGCTTCCTGCCGTGGATACCGCACTCGAAACGCTGGTGTTGAGCGCATCGGTCCCATCGGCAAGCGTCTTCGCCCCCGGAACCAGCCCGGAGGATTTGCCCTCCTCATCCGTTGTGCTGAGCGCGGCGGCGAGCTTCGAGATTCCGTCGGAAAGCGTCTGCAGGCCGGTCTTCACCTCGGAGAGCTTGTCCGCTCCCGCGGAGAGCGCCTCTTCGCCGCTCACGTAGCTGTCCACGCCGGAGGCAAGGGCATCGGTCCCCGCCATGTACGTATTCACGCCGTCCACATACTGATTCAGGCCGCTTGTCAGCGAATCCGCGCCGGTCAGCAGCTGGCTCTTTGTGCTGCCGTCCTCGCTTGTACCAAGGTTTTCCTGTACCGACGCATTCAGTGTATCCACGCCGCCGGTATAGCTGTCCACGCCCTGCTTCAGGCTGGAAGCGCCGGCATTTGCGCTGTCCGCGCCTGCAGCCAGCGTTTCTGCACCGGAAAGGAGGTCTGCGGCACCGCTCGAGAGATCCGTGATCCCGCTGTTCAGGGAAGCCAGGCCGTCCCGCAGGGAACCCGCGCCATTGTTCGCGCTGTCCGCGCCTGCGGCCAGGCTCTGCGCACCGGCGACCAGGCGCGCAAGCCCCGAGACCAGGCTCTGCGCACCGGAGGCCAGCTGCTGCGCGCCGTCATTGACATCCGAAGCGCCGGAATTGACCTTGTCAGCACCGGCCGAGAGATCCGACGCACCGCCTGCCAGCGTCTTTGCGCCGTCCGCCAGTTTCTTCGAGCCGTCGACCGCGGTCTGTGTGCCGTCCGCCAGCTGTTTCGTTCCGGCGGCCAGAGTGGCGGCACCGTCCGCCAGTGTATTCGCGCCGTCCGCTGCCGACTGGGCACCGGTATACAGGGACTTGGCACCGGTTCTCAGGTCCTTTGCGCCGCTCGCCAGGTCCGACGCGCCGGAATCCAGTGTATCCGCACCGCTCGCCGCCGACTGGGCGCCGCTGTTGACCTGGCTGGCACCCGCGGAGAGATCCCGCGCACCGCTCTTGACATCCGAAGCGCCGGACGAGAGGGTATCCGCACCGCTTGCCAGCGTGTCCGCGCCATCCTTCAGATCCGATGCGCCGTCCTTCAGGTCCGATGCGCCGTCCTTCAGATCCGACGCTCCGTCCTTCACCTTCTTCGCGCCGTCCTTCAGATCCGACGCGCCATCCTTCAGGTCCGATGCGCCGTCCTTCAGATCACTGGAACCGTCCACCAGCTTCACGGCGGAGTCCTCCAGCGTATTCACATCGTCCTTCAGCTCGTCGATCTTGTCCTGCAGGCTGTCCTTCTGGTCATCCTTCAGCTTTGTCCCGCTGGTCACCGCCGGCATCACGACTGAGAAGGTATTGTCCATCTTGAAATTCGTGACATCGGACTCGATGGTCACGTCATCCACCAGCACATCCTTCAGGCTGTCCGAGGCATCATCGCTCAGATCCAGACTGTCCTTCACACCGGGCAGGGCGATGCCGACCGCGAAGGTGCGGGATCCGTCCGAGAGCACCTTGCCGTGGTCCACCGTCGTATTGCTGAATACATCGTCATCCAGAATCAGGCCGGTCGCCGCGATGAAAGGAGTGACCACTTCCTTCTTCTCCTTGTCATCTCCGACCGTGACGGTATTCCTGGTGTGGTTGGTATAGTGAATCACCATCTTCAGATGGCCGCTCTTCCCGACCAGATCCGTCGGCGCGGTCTCCGCGCCGTCCAGATAGTAGGTGATCGAAACCTCCACCGGAAGCTCCTTGTCCGTCGTTCCCTGATAGTAAATATCCGACCCGTCCGAATCCCAGGTCAGCTTCCCGTCATTTTCGGAAAACGTCTCATCGCCCTTGACGTTGGTGATGTCTTTCAGCGAAGAGGCATCCAGAAGCTTTCCAGACTCCGTCACATTCTTCAGCCAGTTGGACACCGTGACAGAGCTGGCCTTGCCGTCGGCACCCGCCAGCACATAGACCGTCTCTTCCTTCGAGACGCCGTCATCCGCACTGCCGGATGCGTCATCCGACGTGTCTGCCTCTGCTGTGGAATCCGCTGCGTCCGAACCCGCTGAAGCCTCTGACGTCTCCGTCTCCGCGGCGGAATCTTCCTCTGCGGCGTCCTCCGTCGTACTCTCCGCGGAAGTCTTTTCCGTCGTATTCTCTGGCTTTGCACTATCCGCCGGTATATTCAGAACCGGTGCCACAATGCCCGCGGCCGCAAGCCCGAGTGCTGCGGTGATACTGACCCAATTTGTCTTTTTCATAGTTTCAGATCCTTTCTGCTGCAGCGGGCCGTGCCCGCTGCCTTCCGGCGGCGGGAGAAGTCCTGCCCGGCTGCCCGGTCAGGCGTTCTTCTCCTGCGCTTTCTTCTGAATCATCTGGGAAATCTTCTCACGGCGCTTCTTCGCCTTGATGCCGAAGAAGTCGAAGGAGGTCTTTGTAATCAGTTTGTCAAATACCATCAGCATGGACGGCAGAACGAAGATGACGGAAACTGCACTGATCAGGGCGCCGCGTGCCAGCAGCAGGCAGATCGAATTCAGAATGTCGATCTTCGAATACAGCGATACGCCGAACGTCGCGGAGAAGAACGACAGGCCGCTGATGAAAATGGAGACCATGCTGTTCTCATGCGCGATGCTGACGGCTGTCCTCTTGTCCTTGCCGAGCCCGCGCTCCTTCTTGTACCGGGTTGTCATCAGGATGGCATAATCGACGGTAGAACCCAGCTGGACCGTGCCGAGAATGATGCTGGAGATAAATGACAGGCTGGTTCCCATATAGAAGGCAACCGACATATTCAGCATGATGGCAAACTCGATGACCAGAATCAGAATAACCGGCAGCGAGATGGACTTAAACAGGAACGCAATGATCAGGAACACAATCACAATGGAGATACTGTTGACATTGCGGAAGTCGGTGCCCGTGGTGGTCTCCAGATCCTTGGTCAGCGGGCCTTCGCCGATCACCAGTGCGTTGGAATCATATCCCTTGACAATGCTGCTGATCTCGTCGATCTGCGCGTTGATCTCATCGGTTCCGACCTTATAGTCGGTATTGACGATCATCAGTTCGCGCGTGTCGCTCTCAAGCATGGAGCGGACACTCTGCGGGATCATGTCCTCCGGGAAGGACGGGCCGATCAAGGAGTTCAGGCCGATGGCATAGGATACGCCGTCCACCGCCTCGATGTCCTTGAGCATCTGCGTCTTTTCCTTCGCAGGCAGATTCTTGTCCACCATGACCACATGCATGGTCGCGGTGTCGAAGTCGTCCTGCATCTTCTTCGTGGCTATTTTGGACGGCATGTCCTGCGGAATCTTCGAGGACATGTCGTAGTAGACTTTCACATGGTTGTTGCCGTACACCGCAAGCGGGAACAGGCAGCAGAAAATGACAAGCCAGACCTTGTAATGCCTGGTGATGAATCCGGAGGCCTTCGCCATACCGTCCACCAGGGAGCGGTGGGTGGTCTTCTGGATTGCCTTGTCAGACAGAAGAATCAGGGACGGGAGAATCGTCACGCAGCTGAGCACGCCGAAGATGACGCCCTTGATCATGACCAGGCCCAGGTTCAGGCCCAGCGTAAAGGTCATGAAGCAGAGTGCGACGAAACCGGCGATGGTGGTGACGGAGCTTCCGATGATTGACTCGAAGGTATTGGAAATGGCGTGTCCCATCGCGCGCTCACGGTCTCCCGGGAAGCGCTTCTTGTTCTCCTCATAGCTGTGCTGCAGGAAGATGGAGTAATCCATCGTGACACCCAGCTGCAGAACCGCGGCGATGGCCTTCGTAATATAGGAGATCTCGCCGAACATGAAGTTGGTCCCCATGTTGTAGATGACCGCGTACCCGATGCTGATCAGGAACAGGAACGGCGTCACGAACGAATTACCGGTCAGCTCCATGGCAATCAGGCAGAGCACGACAGCCAGGAGCACGTAGATCGGCACCTCCTTGTCCGCCATATGGCGCAGGTCGTTCACGACCGCGGTGGAACCGCCGACATAGCAGTTGTCCGACACGATATCCGTGATCTGGTCGACCGCGTTCATGGAATTCTCGGTGGAGGTCCCGTCATCCAGAAGCACGATCATCATCGTCGCATCCCCGTTGAAGAAATCTTTTCGCAGGCGCTCCGGGACCATCTCCACCGGCAGGGTGATATCCGCCAGATCGTCATACCACAGCACCCCCTTCACATGGGGCACCGCCTCGATTTTCGTCTCCAGCGCGGCGACATCCTTCAATGCATTATTTTCCACGACGACCATGGCGAATCCGCCCATTCCGAAGTCGTCTACCAGCTCCTCCTGCCCCTGCATGGTTTCCAGCGAATCGGGCAGATACGTCAGAACGTCATAATTGGTTCTGGTATTTTCGTACCCGATTGCGGAAGGGAACAGAAGAATTGTCGCAATTATCAGGATCAGGATCCTGTGTTTCGCGATCCACTTTCCGACCTTAACCATTCATCATCCTCCTGCTGTGCCCGGACAGGAAGCGTCGGACTGCGGCGCTTCCGTCTGCCACCGGCATTTCGCCCGTGTCCTGACTGGCTGATCCTTCCGCGAAAGGCATCCGGGTGCGAACCCGGTCTGTTTTCGTGAAACGGCCGGAATCCGGCTTTCAGCTGTCAGTTACTTTACAGCAGATAAGAGTATAGGAATTTTCTGACCGTTGGTCAATAATCGATTTGCACAATCCTTCCGAGAGTGCTAATCTGACCGTTAGTCATTTCGTAGAAAAATGACCGAAAGTCGGTTTTTCGTTTGACTTTCTCGATTTTTCGTGGAAAAATATCTGTGATCCGATTCCCGCTCCGTCAGTGAAAGGAGGGTTTTTATGGGAAAGGTAGACACCAACAAGAAGGAGAAGAGCAGTGCCCTGCTTTCCACCGCGTTCCGGCTCTTTACCGACAAGGGATTTTCCAAGACGACGATCTCGGATATCGCAAAGGAAGCCGGTCTGGCCAAGGGTACTTTTTACCTTTATTTTAAGGATAAGTATGACATCCGGGACCGCCTGATCGCCAGCAAGGCCTCCCAGCTGTTTCTGGATGCCAGGGACGCGCTGAAGAACCGCTCGTCCATGCAGTTCGAGGACCTGATTATCGCAGTGGTCGACTACATGATCGACCGCTTCAAGGCAGACCCCGCCCTGCTGTCCTTTATCTCCAAGAATCTCTCCTGGGGGATTTTCCGCAATGCGCTGGACCGGGCCATTCCGGTGGAAACCGGCCAGTTCTACCAGTACATCTGCGACCTGATGAAGCAGGGAAATGTCGCCTGCGACCGGCCGGACCTGATGCTCTTCACCATCACAGAGCTGGTGGGTTCCGCCTGCCACAGCTGCATTCTGTACAGCCAGCCGGTGCCCATCGACAGCTACCAGCCGTACCTGCACGAGGCGATCCGCGCGATCATCCACACCTACACCAAACCGATTGCCCTGAAGCCGGCAGAAAAATCCGCCAGCTGAGAATCCCGCAGGCCGGAAACCGATCTTGCCGCGGACGGAGCGCGCCGGCTTTGACAGATTCCCCGGAGGATGCTACAATAGAGGCGTTCAGCTGGGGGAGCCCTTCGGGGCTGAGAGGACAAGATGTTGACCCTTACTACCTGATCCGGACAATGCCGGCGAAGGGAAGCGAATCACAAACATCCGTGGTTTGATCCGCAAGAGCGCCCGCCGCGGCCGCAGGCCTTGGCGCAGCACCGCACAGCGGATCCTGCCGCACCGTTCTCACCCTTCCTGAAACAACATTTTTCGGGGAGGTATTTTTTATGTCTGTTGTTTCTGATTTTCTGCGTGCAGCCATTTCGGCCGCGGAATCCTCAGAGGCTGTCACGGAGGCGGCATCCGCCGCTTCGGAGACGGCCGCAGAAAGCGCACCGGCCAGCGGATTCTTCTTTACGGACGGCGGAGGCGGCTACGGCATTCCCACCACGGCGGGATATGTGCTGATCATCGTCATTGCCGCAGCAATTCTGATCGCCGCATGGGCCATCTCCGCCCGGGTTACAAAGCGCAAGGGACTGAGCGCGAAGCAGCTTGCCTTCTGCGCGATGGCGCTGGCACTGGCCTTTGTCACCTCGTATGTCCATCTGTTCAGCCTGCCGTACGGCGGATCCGTCACCCTGTTCTCCATGCTCTTCATCGTGCTGGTCGGATACTGGTACGGAACAGCAACGGGCATGCTGGTCGGCCTGGTGTACGGCATCATGCAGTTTCTGCAGGAGCCCTATTTTCTTTCCTTCTTCCAGGTCTTCTTTGACTATCTGCTGGCCTTTGCGCTGCTGGGGACGTCCGGTCTGTTCCGCAATGCAAAGCACGGACTGATCAAGGGATACATCACCGGCGCACTGCTCCGGGGCCTGTCGCACACCATCGGCGGATACCTGTTCTGGATGGAGTACATGCCGGAGAGCTTCCCGAAGACACTGACCGCGATCTATCCGATTGTCTACAACTACAGCTACATTCTTCTGGAAGGTGCCATCACAGTGGTTGTGCTGTGCATTCCCGCTGTCTCGAAGGCAATGACCAAGGTAAAGCAGCTCGCCGTGGAGTGACGGCAGCCGGGCCGGTTGACAGATTGCCCTGTAACTGCTAATCTTTCTGGCAGATAAAACGGCTGCGGTCGTCTGCACGGGCATCCATGCGGACCGCATCTGTGCGGCCTGCTCCGCACAGAAATGCACAAACCGCAGACCGCGGCATCCGGAATCCGCAGAATGAAATGTTCTGCCGCCGGAGAAGCCGTTCACACAAGGGGGAGGTGCTGTCCGGCCCATGATTGAGCTCAAGAACCTGAGTAAAACGTACCATACCAAATCCGGCGACATCGTCGCGATTCAGAATATCAATCTCCGCATCGAGGACGGGGAAATCTTCGGCATCATCGGTCTTTCCGGCGCCGGGAAAAGTACCCTCGTGCGCTGCATCAACCTGCTGGAGCGTCCCACGTCCGGCGAGGTTTGGATCGACGGGCGCGATATCACGAAGCTGCCCAAGAAGGAGCTGCTGAAGACCCGCCAGAATATCGGCATGATTTTCCAGCTGTTCAACCTGCTGGAGCAGCGCACGCTTCTGCGCAATGTCTGCTATCCGATGGAAATCGCCCATATGGACAAAAATACCGCCCGGAAGCGCGCGGCCGAGCTTCTGACCATGGTCGGCCTGGGGGATCGCCTGAACTCCTACCCTTCGCAGCTGTCCGGCGGCCAGAAGCAGCGGGTGGCCATCGCCCGCGCCCTCGCCACGAATCCCAAGTACCTGCTGTGCGATGAGGCGACCTCCGCGCTGGATCCCAACACGACACAGTCCATTTTGGAGCTTTTGAAGGATATCAACCGGAAGATGGGGGTCACGATCATCGTGATCACCCACGAGATGAGCGTCATCGACCGGATCTGCGACCGCGTGGCGGTGCTCGACCAGAGCCATATCGTGGAGATGGGAAAGGTCAGCAACATTTTCGCCTCCCCACATTCCGAGATTGCCCGGGATCTGATCATCCCGAAATCGGTAGCGGCAAGGGTCGGCGCAAAGAAGCTGTGCATCTGGTTTGACGGCACCTCCTCCTACGCCCCCTCCGTCGCCAACATGATTCTGGAATGCGACGCGCCGGTCAATATCCTGTATGCGCAGATGCGGGACGAGGGCGGCACCGCCCAGGGCCGGATGATCATCGGCCTGCCGGAGGACCAGAAGATGGCGGACAAGATCGCCGCCTGGCTGAAGGCGCACCAGCTGCGCTTCGAGGAGGTGGAATCCAATGTCTGAGATGTTTTTCAAGCTCTGGAATAACGGCGTGCTGCAGTACGGCATCTGGGAAACGATCTACATGACGCTGATTTCCACGGCATTCGCCTATCTCTTCGGCCTGCCGCTGGGCGTGCTGCTCTCCGTGACTTCCAGCGACGGCATTCACCCGATGCGGACCCTGAATACGGTGCTCGGCGTGGTGGTCAATATTTTCCGCAGCATTCCCTTCATCATCCTGATGGTCGCCATGCTCCCGGTGGCAAAGGCGGTCGTGGGAACCAGCCTCGGAAACCGCGCGATGATTGTCATGCTGATTGTCGCCTCGGCGCCCTATGTGGCACGCATGGTGGAGTCCTCCCTCCGGGAGGTCGGGAAAGGCGTCATTGAGGCCGCGCAGGCCATGGGATCCTCGACCTTCCAGATTATCATGAAAGTGCTGATCCCGGAGGCCAAGCCTTCGCTGATCAACGGCGCGGTCATCTCCATGGTGACGATCCTGGGATATTCCGCGATGGCCGGAACCATCGGCGGCGGCGGCCTGGGACAGATCGCCATCACCTACGGATACCAGCGCAGCAACGATGACATCATCTGGATCTGCGTTCTCCTGACGATCGTCATCGTTCAGGTCTTCCAGGTCATCGGGACCACGATTCAGAACCGGACGGACAAGCGCGTCCGCTGAGGGCGCGCTGCGGGGAGGTGCGCACCGCAGAGGGCGCACTTCTCCGGCGCATTTTGAAAAAAGTACTTGCATTTCATCTCCGGATGCGATACACTATACAAGCATTCGGAAGAGGCATGGCGTGATAGCCAAGAGGTAAGGCAGCGGTCTGCAACACCGCAATTCACCAGTTCAAATCTGGTTCACGCCTTCTGAGGAAAGCCGGCAGACATCTGCCGGCTTTCTTTTTACATGCGGAACAGCCGCATGCAGCACATGCAGGGGATCGGTGCAGACCGGATGCCCCGCAGCAGAGAGCAGGGATCGGAGGGAAAAATGGATTCCACAGAACAGGATTGCAAAGGACAGGATCTCGCGAAGCAGGATTTACCAGCCCGGAATTCCGAAGAACCAGGGAGCGCAAAGCAGAATTCCGCAAGAGAAGCCGTACAGAATCTCACCGGAGAAACAGCACCAGATCTGAATCTCCTGCAGAAGAGACTGCAGGCACTCGGCTACACGGCCCGCGTATTCAAAAACCGCGCGGAGGCCGCCGAATGGATCAACCGCGAAACCGACCGGACCACTGTCGGTATCGGCGGATGCGTCACTGCCGCAGAGATGGGGCTGTACGAATCCCTCTCCAGACACAACCAGGTCATCTCCCACTGGCACATCCCGGAGGGCAAGACCGACCGGGAAATGCGGGATCTGGCGATGAACACGGAGGTCTATCTCACATCCGCCAACGCGGTCTCCCTGCAGGGGGAGATCATCAACATTGATTATACCGGAAACCGTGCTGCGTCTGTTTTCTACGGCCACCGCAGAGTCATCTTCGTGATCGGCCGGAACAAAATCGAGCCGGATTTTGCGCAGGCGCTCTGGCGCGCCAGAAACATTGCCTCTCCGAAGAACGCACAGCGTCTGGGGCGGAAAACGCCCTGTGCCGTCCGGGCCGACCGCTGCTACAACTGCAGCAGCCCCGACCGGATCTGCAACGGCCTGCAGGTGCTCTGGCATGCCATGGCGGGCGCCGAGATGGAAGTCATCCTGATCAACGAGGATCTGGGGTATTAACGAGAGTCCGGGACATTCCGGAAAATCCAAGGCACGGAAAGGATACGGGGTATTTCAAAAGACTGCCATGTCAGAACCTTTCCGGGTTCCGGCATGGCAGTCTGTCTGGTAAAACACGGGGCACAAGATCCGGGGGTGGGAAGCCCTGGATCCGCCAGGACTCTTTTCCCGGAGGTCACCGCATCATTTTATAGCTGTCCTCCGGGTTTTTCAGGATGCGCCGCATGATGTACAGATAGCTGATCCACAGGAAGATGCCGGCGGACAGCCACGCCGATGCTGTGGCGGAGCAGGCAAGGATGTAGCTTGACATGCGTATGGCAAGCATAGAGGCGACGGTCCGGGCCACCAGCTCCACGGCCCCGCCCAGAGTGGGCAGCAGCGTGAATCCGCATCCCTGCAGCACGTTGCGGTAGATGAAGATCATGCCGAGCGGGACGAAGAAGATGCCGACCAGCCGGATATAGGTGCGCACATAGCCGATGACATCCGAGATATCCCCTGAGAAAAACATCCGGACCAGCACCGGAAGCGCAAGCAGAATCACAAAGTAGGAGATGACCGCATAGATGCCGGACATCACAAAGGCGTCTCTCTGTCCCCGGCGGATCCGGTCGATCGCATGGACGCCCCAGTTCTGGGCCGAATAGCTGGCCATGGTCACGCCCATCGCCTGGAACACCGTGGTGACCAGCTGCTCGATTTTGGTCGCCGCCGTGTAGGCCGCCACTACAGTGGATCCGAAGGTATTCAGGGCAGCCTGCAGGATCATGGTACCGATCGCCGTGATGGAGAACTGCAGCGCCATCGGAACACCGATGTGCATCTGATTGCGCATCACCCGGCCATCCGGACGGAAATCCTCCCGGTGCAGCCGCAGAAAATCAATTTTCGTCTCCATGTACACGACACAGAGCACACCCGAAATACCCTGGGAAATGATTGTGGCATAAGCCGCGCCTGCGACACCCGCGTGGAATACAATGACAAAAAGCAGGTCCAGAACGACATTCAGGGCCGCCGACAGAATCAGGAAATACAGCGGCACCTTGCTGTTTCCCACCGCCCGCAGAATGCTGGAAGCCAGGTTGTAGAGGACCGTGCAGACCATTCCGGCACAGATAATCACAATGTAGGAACGCGCCATGGCAAAGATGTCGGACGGTGTCTGCAGCAGGCGCAGGATCGGATCCATGGCAGCGACGCTGACTACGGTCATCACCGCGGTGATGATGCCGCTCAGCACAAACGCATTGCCCGCGCTTTTGCGCACGGCCGCATAGTCTCCTGCCCCGTACCGCTGGCCGGTCAGCACCGTGAAACCTGCCGTCAGCCCCATCATAAAGCCGAGGATCATAAAGCTGATGGTCCCCGTGGAACCGACAGCCGCCAGCGCTCCCTTTCCCACAAACCGTCCCACGACAATGGTATCCACCATGTTGTAGAGCTGCTGAAAGAGATTGCCCAGAATGACCGGAATGATAAAGCGGAGAATCAGCTTCGCCGGACTCCCCTTGGTCATGTCAAGATTCATACGTTTCTCTCTTCCTCCCTGTTTTCGGACATCTTTCCTGCGGATTTCATGTCTGCAGCGGTCCCCGGCATGTCTTTTGTCCGGTACACCGCCATCCGGCGCCGGCGATTCTGGGGCCGGTTTATCCGGCCGCCCCGGTTTCTTTCATACGGCCGTACCTTCTCTCAGACGGCTGCATCTTCTCTCGGACGGCTGCAT
>OMZJ01000118.1 GCA_900315495.1 uncultured Lachnospiraceae bacterium
GGCCGCGCAGATGTCCAAAAAGGTATCAGAAAATAACTTCTGATGCGAGAACTAGTAGTGAAGATGATTATATCGAAAAAGACCGGAACCTCTCGGGAAAACACAACAATCCATAAAACAGGCCGTTTTCGGCCTGTTTTTTTGTTGAAATTGTTTTGATTCTGAACAGAAAAAAGTGGAAAGATATTGAAACTTGCATTCAAAACAAAAGGCATTTAAAATATCTTTATCATGAAAAATTGAACGTTTCCGGGTCAATCATTGCCCTACTTCCTGTTGATATGCAGCAAAATATCAGAGAAATCAATCATTGTGAATGCGCTTATTTGTGCATCATGCAGAACAGCAGGACGACAGATCCGGGAGAGGAGGGAGAATGGCTGCAGGAAAAAATAAGACGGCCGTGAAAACGAAAAAGGTATCCCTCTGGAAGGACATGAAGCGCCACAAATGGCTGTACATTCTGGTACTGCCCGGCGTCATCTACATGATCATCTTCAACTACCTGCCGATGGCGGGGCTGATCATGGCTTTCCAGGACTGGAAGTTCCGCATCCGCGGACACAGCGGCATGTTTGCGCCGTTCCTCTACAGCGAGTTTGTCGGCCTCGATAACTTCAAAGAATTTTTCACCAGCCGGACGGTCAATTTCTGGCGGCTGCTCTCCAACACACTGTCTATTTCGCTGCTCAACCTGGCGCTGTATTTCCCGGCACCGATCATCCTCTCGCTGTTTCTCAATGAGATGCGGCTGCAGGGATTCAAGCGGGTAACGCAGACGATGATCTACATTCCCCATTTCGTGTCTCTGGTCATCGTCGCGTCTATCACACAGCAGCTGTTCAACACGACGGACGGTGTCATCTATCAGCTGCTGAAGATCTGGATGGGATCGAAGGCGCCGGATATTCTGACCAAACCCAGTGCGTTTCCGTGGCTGATTGTGGGTCAGAGCATCTGGAAGGAAACGGGCTACGGTACGATCATCTTCCTGGCGGCGCTTTCCGGTGTCGACATGCAGCTTTATGAGGCGGCAAAGATCGACGGTGCCGGCCGATGGCGCCTGATGTGGCATATCACCCTGCCCTCCATCCGCGGAACGATCGTCATCATGCTGATCATGCAGTGCGGCCGGGTCCTGAACACCGGCTTTGAGCAGATCTATCTGATGAAGAACGATATCAACGCGTCCCGGGCGCAGGTCTTTGACACGTATATCTATGAGCGGGGCATTGTACAGCAGCAGTTTTCGCTCTCCGCGGCAGCCGGCATGTTCAAGTCGGTGGTCAGTCTGATTATGGTTCTCGGTTCCAACAAGATCGCAAAGCTCTGCGGTGAGAGCGGATTCTATTGATTCGGAGGGACAAATCATGGCAAGACAAAAAGAAGTGCGCACGCCAAGAGGCCTCCGGATCAAGAGGACGCCGGGGGACCAGGCCGTGCAGGTTCTGATCTATGTGTTTGTAGGCCTCTTTGCCGTGGCAACGGTTCTCCCGTTCATCTATGTCTGCGCGGGATCCTTCGCGACGGAGAAAGAGCTGACCGAGAAATCGTTCTTCCTGTTTCCGACAAGGTTTTCGCTCAATGCCTACAAATACATCGTCAAGGACGGGACGATTTTCCGGGGGCTCCGCAATTCCCTGATCGTCACGGTTGTCGGTACATTGATCAACATGTTCTTCAGCACCACACTGGCGTACCCGCTGGCGCGCAGCGATTTCCGCTGGAGAAACGGCATCACCAACATGGTCATTGTCACCATGCTGTTCTCGGGCGGCATGATCCCCAGCTACATCCTGGTTGTCAATATCCTTCATCTGAAGAATACCTTCTGGGCCCTGTGGCTCCCGGGTGCAGTCAATGCGTTCAACATGATCATCATCAAGAACTACTTCCAGGGGCTTCCCAAGGAACTGGAGGAAGCCTCCGAGGTGGACGGGGCCAGCGATCTGACCATTTTCCTGAAGGTGGTACTGCCGCTGTCTAAGCCGGTTCTGGCCTCGGTCGGACTGTTCTACGCGGTCGGCCACTGGAATTCCTACTTTAATGCGCTGCTTTACATTAACAAGACGCAGATGCAGGTCGTGCAGATTATCCTGCGCAATATCATGAATCAGGCCAGCATGGCCGAGATGGACGAGACACTGGATTACGGCTCGGCGGGCAAACCGCCGTCCAAGGCCGTGAAGATGGCATCCACGGTGGTTGCCACCGTCCCGATCCTTGTGGTTTATCCGTTTGTCCAGCGGTTCTTCACCCAGGGCGTCATGGTTGGCGCGGTCAAGGGATAAAAGGAGATCCGGCATTTCAGAAAGCGATCCACAGCCGCAGAGACCGGCTGACACAATATCCCCGGCGCAGAGAGCGCCGGGCAGGCACATGAGGAGGAACAGAATGAGAAAGAAACTTATGACAGTCGTCATGGCATCCACGATGGCAGCAGCCATGATCCCTGGCGCCGCGTTCGCCGAGGATTCGGGAGATAAGCCCACAATTACGTTCATGGTCCCCGAGTACAATGCGGGAAAATCCCTCAACAATGAGGGCTCCGACCAGGTCGTTCAGAAGTACGAGGATTATACCGGCATTCATGCCGAAATCACCTGGGCAGACAATGGTGCCTACAACGAGATTCTCGGAACCACACTGATGGATGTCGACAACATGCCGATGATCATCACCGCCCAGGGTGCGCTGACCGGAACCATCGTCTCCGCAGCCGATGAAGGCGCATTCTGGGATCTGACCGATCTGATTGACCAGTATCCGAATCTCTCGACCATTGACGAGTCCGTCCGCAAGGGACTTTCTGTCAACGGCCAGGTGATCGGGCTTCCGCGTTCCCGCGAGCTGGGGCGCTACGGACTGTCCTACCGCAAGGACTGGGCTGAAAAGGTCGGCATCACCGAGGATCCGCAGACCCCGGACGAAGTCTATGACATGCTCTATAAATTCACCTACGGCGATCCGGATGGAAACGGCGTGGATGACACCTACGGCATGGAGATGACCAAGTACACCGGACCGTTTGACATTGTCCAGACCTGGTTCGGCTGCGGCAACGGCTGGGTGGAGCAGGATGGAAAGCTGATCCCGGTTCATCAGACCGCGGAGTACAAGGAAGCTCTTGACTGGCTGCGTAAGGTTTATGCAGACGGCCTGATGCGTTCCGACTGGGCAACAATTGACACCTCCGAGTGGTCCAACGGCTGCAAGAAGGGCGAGGACGGCGTCTACATTGACGTCATGGACGGCGGACGCCGCATCTGGGACTATTTTGTTCAGAACGATGTCAAGTCTGTGGTCAATCCGGATGAAACTGCCACCATGCGGCTGCAGGGACCGGTCAACGGCCACACGCTGGCAACCTCCGGCTACAACGGTTTCTATGTCATCACAGTGGACGGTGCCAAGACGGAAGAGGATGTCGCCAACTGCCTGACCTTCCTGGACAAGCTCAATGATTATGACATGCGGCTCATGGCTGATTACGGCATCGAGGGCATCAGCTACGATCTGAACGAGGACGGCAACATCGTGATGCGCGAGATCGCAACCGAGAACATGCCGCAGCTGGGCCTGAACCAGATGGTCACTTATACTCCGCTGGATATGACCTTCCCGGTGGAGAAGAACGAGAGGGACCTGGCGCTTACCGAGTGCTATGAGGAGCGCACCCGCGCGGCAGCGATCACGAATCCGGCAATCGGCTACATGGCAAGCTCCAAGGTTTACAGCGATTACGGTTCTGACCTGGACGAGATCATCTCCACGGCGAGAACGCAGTATATCTGCGGTACCATCGATGAGGCTGGACTGCAGGCTGCCTGGGATGACTGGGCTGATCGCGGCGGAAACGATCTGATCGATGAGATCAACGAGCTGTATCAGGCGGATCTTGCCGCTTCCGGTGAGGCGGAGTCCGAGACAGCAGCCGAATAAAACAGATGGCCTGCAGCCGGAAAGATTTTTTCCGGCGGAAGGCGGAGAAAGGCCGCGGGCCAAAAACCCGCGGCCTTTCGTGACGGGAGCGGTGCTTGAACCCCGCGGCCTTTGTGACGGCAGCAGTGCCGGAATTTCTTCCCGGCAGGTGAGCAGGACGGGCCGGCAGGCCCGTGGGAGAGCACCGACTTTTCTCCCGGCAGAGAAGGCGGATATGGCCGGGCCGGGGGCTTTGAGATCAGATTTGGGGACAGACAGGAGAATCTGAACTATGAAATTTCACAGAATGAATCATCGCGCAGAGACAGGCTTCACCACATTCGGCGGATTCTGGCCGAAGGGGACCGTCTCGGAGGACAGCCTTTTTACGGTGTCCGGCAGACAGGGAGAGACCGTCCCGCTGCAGTCGGAGGTGACGGCCTACTGGCCGGACCACAGTGTGAAGTGGACGGCCCACAGTGTGGATGCGGGGCTCCTTCCGGAGCAGGCGGAAATCCGCGTGACAGGAATCCGGCCGGGAGAGCAGGCTCCGGAACAGCGGCCGGGAGAATCTATCCGCGCGGAGGAGGAGTCCGAAGGCGGGAATGTCGGAAAGGACCCGGTCGGGGAATCCATCTGCAGGGAGAGAACGCCGGGCAGAGATATCCGGACAAAAGAGAGCGAAACGGCCCTGACCATCGAAGCCGGAACGACTTCCGTCGTGATCCCGAAGCACGGGAGCCATGTGTTTGAGCATTTCCAGAGTGCCGGGGCAAAGGAGATTCTGTACGGGGAGTCGGTTCTGGTGCTGGAGCGCACGGAAAAGGCCGATTTCGCGGAAGGCATCGGTGCCTGGTCCGACGGGCTGAACGATCTCGTCCGCCGGGACACGGTGTTCACCGGAACCACCGACGCGGTGTGTGTGGAATCCTGCGGCCCGGTGAAGTGCACCGTGCGGATTTCCGGCACACACCGCTCAGAACGGGAGGGCAGATCCTGCTGCCCGTTCATCCTGCGGATTACGGTCTGGAAGGATTCCCCGCGGATGGACTTCGAGCATACGTTCCTGTATGAGGCGGATCCGGAGCGCGACGCGCTCAAAGGCCTGGGTGTCCGCCTCTTCACTGCGCTCACGCATCAGCCCTATAACCGCCAGGTCAAATTCCTGACCGATCACGGCAGCTTCCACGAGCCGGCCGTGCTGATGACCAGCTGGCACCCGCGGATTCCGGAGGAGGATTACCGGGCACAGGTGGCCGGAGCACCGATGCCGGAGGACGGGGAGGCAGCCGCTTTCTTTCTGGAAAATCAGGCCAATATGCCGATCTGGAGCGACTACCGCCTGGTGCAGGATTCCAGCGAGCACTTCGTGATCGAGAAGAGAGTGCAGAACGATGACTGCTGCTATATCCCCGCGCTGAACGGACACCGCGGGAAAGGTGCCATGGCGTTCGGCGATCCGGACGGCGGCTTCCTGGTCGCCCGAAGGGATTTCTGGCAGAAAGCGCCCTCCGGGCTGGAAGTGAAGAATCTCACCCCGCGAGCCTCCGGCGCGAAGAAACTGGTCGAAGAACAGCTCCCGGACGGAGCGCTGGAAGCCAATGCCGCGATGGCGGCGGAAGACGCGCGCGCGGCCGGACAGGCGGATGCCGGCGGGCTGACCGAGGCGGATGTCTGGTTCTATGCCCCGCAGGCGGAGGCCTATGACTTCCGCCATTATGCGGTGCGGGGATACAACCAGACCTATTATGAGGGGTTTGACAACTACGGCGCGGATCCGGTGGGAACCGCCAACACGAATCTCTTCTCCGTCGAGGCGTACTGCGGGCCGATGTCGAAGGTGCCGGACGAAAGACTGGCGGAATTCCTGCGTGAGGTGCAGAAGCCTGCCATCTTCCTGGAGGACCCGCAGGTCCTGCACGACGGGCGGGCATTCGGATACTGGAGCCTGCCGGCGGGGAAGGCCGGGGATTGTGCCTCGTGCGGAGCGGACGGGTTCGCGGAGCCGTCCGGTGAGGAGCCCGCGGAAGACTCTGCCGCAGCCTGCGGGGACAGACCCGGGGAGGTCGAGCAGTGGCTGGAACATCAGCTGGACCGCGCCTTTGCCTTCTACAAAAACGAACAGGAGCAGCGCCTGTGGTACGGCTTCTACGATTACGGCGATGTGATGCACACCTATGACGCAGTGCGGCATGTCTGGAAATATGACATCGGCGGCTACGCCTGGGACAACACGGAGCTGGTGCCGACCTACTGGCTGTGGCTGTATTTCCTCCGCACCCAGAGGGAGGATGTGTTCTCCTTTGCCGAGGCGCTGTCCCGCCACACCGCGGATGTGGATGTGTATCACCTCGGAAAATTCAAGGGAATCGGATCCCGCCACAACGTGCGCCACTGGGGCTGCCCCTGCAAGGAATCCCGCATCGGCATGGCGGGACACCATAGGATGCTGTACTATCTCACCGGGGACGGCCGGATGAGAGACGTCTTCGATGACGACCGGGATGCGGATGAGACGGTGGGCCGTTTCGACCCGCTGCGCTTCTTCTATGACAAAAAAGAGATGCAATATCCCACCCATGCCCGATCAGGACCGGACTGGAGTGCTTTCGTCTCCAACTGGATGACACAGTGGGAGCGCTTCGACGACCGGAAGTATCTGGCAAAGATTCAGACCGGCATCGAAGACCTGAAAAAGCTGCCGCTGCAGCTGGTCTCCGGACCGGATTTCGAGTACGATCCGGCCACATCCCACCTGCGCTATATCAATGAGCGCGCCACGGGCGGTACCCATCTGCAAGTCTGCCAGGGCGCGGCGGAGATCTGGCTGGAGCTTTCCACACTGCTGGATGACCCGGAATGGACGAAGATGCTGGCCGATTACGGCTGGTTCTACTTCCTGCCCTATGATGTGCAGCGGGAAAAGAGCGGAGGAATTCTCGGAGACCGGGTGTTCACCATCCCGTTCATGGCCTCCGCGATGGGCGCGTTCGGCGCGATGATCCGGAAGGATGAAAAACTGGCGGGAACGGTGTGGAGCACCCTGCTGGAGGGACGGACGACGCCGGTCCACGGCAGAGGATTCGACCATCCGGATCGCCTGACCGATGAGGGCAATCAGGAGAACCTGACGGAGATCCCCTGGGTTTCCACCAACGATGCGGCCCAGTGGTGCCTGAATGTGATCGTCTCGCTGGAATTCATCCGGGGAGAGCTTCCCAGAACCTGGGACGGCGTGCAGGGCATGTTTCGTGAGACGCCTGCCGCCGTGAAGAGAAACGAGAAGTCGCCGG
>OMZJ01000117.1 GCA_900315495.1 uncultured Lachnospiraceae bacterium
ATCCTTCTTGCTTCACACGGGAGCACAAGAAAATATATAAAAGATAAGGGGAAAGGCCGCCCCTCGTAAGAAAGTTTTATAGTTTTCAGGAATGGCATGATCTTCGGGTCATGCCATTTCCTGTTCCATCAGTTCACTCAGCGGGATGAACCCTATCAGATCATAGCAGATATGGATGCTCTGGCGGCGTTTTCCGCTGCTTTTATCCGGGGCACCGACATAGATCGCCTTGATCAGCTCATGGGCCGCGTAAGGCGTCAATTCGGTCATATCTACGTACTTCCTGACCTTCTGGATGAAAAGCTCAAGATTCTGGTTCTGTTGTTCCTGTGTCTCAATTTCCTGCCGTAAGACTTCGGCTTCCGCTTTCAGTTCGCTCTGCTCATCCTCATAGGCTCTGCTCATCATAGCGAAGCGTTCATCGCTGATCCGGGATGCCACATTGTCCTCATAGAGACGGATGAAGAGGCGATCCAATTCAGTAATACGCTTTTCGTCCTTTTCAAGCTGCTTCTGCTTTGCACGAAGGATCTCTCTGCTTTCGCTTTGCAGCCTTGCCTCACAGATTTCCCTGAAATGACTTTCATAGTGGCCTACGTACCAGATGACTTCTTTGAGGTGTTCCCAGACCATTTGTTCCAGAACGATCGCCCTGATAAAGTGTGCCGAGCACGACCCGGTATTGCTGCGGTAGCTCGAACAGACGAAATGATCCTGTCGTTCTTCAAAGTAGCTTGTGGTGCAATAGTACATCCTGGACTTGCAGTCTGCGCAAAAGACTAACCCGGAAAACATATGGGACTTGCCCGTCTTTGACCTGCGGTGCCGCTGCGACCTGATCTCCTGGACCTTCTCGAACACCTCCGGTTCTATGATCGCCGATTGAGTGCTGTGGAAGATCGCCTGCTTTTCAACAGGATTCTCCCTGGTCTTTTTGTCCCAGATCGAATTGGTGTAGGTCTTGAAGTTCACCGTACATCCGGTATACTCTCTGTGCTCCAACAAATCCACAACTGTGGCCTGATCCCAATAGTACGGATCAGATGGAGCGGAGTGAGGTGTCTTCCTTCCGTTTTGCAAAGCGTAAGCAGTTGGTGTCAAAATCTTTTCTTCCCGAAGCAGTTTAGCGATCTGCATCGGCCCTCGGCCTTCCATACAGAGATCAAAGATGTGTTTGACCACCTTGGCGGCCTCTTCATCAACGATCCACTGTTTCGGATTTTCCGGATCTTTGACATATCCGAATGGTGGGTTCGTAGTCAGATGCTCTCCGCGCTCGCCCTTGGCTTTGTTGACCGCACGGATCTTCCGGCTGGTGTCTCTGGCATAGAACTCATTGAACCACATCCGGATCCCCGCGAAGTCATTGTCCACACTATTCTGATTAGCAGAATCGAAATTGTCATTGATGGCAATGTAGCGGACATCGTGTTTTGCAAAAGTGATGTTGATGAACATTCCCGTCATCGTGGAGTTTCGCCCAAGACGGGAAAGGTCTTTTGTCAGCAGCACCGCCACATGGTCAGATTCGATTTCGTTCAGCATGGCCTGGAAGCCGGGACGGTCAAAATCAGTTCCGCTGTATCCGTCATCTACGAAGAAGACTGGATTGGGGAAATGATGCTCCTTACAATATGTCTCCAAGATACGTTTTTGATTTTCAATGGACAGCGACTCGCCAAGTCTTTCATCCTCCTGGGACAGACGGCAGTATAGTGCTGTGATCTTATCAGTTGCCCTTAACATTTCTGTTTCCTCCTTTTCGGGGGCAACTGTCTGAACAGGATTGGCTGGTGCCATTATAGCAGTATTCTTCCCATCTGTCATTTGGCATCCTCCACATTTTTCAGCAGGATGCGGGTGAGCTTCCGGTCAGGGAGCTCTGTTCCATCGAAGCTGCCGGTGACAGTGTAGACGGTTCCGTGGATCTCGCGTTCGACCCTGAGCTTCGGGATCCAGTAAGCCGAGAGATTCTTCACTACGATGTGACCGGACTCATTGATTTTTACGTTTCTCATTTTGGCTGTTCTCCTTCTTTTTGATTATTCCGGACAAAAAGAGCCGGGTCACATAGAGACGCACCAACAGACGAGCATGGAAGCCCGCCTTTGCTGATATGCTTCTATGTAACCCGGCTAACAAACAGCCGACGGCCGCCCTGATGCAGCCTTACCGTATCCATCCTATCCGACAGATACCATATCGGAACCCGGCGATCTCAGGGACGGGAACCGATTAACGAATCAGATAAACCTGATTCCCCCAAATGGCCCTTTTCAGGACCACCGATATTGTACCAGCACGCTTTTCTGCTGTCAATCCACCCGAAACCTCTTGACGGTTTTTCGCGTCAATGTAACTGCTTGCCATGGTTTCAGTACCTGGCAAGCAGTGCATTGCCGTCCATGTTTACTACCTGGCAAGCAATGCATACCTGTATGATTTGGTACCTGGCAAGCAGGGCCTGCACATACAGGTTTTGCAAAATTGCGCGAATGTCCGGATGGCTGTTCAGTACTTAGCAAGCAGTGTACAGATCCGGACCTGCGCGCAATTTCTGCACCGGCTCGTTGGGAACACATCCCAAACCCAGAGATCACACTTCGTGTGAGCTACGCGTTTTCGCTAGTTTAAGTTTTAGTTAAATGGTATAAGAACAGATTTTCTAGGAAGAATGGATATCTTTTATTGTGTGTTTGCAACAGTCAAACAATCAATTGTTTCTCTTCATCTGTAAAACTGGCGATAGAAAAAATAAGCTTTTTCTGTTATACTATTTTTGCATTTGATTTGCTATTTGAAAAACTATTGGGATTTATCAAGGCAAAATTGACGACAAAAATACATTTATAAAACTTGGAGGCATAGAAATGAATCAGAGAGATAAAGACATGTATTTACCCTTTTGGGTCTGCATCTTAGGCCTTGTTTTCCTGCTTGTAGCTTGCGTATGTCTAGTATTAACATTTACAACCTCAGTTTATAGCCTCATAGGTTTCGTAATATGTCTTGTGCTGGGAATATCCGCAATTCTATGCTGGAAGAATCAGAGTGTTAAGATGATCGACGATAACAATTTTGTTTATACTACAATGTTTGGCAGAGAGAATCAGTACTGTTTTTCAGATATTCGAGAATTGAAAAAGAATAGTGATTCGTTCACACTTATTTTAGATAACGGGAAAGTACATATTGAAAGTTGTGCTATCATGTCTGAAAGGTTTATTAACGCAGTCGATTCCGTTTTAGAAAGATTGTGACAAATCGTATGTATTTTCACCTAAAAACAATCCGATAACAATCTAAAATACAATCTACACTATAAAAAAGACCGGACTGTTGCCAACTGCAACAATCCGGTTTTCTGTTAGCCAATTTTGTTAGACAGTTACTCCCGTTTTGATCCAAAACTTTCTTATGAGTATCCGGCTAAAGTGCGCCCTCTTTTTTATGATGTACCCATTGAACATGAAACATTTGAAAAAT
>OMZJ01000116.1 GCA_900315495.1 uncultured Lachnospiraceae bacterium
GCCGGTGACACGCCGGCCGCCTGTGCGATTTCGTAGATATTTGTCCGTTCCTTTGCCATAACCCCTGCCGCCTTTACCTGCACTTACCATTCACTTGCCGCGAAAGCGCTTTCATGTTAATGACAGTATAGGAAGAAATCCCATCCGATGCAAGTCTTTTTTTGTGCAGATTCCATGGAACTTGCGCTGTGTTCTGCCCCATTTGAACCCCGTTCCTGAAAGAAATTTCCCAGCGCCTCTCAGCATTCCGTTTTTTGGTCCGTGCAGGACACAGTCAGGCAAAGCCGCCGTTTTCCCAGCCCCGAAAGGACGCGCGGGTCGAGGCCGAACGAAACCGCCGATCCCGTCCGTTTTCCAGCACTGTTGAAACGCACAGAGCGCGGCCGGATGGCAATCCACCCAGCCGCGCTCTGTTCTGAAAATGAGGACGATGTCGAAACACCAATTCTTCTTTGAAAAGCAAAAGGCCTGCACCTTTCAATCTGCCGGATCACACTGCCCGCCTCGTTAAGAGCCCCTGCGGCACCGGGCGGTGTCAGCGCCGGCGCCTTCGCACCGGAATCATACAGGCAGTCGGAAAACGATGCAGCCAGTTCAGGCAATCGTCAGCGTTACCGGGCAGTGGTCGGATCCAGTCACGGAGGTCTCGATCGACGCGTCCTTCAGGCGGCCCCTGAGCCGGTCAGACACAATAAAATAATCGATGCGCCATCCGCTGTTGTTCTCCCTGGCGTGGAAACGGTATGACCACCACGAATAGATTCCGGCGCGGTCCGGATAGAAATAGCGGAAGGTATCGCAGAACCCCGCCCGCAGAAGCTCTGTCATCTTGCCGCGCTCCTCATCGGTAAACCCCGCGTTCTGATGATTGGTCTTCGGATTCCTGATATCAATCTCCTCATGCGCCACGTTCAGGTCGCCGCAGAGGATCAGAGGCTTCTTTTCATCCAGTTTCTGCAGGTAGGCGCGGAAGGCATCCTCCCACTGCATGCGCCATGCCAGCCGGGTCAGACTCTGCTGGGAATTCGGCGTATAGCAGTCAATCAGATACCAGTCCGGGAACTCCAGGGTGATGACGCGGCCCTCATGGTCAAATTCCTCCGTGCCGATGCCGCAGGACACGGAAAGGGGCTCCTGCCGGGTGAAAACGGCCGTGCCGGAATATCCTTTCCGCTCCGCATAATTCCAGTACGCATGGTAATCCTGAAATTCTGCCGGCATCTCGATCTGCCCTGCCTGCAGCTTGGTTTCCTGCAGGCAGAAGGCGTCTGCATTCAGCATGGAAAAGGTCTCCGGAAAGCCCTTCTTCATGCAGGCCCGCAGCCCGTTCACATTCCAAGATACATACTTCATCTGCTTCTCCCTCCGCCTTTCTGCCGCTTTTTCCGTCTGGTCATTCCAATTCTGCGGCCGCCCGCAGTGTCTTTCAAATTTCCTTATACGGCCCTACCCTGCCTGTTGAAAAATGCTCATGCGGTATGTTTCCTGATTATCGGCAGCAAAACGCCTGATGGAGGCTCCGACATGACGGAACTGGACGCCTTGGCGGCTCCTGCCGGAAAACAGTCAGTCTGAATCGAATCATTGATGCCGAAGTATTCTTTCCCGCCCTTTAAGTCTAACATCTCCCGCCGTTTCCGGCAAGCCGGAAATGGCGGGAGACAGATAAGATATGATTCAATGCGCTGCATTTTCACAGAACGATACCGCGGCTGAAAAACCGGCAGAACCCGCGGCCGAAAAGCCGAGCCGAAAGAATAAAATTGATATTCTGCAGGTTTCAGCCCTCAATCAAAGATTTCTTTACTGATAATACTGTGCCTGTGCCTCCCACATCCTTGCGTAAAGCCCCGGGACAGATACCAGTGCATCGTGACTTCCCCGCTGTACGATCCGACCGTTCTCGAAGACAAGAATTTCTCCTGCAACCCGGCAGGCGGAAAGACGGTGAGAGATAAACAGCGCTGTTTTCTCTCCGACTATCTCATGAATACCGGTGTATATCTCATCCTCCGCGATGGGATCCAGTGCGGCTGTCGGCTCATCCATAATCACCAGCGGAGCATCTTTATAGATTGCTCTTGCCAGTGCGGTTTTCTGAGCTTCGCCGCCGGAAATTTCCATTCCTGTATCTGAAAAGCCGTGGCCAATCACCGTATCCAGTCCATCCGGCATCTTTGCATACAGTCCATCCAGTCCTGCCCGGTGAACCGCATCCATCACGCGGCCGCGATCCGGATGAATGCTGCCGGCGATATTCTCGCCAAAGGGCAGGGAGAAAATCCGGAAGTCCTGGAAGACGACCGAAATCAGGCTGCGGTACTGCTTTTCTTCATATTCCCGGATGTCTACCCCATTCAGAAGGATATTTCCTTCCGTTGGATCATACAGTCTGCAAAGGAGCTTGACAAACGTCGTTTTTCCCGATCCGTTTCTGCCCACCAGCGCAATATGATCCTTACCATTCATATTCAGACGAAGGCTCAGATCTCTGAGTGCATACCGCTCTGCGCCGGGATAGCGGAAGGAGACATGATCGAACTCCAAAACAAAGCTCCCATCCGCACTCTGTTCCACCGGGCGCATTCCCTGGTGCATGGTATCCGGCAGGTCCATGTACTCCAGATAGATATCCATCTGCGGTCGGTCATAGTGCAGCTGATTCCAACTGGCAGAGAAATCCGTCAGTGCCCGAATACACTGCTGGACCGCTCCCGCGTAACGGACCACGCTTCCGATGCTGATACTGCCGATCCATGCACAGTAAGCAACATACAGATAAACAATGCCGCCGATGCAGGCTGACAGAAAACCCTGAAGGCCATACTGACGGACATCGTTCGCCGCGTACTGTTGCGTCATTCGTCTCCAGTTCCGGTTCATTTCAGCCCCGTACGCTTCCATCATTTTCTGTTCATGAAAAAGCCGTATATCCTTACCCGCTTCCGTGGACAGAACTACCTCGTCCATCATATAGTCGTTCAGCCGGTTCTCGTCCTCGTGTTCCAGATGGATTCTTCTTCTGGTCTCCCCCTGTTTCCGGACCGACCAGTGATTCAAAAGAAGACTTCCCACAAGCCCTGCAGCGGCAGCTGCTGCAAAATATCCAGTTTCCTTTTTCCCATGTGTGATCACATCCACTGCAAAAGGCCATGCCGTTACCACAGAAGCCGCAAATCGCACCATCGCAGTGAGAAGCAGTTCAATCTGCTCCAGGAAGCGTTCAAAAACATCCCGTTCCTTCTTCCTGTACTCGTCCTGTTTTGCCCGGAGCGCACGCACATGAGGATTTTCCGTGAGCCCGTAATCCATATCCATCGTCTTTTGCATCAGTGGTTCAGCCATTCTGTGCTGCATGCCCCACCACATAATGTTTTTCTGACAGGTCGAAGCATATCGCAGTACGGACATCCCGAGACTGATCCCCGCACCAGCAAGCGCCCACGTAACCATTTCCGATACAGGGCGTCCTGCATAAAGCGCATCCAGCAGCATCGAGGACAACCAGATCGCAACAAAGGGCAGGACACCATCCATGATAATTCCCGGAATAATCACCTTCCAGCGGGGATTATACTGGTTCAGCAGATGCAGCATCCGCCGGTAAACCCGAAGGTCCTCTTTCCATTCCTGGTGTGAAAAGTTCATAAAATTCAGCCTTCTCTCAATGCCGCGCCCGTGGTGCCATCCATTCTGCCGGATTTCTGCGGTTCAGAAAACTTCGTATCTGCCCGGTAGTACTTCCCCTGTACCTCAAACAGCCGACGGTATTCTCCGTTACGATGCATCAGTTCCTCATGACTCCCTGACTCTGCGATTTTCCCATCTTTCAGCAGCAGAATCCGGTCACAAAAGCGAGTACTCGCCAGCCGATGCGAAATAAAAAGTGATGTTTTTCCGGCGGACATCCTGCGATAGCTCGCGTAAATTTCCTGTTCCGCCAGAGGATCCAGTGCAGCCGTCGGCTCATCCAGAATCAGAACCGGCGCATTTTTGTAGAGAGCCCTGGCCATCCAGAGTTTCTGACGCTCTCCGCCGGAAAGATCAATGCCATGATCCAGCACGCCATATCCCAGGGACGTGTTTTCCTTTTCCGGAAGTTTATCTGTCATTTCCAGAAGGCCGGCCAAAGACAGGCATTCCCGCACCCGACGGCGGTCTATATCATCTCCGTTATCGGCAGCTACATTCTGGGCAATGGTCAGCGGTAGGAGTTTCACATTCTGAAACACTGCGGCGATCAGAGAAAAATATTCTTCCCTGCTGTATTCAGACAATGGCCTGCCGTTGACAAGGATAGTGCCTTGTGTGGGCCTGTATAGCCCACACAAGAGCTTTACCATGGTGGACTTTCCAGCCCCGTTCAGCCCGACCAGCGCAATACTCTCTCCCGCCCGGATGGACAGACAGATATCCTTCAGGGTCGGCTCTGTGCTTCCCGGATACGAAAAGCTGACATGATTCATCTCAATGGTGACACTGGAAGGCACCTCTGTCCTTTTCTCCGCGCTATCCGTTTTTTTGAAAATATCTCCGTCATCGGAATCCAGGAAGCAGCGAAGTCTGGAATAATCAAAACTGAGTCTGCCCAGGAGTTCTCCGTTCTGCAGCAGAGCGCTGCAGGCCAGCTGGCAGCTGGATACGATGGAAAGATACCAGACAAAATCGGAGACAGGCATGGCTCCCCGCACAATACAGTGAATCAGAAATAAATAGGCGAAACAGTCCCGCACAAAACACTGGACGGCATCCCAGAGATTTGCTGTTAAATAACCGTTTTCCAGACGAACCGCTGTCTCTTCGCCAACTGTCTTCTCCCGGCTTAGGATCCCGAGCAGCCAGCCGCCAAGATGATACATCCGGATGTCTTTGCCTGCCCGAAAATCCCAGCTTTGCTCCTCGACATACCTCATTTTCCGAGAAGCTTCATCCAGCGCAGGCCGCAGTTCCCGATCCCGTCTAGCCGCCCTGCCTTTGAGAAAAAAATCAATGATCGCCGGCGCTACAACCAGAATCAGAAGAAGCCAGCTCTGCTGCAGCAGAATCATTCCGTACAATGCAAGCCCCCCTGCCGCGGCCAGACTTTTCTGCCAGATCACAGAACTGTCCCGGATTACGGAATTCGGCCGATACAGAGAATCATAAACCGCATGGGCATCTTCATTGAACTTTTTGCTCTCCAGCATTTCATAATCTACGCGCATTCTTTTTGCCAGCAGGCGGAGATTAAACACGTCCTCAAACGGCCCCTGCATTCTCTTCATATATGCCTGAAGGGAAGACTGAAGCATGTTGGCGGCTGCCAGAACAGTCACCAGGATGACCAGCGACCGTGCGAATCGCGCGCTCTTCCAGTGCTCTTCCAGCGCCTGAAGAACCAGTTTCGGCAGACGCGCCGACAGGAGCGGAAGAAAGACCGCAACTGCTGCCAGCAATATGACTGTAATCGCTGCCATTGGCTCTCTTTCAAACTGTTCCTTCCAATGCCATATAGCGTTATCCGGAAAACTGTACTTTGGAATCCATTTTTTACTGTCATGTTCTATTGTTTTCATATCAAGATTTCATATACAGGAAAATGGGTCAGATCTGCCCCCGTTTTTCAGTTTTTAACGGGGCCAGGCGTACTGCCCTGACAACCTGCCTTGCCCCATCCATATCCCAGAGCATCGCGTACAGGATTACTTTCTTCTCCGGTTTCAAAAGTTTTGTAATTTTAGACTCTTCTTCCGCACATAAACTGCGAAGCATCGGCATTCTGTCCCGGATAAAAGCATCGTCTGAATCATTTTCTATAACTGTATACGAATATAATCGAACCATCCACAATACAAAGGCATAAGCATTTACAGTATGCAATGACGGAAAATCTTTCTCCACCGCGATGAATCGATCCAGAACTGCCCGGAGGGCATCTTCTCTTTTCCGGTGACTGTCTGTATGGACAATACTGTCCCGACGGATTCTGTAATTATAGAGTGCCTCCTCCCGGAATGCTACACTGCTGCTTCTTTGAAAAAGCTCGTACATAATTACGACATCATCATATACATTGTGAACCGGAAATCTCAACGTTTCAAATAGTTCCCTCCGATACAGCTTGTTCCATACATAATTCTGAACCTTCCTGTCTGCCAGAAGTTCCTGCACTGACATCTCACGGTTCAATACTCTTTCATCCCCGGAATCATCTCTTACAGATACTTTACTGTTTTCTACCGTACGATAAGATACCATCGCAATATCGGATTGATGGCTGACGATAAGATCATGCAGAACTTTATAAAATGTCGGGTCAATAAAGTCATCACAGTCCACAAAACCGATGTACCTGCCTGAGGCAATCTCCAGTCCGTGGTTTCTGGCATCCGATGTGCCACCATTCTCCTGATGAATCACCCGTATTCTGCGGTCCACTGACTGGTAGTCATCACAGATTCTTCCCGATTGATCCTGAGAACCGTCATCCACCAGAATCACTTCTATATCATCATAAGTCTGCGCCAGAACACTATCGACGCATTGCCGAAGATATGGTTCGGCGTTGAAAACAGGGATTATTACACTGATCAATTCATTCATAAGTATTTATTATTGTATATTTATAATACTTTTTATTGTGTAGTTTGATAATTAAAAACATTCTCTCGCGACGAACTTATCCTTCCCAAAAATTGTGCCCGAATTTCCAATCGAAATCCATCCTTCCCATCGGTGAGCCATCATCTATAATATAATGTGGAATTCTCCTTGGCGAGCCATACATGTTTACCAACATTGATATAGGCAGCTGTTTGCCTGAATATTCTGATTGGGCCGAAGCAATCTTATCAACGATTACGGTAGCCGATTTTAATTCCGGATTATCCTTTAAATGATATAAATGCATCGATGATATCATGTCACGAACGACAAAGCCATGTGCTGCAAGAAATTTTTGAATATCAAGCATTGCGTCCTGTGTCCATCTGTGTTGATTATCGTATGGAATCACGATACATCCAGAACAATTTTCCGTGCACATATCTATACATCTATGGAGCCATGCCTCGGTGCTTAATCCATGGTTTTTTGACCCATATGGCGGGTTAATATAGAAGAAATTATATCTTTTCTGACTTTGTTGAGGGATCGGATCAATTACATTGTAATTATAACATTTCAATTTGTATTTATCGAGGAATTTGTAATCTTCCGCAAATGTTTTGATATTATGAATAATTCTTTGATCGAAATCATATATTGTCATTGACGATGGCCCTTCGATGATTCCTTGACTGCCAAACAGTCCAAACATCATACTCATTCCATCTCCATCTCCTAAAAACAAGACATTTTTAGCCCGAATATAATCCTCTATTACGTCTACCTGCTTCACCATATCAGCAGCCAACATAAAGATCTGATCAAACTCTCGATTCGCATAAGGTCTGCGATATGCTACCAGATCTGCAAGTCTCATGATGCGATTTTCTTCTGAATCCAGAATATTTGATAACATCTTCTCCACCATTATTCCAGACTATTACCGATACCATTCAATCGTCTTAACAATCGTCTTAATTATATTCGTATTGATAATAATTAACTAAATACGTCCCTCAACTCCACCATTTTCTATATATATATCTGATAATATTTTCGAAGCTGCTCTTATATCAGTAATATTTATATTAAGTTCTGATACAAGTTTGCAGTTGTACAAAGATACTCTTACAAGCCATAACATGAACTCTCTTTTGCAGTATAAGAATAAATCGTCCTTTAGTAGTGCATGGTATACATATTCTACAGCAAGCGGTAATTCGATAACATGTTTAGCTTTTTGTTCTGTCATAATTGAACCGTTTCTAACTTTATAAAAATAAAGGCTTTTATCGGCATATATAATTTTCCGAGCCGATAAAAATGTATCTGTTGAAAACCTCACTTCTTCAAAAATATGGCCCTCAATAAATCGTTTATTTCCTATCACGCTACGACGAAATAGCTTCCCCCAAACCGGCCTTGTATTATATTTACTGCTCAGCAAGTAATTCACTGCATCTCCTGGGCCAGAAGCGAATATATGATCTGATGTTTTGGTTCCGACATATACATTATCAATATATTTATCTCTTCCAGCAACTGCAATATCGGCATTTCCAATTATATTCAGCAAATAACTGCAATAATTATTTGCTATTGCATCGTCACTATCTACGAAGCAGATAAAATCTCCTCTTGCATGGTCCAATCCTAAATTTCTCGCGGCCCCAACTCCCTGATTATTCTGATGGAAGCAGTATACATTTGTATATTTATTTGTATATCTTTCAATAATGCTTAACGACTTATCTGTTGATCCATCATCTATGACAAGCACTTCAAAGTCCGAGTAGTCTTGATTCAATACAGAATTCAAACATTCTTCCAAATATTTATCGGTATTATATACTGGTATGATTATACTGATTTTCACTATCTCTCCCCCTGTCCGAACTTAACAAGTCAAACAATTCAAGAGCTTTTCCACAGAAAACGATCCTATCATAACGCTTTCTGAAAAACATACAGTGAAATTTAATGTCATTAGTTTATTTATATGTAAAGTACCACTATTGTTGTCTTATGTCAATAAATATTTTTTCACAAATTTTACATAGAATTTTCTTTGCATTGCAAAAGATATATATTCTTTGTCGTTAAATACATTTACCTGCAGAATACCGCTCCAGGTTCCTCGACTTCACCGATGTAATCGACATTCAGCTCTTTGTGAAGTGCAGAATCCATATTCGGGACAAATCTTGCACATGCTTTGTCCACGCGGCCGCGAAGATATTCGGAAAGCGGTCTCCCCGCAGAATTTCCGATTGCCACCCGATATTGAAAAAGATCCAGTATAAGATCACAGCGTATGAGGCTGCTGCAGACAATCGCATATCGGGATCCGCGCACGCAGATTCCCTCAGGAATCTTTATCCAATGGCTCCGATCCGGAGAGTATTCCAGTCTGCAGGAAGGTTCATTGTACAGATCTGAAGCTGTCCTCACCAGAACCAGATAGGTTTTTTCACCAGCGGTCTGGTTTTCATGAAGAAAGGGCTGTACCTGCGCTGCCGGGTGACAGAGGGTTCCGCCGTATCCCCAGAACATCTGGCCTGCTGTGCTGATTTCAGCCTGCTTTCTTGTAATGATGTTTTCCACGTTTTCAGATGCGTGTACACCGTATTTCATGATAACAATATTTTTCAGTTCCATATCTGCTCCTTGTTCTATTTATATAAATATATTATTCCCGGACGTCGCTCCATGCATGCGCACGGCTTTTCCGGCAATGAGCCGCATTTTACGGCCTTCGGCCGTTTCAGTCGCAGGCGTTCGCTCTATGCATGCATTTCTCTCCGTCCGGAACAGCGTGCAGGCACGCTCCCGGACGGGGAGAAATGCATGCGCACGGCTCATTGCCTGCACGAAAAATGACGAGGCTTATCTTCTGACAGATAAGTCTCGTCATAGAATCGCATGGATTTAGTATAGCACCTGTTTATTGAATGTTGAACTCGTAACGGAAGTAATCCATGACTTCCTTTACCGCTTTCCCGTCCTCAAAGGTATCGTGCAGATGGTTGACCGGGAAGGAAATCGGCTTGTTTTCGACGACCTCGACAATGCCCAAGGCCGCCTGATAGGCCATGCGCTCCAGTGCCTCCACAGTGAACGCGGCGGTATGCGGCGTGACAATAACATTCGGCATGGTCAGAAGAGGGTTATCCGGCTTCGGAAGATTCCCCTCGAATACATCCAGTGCGGCGCCGGCGATTCTTTTCTCCTGCAGTGCACGGATGAGTGCGGATTCATCGACCACCGTGCCGCGGGCGGTATTGATCAGGTAGGCGGTCGGCTTCATCCAGGAAAGCTGCTCCGCACCGATCATATGATGGGTGGAAGCGGTGCCCGGCACGTGCAGAGTCAGGTAATCCGCACTGGAGATCACCTGTTTCATGTCTCCGGACAGGAAGCCGAAGCTGGCCGTCTGGGTCCCGACGATATGCCGGCTGTAGCCGATGACCTTCATGTTCAACCCGGCTGCCGCGATTTTCGCGACCTGGGTACCGATATTGCCCATGCCGATGATTCCCAGCGTCTTGCCGGAAACTTCCTGACCTGTCGTATTGCGGACACTCATGTCGTACTGCTTCAGCCCGTTGTTGTAATCGACGGCGTGTTTTGCCAGCATCAGAATCAGGCCGATCGTATATTCCGCCACGGCTTCCTGATTGGACTTTGCCGCGTTTGTGATCTGAATGCCCCGCTCCGTTGCCGCCTTCACATCGAGACAGTCCACACCCACACCGTGCATGGAAATCACGCGCAGATCCCCGCATTCGTCCATCATCGGTCCGTCGATGTGCGCATTCCGTGTGAGAATCCCCACGCAGCCCTGCGCCTCCCGGACTACGGTATCCCGCTCGATTCCGGTTCCATTTACGATTTCCAGCCCATGTTCCTTCAGAAGATCAATTCCCTTTTCATTGATCGGCTCCGTTACCAGAACTTTCATTGTCTATTCTCCCGTTCCTCGGGGTTTCCTTCCGCCCCTCGTGCGCCGCCCGATACGGTACGCCTGCTTTCACTCCCAGCCGCAGACGTTTTCCGGTCTGCGGCCGCCCTGCTGCCAGTCCCAATATCGTCCGCAAAGGCGGTTTTCGCCAAACCGCCCGTCTTCAGTTATAATCCGGATAACTGACCGCGTTCCGCATGAACGTGATCAGCTGATTAATGCCAAAAACCGGCAGGCCGGTAATGTCCTGGATAGTTTTCCCGAACGGGGACAGATTCTGGCATTCCAGTACGATAGCCCCGCAGTTCTTTTCTGTCTCATGGAAACGGACGGAGATCTGCTCCACCTCTTTGCGGATCCGGTCCAGATCGCCCTCACTGCTGTTTCGGATGATCAGATCATTAAAGGCGGAATTCTCATCCATGCCCCAGACCGTCACCGGAATGTTCTTTGCTGACCAGCCGTTTTTATTGAACAGGCTTTCCGTCATGAACTCCTTCTTCTCGGTGAAGACAGCAATGGTCTGATTTTTCCCCAGCATCGGATAGATCATGGGAATCAGTGCCAGTGTGGAAGTGAACACCGGGATATGCACTGCCTCGGCCAGTTCTTTCTGGAATCCGGCAAGAAAGCCGCAGGAGGTGGTGATTGCCTTGCATCCGTCTGCCTCCAGCTCCTTCGCGGCCTCCCGGAATGCGTTCAGAAGAACCGCATCCGCATCCCGCGGAAGGCTTGCCCCCTGAAACACATTGCGGACAATCTTGTAGCGCACCGGGAACGGGAATGTCAGCGCATTCCCGATATCTCCCTTCATGCGGGGGAAGGACGTATCCAGCATCATGATTCCAATATCCTGACCATAGCAGGTATATCCGCCTCTTAACATATCTCTGCCTTTTCCCTTCTGATGCCGCAGCGTTTTCTGGAAGCCGCCCGGCATTTCATGGTTGAATCTGTTTTAGAATCTGTTCTGTGATGATTTATTCGGTATGATGTTTCGTTCCGCGTGTATCCGGTTCTGTCTGCTGCTTCCTCCGCCATTCATCGGCTCGAAATGGTTTGAGCTTTCGATTCTCAGCCCGATTCCTGCATTTTTCTCTGCAGGAGTTCCACGAGAAGATGGCCGGCAGATGCCGGCGCGGCAAGTCCCGGAAGCGGCGGTGTATTTTCATACAGAACGCAGGGAAGGTGCTTTGCCTCCTCCGGCATGCCCTTTCCCCCGCTGGAGATGTCAAAGATCCGGCATGGGCGGACCGGTTCTGCAAACTGTTCCGGCAGGATAACCGGAGCCGGGATGGTGTTGACAATCACTGGCGACGGCTTTGTCTTCTGCCATTCCGCCAGCGGGATTCTCCCGCTTCCGCCCTCCTTTGTCATCCACCGGAAGGTAAGGCCGAGCCGGTGGAACAGTTTCCCTATCTCGCGCCCGGTATTCCCATCTCCCAGAAGATCAATCGATTCCTCAAAAATGCTCTCCGGCGTCTGCGACAGCAGAAGCAGGAGAACGCCTTCGGCGGTATACATCGAGTTTTTCTGCACGAAGGACGGATCCTTCTGGAAATTGAAGTACCGGCAGGGGAGCCCCTCCTCGTACGGCGTTGAGATGCCGGACAGAACCACCGTGCCGGCCGGAAGCGACCGCAGAAATGCGTCCGCATTGACCGTGTCCGGCGGGACAGAGAAAGTTCCGTCCGCCGTCCCCCGGATCGGGAGGATCACATAATCGGTTTTCTCCGGTTCCGGCAGCCGCTCCGCGTCCTCAGGCGTCCGGATGCGGGTCACGGTATCGCCCCGCGATTCCAACTCTTCCGCTGCATATGTGATGCGCCGGTCCGTCTCAAAAACAACGCCTCTTGCCATGTGCTCATCCCTTCTTCTCGGCCCGCAACGCACTCAGGCGCCCAGGTAAGCCGCCTTCACCTGCTCGTTTGCCAGGAGCTTGTCTGCGTCGTCCTCCAGGGTCTTCTCGCCGGTCTCCAGGACATAGCCCCGGTTGGCGATCCGAAGCGCCTGGTTGGCATTCTGCTCCACCAGGAGGATTGTCGTCCCTTCCTTATTGATGCGGACGATGGTGTCAAAGATCTGGTCTACGATGATTGGCGCCAGGCCCATCGACGGCTCGTCCAGAAGCAGCATCTTCGGGCGGCTCATCAGCGCCCGGGCGGTGGCCAGCATCTGCTGTTCGCCGCCGGAGAGGGTTCCTGCCAGCTGGCGTCTTCTCTCCTTCAGGCGAGGAAACATCTCATAGATCCGCTCCAGGTCTTCCCGGATGCCCGCCCGGTCCTTCCGGTAATAGGCGCCAAGCAGGAGGTTATCCTGCACGGAGGTTCGGGGGAACACATGGCGTCCCTCGGGGACCAGCGTCATGCCCTCTTTCACGATCATGTAGGTTTTCTGCGTCAGGACGTTTTTGCCGTTGAGCAGAACCGTTCCGCTCTTAGCCGAAATCTGATGCATGATCGCCTGCATCAGGGTCGATTTTCCTGCGCCGTTGGCGCCGATCAGGGAGACGATCTCTCCCTCATTCACCGTCAGGCTCATGTCTTTCAGGGCGTGAATGTTGCCGTAATAGACGTCCAGATTTTCTACCTTAAGCAGTTCCATCTGCCGAAGCCCCCTTCCCGAGATAAGCCTGAATGACGGTCGGATTGTTCCGGATCTCCTCCGGAAGCCCGTCGGCGATCTTCTCCCCGTAGTTGAAGACGACAATCCGGTCCGCGATGTTCATGACAACCCGCATGGCGTGCTCAATCAGGATGACGGAGTAATTGTCCTTTGCAAGCCGCCGGATGATATCCATCAGCTCATCCTTCTCCTTCGGATTCATGCCGGCCGCCGGCTCATCCAGAAGGACCAGCTTCGGCTCCGTGGCCAGCGCCCGGGCAATTTCAAGCTTCCGCTGCATGCCGTAGGGAAGATTCGTCGCCTTCCAGTCGCGCTTGTCAGTCAGTCCGACATATTCCATCGCCATTTCAATGACTTCTTTGTTGTGCGCTTTCTCCTCGCGGTACTTTTTGCTGTGCACCAGCGCATCCCACATGTTGGAGGAGGTGCGGCAGTGCCGCGCGACCTCGATGTTCTGCTCCACGGTCAGATCCCGGAACAGACGGATGTTCTGAAACGTGCGGCTGATGCCGAGCTTTGTGATATCCTGCGGCTTCATGCCGGTGATGTTCTGGCCTTCAAAGGTGATGGTGCCTTCCGTGCACTTGGTAATCCCCGTGAGCAGGTTGTAGAAGGTGGTCTTCCCGGATCCGTTAGGCCCGATGATGGCAACCACCTCGCCCTGCCGGATCTGGAAATTGATACCCTTGTTCGCCATGATACCGCCAAAGCTTTTGGTCAGGTTCTGTGTACTGAGCAGTACGTAACTCATGGATAAGGCTCCTTTCCGATCCGATCAGGAATCTTTCTTTCCCAGCAGGCCTTCCGGCTTGTAGCGCATGACGATGACAAGAATCACGCCATACAGGATGTACCACGGATCAAACGGAAGTCCGATCAGGTCCTGCACATAGCGCAGAAGCTCCGGGCAGATAATGACGAAGAATGCACCGAAGATCGCGCCGGTGATGCTGCGCCGTCCGCCGATGACCAGCATCGTAAAGATCGTGATCGAGAGCGTCGCGCCGAACAGGCTGGGATCCGCCACATTGGCAAATCCGGCGTAGAAGCTTCCGGCCACCGAGGTGATGACGGCCGAAGTGACCATGGCCATGCGCTTATAGGCCTTCACATTGATGCCCATCGCGTACGCGGCGATCTCGTCCTCTCGGATGGCGGAAAGTGCATAGCCCACGCGGGAATGAACCACCCGGTACGTGAAGAAAGCCAGGAAACAGATGATGGCAAACAGGATCAGGATAAAGGCATCCTTGTTGGACGGCAGCCACGGGATCTTCGTCAGTTTCACGCCGAAAATCCGCGGCGTGGGAATGCCCGCCATGCCGGCGGTGCCGCCGAGAGACCGGGAGTTCGTCGCCAGATAGCGGAAAATCTCACAGTAGCCATAGGTGATGACCACCATGAAGGAGCCCTTGACGCGGGTACCCGCCCATGCCACCGGCAGCGCAATGATCGCCGACAGAATCATGCCGACCAGAATGGAGAGCCAGAAGCTGACTCCCTCAAACTGCGTTGTCAGATAGGCGGTGGTGTAAGCTCCCATGCCGAAGAACACCGCATGCCCCAGAGAGGTGTCACCCTGATAGCCCGAGTAGAAATTGATGCCGAGACTCGCGACCGCATAGATCATGCTGACCACGATGATGTACTTGAAATAGTTGGGGATCACCCGGCCGCTCGGCGTGAAGTCGTCCAGGAAGCAGACGAACAGCACCACGACCAGCGCAATCAGATAGAGCTTTGTATTCGGCTTGTCCGCCTTCTTTTTTGCGATTGCAGCAGTACCAGTCATTCTTCCACCTCCTCAGACCTTTTCTTCAAATGTATATCCCATCAGGCCGGTGGGCTTGATCAGAAGAACCAGAATCATGATGACAAAACTGATCGCATCCTTGTAGCCGGTGGAAATAAAGCCGGATGTCAGTGTCTCGGCGATGCCGATCAGGACGCCGCCGACCAGAGATCCCGTGATGCTTCCGATTCCGCCGAGGATTGCGCACGCCCAGCCCTTCAGGCCTGCCAGAGCGCCCATGGTCGGGAAAATCATGTATAGCATGCCCATGAAGAAGCCGGCTGCCGCGCCGAGCGCGCCGCTGATGGCGAACGTCACCTTGATCAGCCGTTCGGAATCCGCCCCCATGAGTGCCAGTGTGTTCATATCCTGCGAACCGGCAAGCATTGCCTTGCCGATGATTGTTTTCGTGAAGAACATCTGCAGAGCGATCATGATAATCACCGTGCCGATCAGGATGATCAGATGCAGCGAATTGATCGTGATCTGCGTTCCGCCGATGGAGAACAATGCGATCGGCTGATAATTCATCAGCTTCGGATAAGCCCGCGGATTTGCGGTGAACGCCGCATTCGCGGAATAACGGAGGAATGTCGAGAGTCCCAGTGCGGTGATGAATCCCGATTTGGCAAGCGTGCCTCTCTTCCGCAGCGGGACATAGCCGATCTGGTCAACGAGCATGGCGATCAGCGCGCCGCCGCCCATCGACAGCAGAAGCGAAGGAATCATGGGGAGTCCGGCGTAGCTGGTGAGGAAATATCCGATGTACGCACCGAGCATATATACCTCGCCGTGGGTCCAGTTCATCACGCCCACAATGCCAAACACGGTGGTCCAGCCGATCGCGATCAGTGCATAGATGCCTCCCTGTGCCAGGCCGTTGACAACCTGCTGAATGAATACTGCCATAGGAACCACCTTTCCACAAGAAATGTACGGCCAGGTTCCCGCGAAGGTTCCCTTCCTTCACCGGATCATTCCGGCCGTACAAAATTGACAGATGCTGCCTGGATGGATCCGCTGAGGGATTTCAGCGGGCTGCGCCGGCAGTCCGGAAGAAACCCCTTTGCGGAAATTTTTTACGGAAGGTCCGTCATCTGACTGTGCTTACTCTTCACCCGCCAGAGTGAACGCTCCGTCCTTGACCTCCAGAACGAGGTAATCGCGCACCCACTCATTGGTATCGTCATAAGTGACGGTTCCGGTGACGCCGGTATACTTCGTATCCTTCAACGCCTCCTGAATGCCCTCTCTGGTGAGTTCGCCGTCGTTATTCTCCATCGCGTGTCCGCAGGCGGCTGCAAAGACGTACGCTTCATCATAAGCCATTGCTGCGAAGGCATCCGGGGTCTCGCCGTACTTGTCGTTGTACTTCTTGACGAAGTCCTGGACCTTCTTGTCGGGATTGCTGGAGATGTAGACGGAGATGCATCCGACACCTTCCATGTTGTCGCCCGCAAGTTCCAGCGCTTTGCTGTTGTACAGAGACGTGCCGCCCATCAGGAAGGCATCCACACCGGCAGCCCGGAGCTGGTTGATCAGCAGGGAGGAATCCTGGACGGTGCCGCAGAGGGCAACTGCCTCCGGCGCATCATTCTTGACGGTGGTGCAAATAGCGGTGAAGTCCTGATCGGATGCGTTGTAGTCGATCGCGTTCACGACGGTTCCGCCGTTGTCCTTGAGATAAGCCTCCAGCTTGTCATCCAGGTTGATGCCGAAGTCATTGTTCGGATACAGAATCTCGATCTGGGTATATCCCTTGTCCAGGATTGCCTTGCCCATCTGCGGCCCGACCTGGTCATCCTGCACGGCCATGCGGAAGAAGTAGTCGCTGCAGCCGTGAAGGGACGGAGAGCTGGAGGAGACGACCATTTCGACGATTCCGGCGTCATCAATGATCGGCGTCATTGCCAGCGTGCAGTTGGAAAGCGAGGATCCGATGATGCCGAAGTAATCCTCGTCATCGGCGAACTTCTGTGCGCCCTGCGCGGATCTCTGGGCATCGCCCTGATCGTCGTAGTCATCCAGTACCAGAGTCGCGCCGTACACGCCGCCGGCCGCGTTGATCTCATCCAGCGCCATATTGAAGCCGCGCTGCTGGTCTGTACCATAGAGGGCACTGTCGCCGCTCAACGGGTTGACATTTCCGATTTTAATTTCGGAGACAGAAGGGGTAATGTCACCGGTGAAACCAAATGTCTCACTCTCGGTTTCGGCCTCTGTCTCAGACTCGGCCATGACTGCCATGGGAGCGGCGCCAAGCATCGCGGAAAGCATTCCGGCTGCAAGCGTAAAGCTGAGTGCCCGATTTGACATTTTCTTCATATTGTCCTCCTTTTCTTTCTATCCAACTCACAGTTCACCGGTATAAACAACAGGTGATAAAGCGCGGTACACATACCGGATCAGTGAGCAGATATCAAAAACTGGTACGCCGGCAGCCTTCCGGATGTCCGCCGCAAAGGGCGGCATGTTGGTGCACTCCAGAACGATGGCCCCGACCTCCGGGTGTTCGCGCATCATCTTCTGCGCGACCCGGATGTGTTCGCTGCGGCAGAGGTCGATGTCCATCCGTGTGCGGTTCTCCAGGATGGAACTGGTAAATTCGCTCTCCGTCTGCAGCCCGTAGACGATCTTGGGAATGTCCTCCGCGCCGACTCCTGCAAAATGCCGCCGCGAAAGCGTGTCCGAATTGACCGTCATGACGCCGATCTCCCGGTCCTTCGGAAGAATCTTCCGGACCAGGGGGATCATGATCAGGTTGGACGCGATAAAGGGAACATCGAGCGCCGCCGTGATCTTATCCTGAAACATCGCGAGGAATCCGCAGCCGGTGAAGATGGCCTGTGCGCCTTCTTTTTCCAGCTCTCTCGCAGCTTCGATAAAAATCGATACATCGCTGTCCTTCAGCCATTTCAGCGGGCTGCGCCGGCAGTCCGGAAGAAACCCCTTTGCGGAAATTTTTTACGGAAGGTCCGTCATCTGACTGTGCTTACTCTTCACCCGCCAGAGTGAACGCTCCGTCCTTGACCTCCAGAACGAGGTAATCGCGCACCCACTCATTGGTATCGTCATAAGTGACGGTTCCGGTGACGCCGGTATACTTCGTATCCTTCAACGCCTCCTGAATGCCCTCTCTGGTGAGTTCGCCGTCGTTATTCTCCATCGCGTGTCCGCAGGCGGCTGCAAAGACGTACGCTTCATCATAAGCCATTGCTGCGAAGGCATCCGGGGTCTCGCCGTACTTGTCGTTGTACTTCTTGACGAAGTCCTGGACCTTCTTGTCGGGATTGCTGGAGATGTAGACGGAGATGCATCCGACACCTTCCATGTTGTCGCCCGCAAGTTCCAGCGCTTTGCTGTTGTACAGAGACGTGCCGCCCATCAGGAAGGCATCCACACCGGCAGCCCGGAGCTGGTTGATCAGCAGGGAGGAATCCTGGACGGTGCCGCAGAGGGCAACTGCCTCCGGCGCATCATTCTTGACGGTGGTGCAAATAGCGGTGAAGTCCTGATCGGATGCGTTGTAGTCGATCGCGTTCACGACGGTTCCGCCGTTGTCCTTGAGATAAGCCTCCAGCTTGTCATCCAGGTTGATGCCGAAGTCATTGTTCGGATACAGAATCTCGATCTGGGTATATCCCTTGTCCAGGATTGCCTTGCCCATCTGCGGCCCGACCTGGTCATCCTGCACGGCCATGCGGAAGAAGTAGTCGCTGCAGCCGTGAAGGGACGGAGAGCTGGAGGAGACGACCATTTCGACGATTCCGGCGTCATCAATGATCGGCGTCATTGCCAGCGTGCAGTTGGAAAGCGAGGATCCGATGATGCCGAAGTAATCCTCGTCATCGGCGAACTTCTGTGCGCCCTGCGCGGATCTCTGGGCATCGCCCTGATCGTCGTAGTCATCCAGTACCAGAGTCGCGCCGTACACGCCGCCGGCCGCGTTGATCTCATCCAGCGCCATATTGAAGCCGCGCTGCTGGTCTGTACCATAGAGGGCACTGTCGCCGCTCAACGGGTTGACATTTCCGATTTTAATTTCGGAGACAGAAGGGGTAATGTCACCGGTGAAACCAAATGTCTCACTCTCGGTTTCGGCCTCTGTCTCAGACTCGGCCATGACTGCCATGGGAGCGGCGCCAAGCATCGCGGAAAGCATTCCGGCTGCAAGCGTAAAGCTGAGTGCCCGATTTGACATTTTCTTCATATTGTCCTCCTTTTCTTTCTATCCAACTCACAGTTCACCGGTATAAACAACAGGTGATAAAGCGCGGTACACATACCGGATCAGTGAGCAGATATCAAAAACTGGTACGCCGGCAGCCTTCCGGATGTCCGCCGCAAAGGGCGGCATGTTGGTGCACTCCAGAACGATGGCCCCGACCTCCGGGTGTTCGCGCATCATCTTCTGCGCGACCCGGATGTGTTCGCTGCGGCAGAGGTCGATGTCCATCCGTGTGCGGTTCTCCAGGATGGAACTGGTAAATTCGCTCTCCGTCTGCAGCCCGTAGACGATCTTGGGAATGTCCTCCGCGCCGACTCCTGCAAAATGCCGCCGCGAAAGCGTGTCCGAATTGACCGTCATGACGCCGATCTCCCGGTCCTTCGGAAGAATCTTCCGGACCAGGGGGATCATGATCAGGTTGGACGCGATAAAGGGAACATCGAGCGCCGCCGTGATCTTATCCTGAAACATCGCGAGGAATCCGCAGCCGGTGAAGATGGCCTGTGCGCCTTCTTTTTCCAGCTCTCTCGCAGCTTCGATAAAAATCGATACATCGCTGTCCTTCAGCCGTACCACAACCTCCTCCGGAGAGATGTGGACCACCTTGTACAGCACCGGGAAGGGAAATGTCTCTGCGTTGCCGATATCTCCCTGCACTCTGGGAAAATCCGCCTCAAGCATCAGGATACCGATGCGGTAGCCGAAAACCTTTTTTCCGCCCTCTGTATACGCCATCGCTTTCCTCCCCTCTGTTTTGCCGGAACGAAGCTGCGCAGATCCTACCGGCTTTGTTTCATCCCGGCTGCCGGATCTCTGGGATCGGCCGCTTCCGAACCCCCGCGGCTCCGGGTCAGTCTCCTGCCGGCTGGCAGCCTGCCACCTCGCCGATCCGGACCGGCTTGATCGGCTGGCGATACCGCGGTCCCTTGATCTTTTCCGGCGGAATGTGGAGTCTTGCTGACAGCTGCTGCACCAGTAGCGCCGTACAGGTTTTGCCCTGGCAGGGACCCATCGTAAACCGGGCCTCCAGCTTCAGGTCGTTGATGGACAGGTGATTTTCATCCATCAGCCTCTGCAGCGTATCCATGTCGATGTCCTCGCACCGGCAGACAATGCTCTCGTCGATCTTTACATTTTCCGGCTCGCCGTCGCGGATCAGCCCCTCCTCCATGGTCGGGATCCGGACTCCGCGCACTACATGTGCATACGCGTCATCCACAATCACGCCCAGGAGCGTCGTCTTGTCCCTGTATTTCCGGATCTCCTGCACCCTCGCCTTCGTCACGGTCAGACCGTCCCGGTTGACCGCGTCCACTTCGCTTCCCTTCTCCGGAAGCGGAAGGTATTCAAAGGGCATCAGGATTTCGGTCTGGGTCTCAGAGAAGGCCTCATTGATGATAAAGATCGCAAGGCCCGGGCAGTGCGCCGCACAGAGACCGCAGCCGGTACATTTTTCGTAATCTACCCGCGGCAGCTCATTGATATCTGCCATCGGGAGAATCGCGCCGAACCTGCAGGAAGTCGAGCAGGGGTTGCAGGGAATGTGCTGAAAGCACTCGATCAGTGCATAGGGTCCTTTCTTTCTCCGCTCTTCGGAGGGAAGCTCCGCTAGAATCTTTTCATCGACAGCACATGCATCAGGCTTTGGCATAATCGACACACCCCTCTTCCTTCATCCGGTCCAGACCGGAAAGAATCTTTCCGCCCATCGGCCCTGCGCGGAGCTCCGAGAGCTGTGCCGACAGCGCCTTGTATTCTTCGTCAAAATTCTTTGCGGCGCCCAGATCCTGTGCCGCCGAGAGGGCTGCGATGCGCCCTGTGAGCTGTGCGCTGGTCGCCTCCTCCACGCCGCCAGCATCGCCCGCCGCGTAGAGTCCCTTCACCGTAGTGCGATGATATTCGTCGATTCGCGGCACATAGCCGCCCAGCTGTGGGATGAATTTCATCTCGCATCCCGCCTGGAAGAACATCTCCGTCATCGGCGAGAGCCCGACTGCCATACAGAGGATATCCGCCCGGATGGTCTGCTCGGTTCCGGGGATCGGCCTGAAATGTTCATCCAGCCCGGTAATGACAACGCCCTCCAGCTTTTCCCCGCCGAACGCGTATTTCACGGTATGGCTGGTGAGAATGGGAACGCCTGCCCGCCGGATCTTGGCGGCATGGACTTCATATCCGCCGAAGTGCGGCGCGGCTTCCACCACTGCCGCCACTTTCACGCCCGCCTGCAGCAGCTGGTAGGAGACGATCAGTCCGATGTTTCCCGCTCCAACCATCACAGCCGTCTGTCCCGGCAGGATTCCGTCCAGATTCATCAGCGTCTGCACCGCGCCGGCACCGTACACCCCCGGCAGGTCATTTCCCGGGAAAATCAGTGTCTTTTCCGAAGCGCCGGTTGCAATGATCGTCGCCTTTCCTTTATAGGAATGCACCTGGCCCCTGCTCTCTGCCATCACGGTGCCGTCCTTGAAGAATCCGAGCGCCGTGGTCTCCTTCCGAATGGAGACATTCGTGCAGGCATCCAGCTTTTCCTCCAGCTCTTCGGCGATCACAAAGCCTCTCGTTCCGGCCTTTGCCTTCTCCGACCCGAAGAACTTGTGCGTCTGCTTGTTGAGCTGTCCGCCGGGAATTGCGTTGCGGTCCAGGATAATCACCGACAGCCCGTGTACGGCGCTTTCCAGCGCTGCGTTGAGTCCTGCCGGGCCGCCGCCGATGATCAGGACATCGGTTTCCTCAGTCGGCTCTTCCCGGATGCTTCCCGGAATGGATGCCTTCGGTGTGAGAACCGCTTTCCCCTTCTGGGACTCCACCTGCATTCCCTCCCGCAGGGGTTCGATGCAGATTCGCACATTCTCCCTGCCGTCCACCTTCATCAGGCAGGAGGAACAGTTGCCGATCGCACAGAACAGTCCGCGCGGTCTCTTCTTCACCTCACTGTCATGGAGCTTGCGGATGCCCGCCGCGTGCAGCGCAGCGGCGACCGACTCTCCCGCAAAGCCCTGCATGACTTTTCCGTCAAATGTAAAGGTAACAGGTTTTCCCTTGTGATATTCCAGAACCGGATGCTGCTCTATTCTGCTCATTTTTTTGTCCCTCACTTCAGAAACCGGTCATAGGAGAACGGCGTCATGTCAAACTCTGTCTCCCTGTGCAGAATCATCTCGGAAATGGTTCTTCCGGTGATCGGCGCCAGCGCAATGCCGTCGCCCTCGGTGCCGGTTGCAATATAGGCACCCTTCACGGTACTGATCGGGCTGATGATCGGGGAACCGTCCTCACAATAGGGCCGCATGCCCACAAAGCAGCGGATCATGTTCAGATTGCGCAGTGCCGGGAAGAAGCGGGTGGAATATTCGCAGATACCCTTGAGGATGTCAAATCTGGCATCGGTATTGTACCCGGCAAACTCACGCGCGCTTCCAATCAGGAAATTGCCGTTTTCCGTCTGCTCCATGCTGAGGCTAATGCCGAGGTGGAAGGTCGGGTCCTTGGCCCGCTCCACCAGGGAGGGGTCGTGTTTGATGGCGATATACCGGGCGTCGGTGATCTCATGCTGCAGGACGCGTGCCACCGCCTCGCTGACAACAATATGTCCGCGACGGGGACGGACGGGAATCGGCGTTCCCATCATCTCACCGACCATCGGGGACCAGACGCCTGCGGCATTGACCACAATGTCCGTCCGGATTTCTCCCTCGTCGGTCAGGACCCCTGCCACCGCGCCGTCCTCGATATGAACGCCGCGCACCGGGGTGTGGGTTTTGATCTCCGCCCCCAGTTCCGCCGCCTTCTTTGCAAAGGCGCGGGTTGTGTAGATCGGGCTGACGTCGCCGTCCAGTTCGCTGTACACCGCGGCGGGAATGTCCTTCGAGACCAGCGGTTCCAGTGCACGGATCCGGTCATTGTTGATGAACTCCACTTCCATGCCCTCGCGGATCTGTTCCTTCACGACGCCTTCCATGATCTTCTTCATCTCTTCGGTCTCGATGAGAACGAGCCCGCCGGGTCTGCGATACTGGATATCGTAGCCCAGCTCCTCGGTCAGCCCCTCATAGAGCTTCGCGCTGCTCATCGCCATTCGGAGCGGAAGACCAGGTTTCTTTGTCTGAAGCATAATGAATCCGTCACAGGCACTGGACGTTCCCTCGCCGATTCCGTTTTTCTCCAGCAGGACCGGATGAAGGCCTGCCCTCGCCAGATAATAGGCTGTGGAACATCCGATGATCCCTCCGCCGATGACCACCGCATCCGCTTTGTTCATGCCCGCCTCCTCTTTGCTGCAGTCGCTGCCGGCCGCAGAGAAACTGAAAAAGGCGCCTTGCATGCCTTTTGCTGACATGCAAAGCGCCTTTGCCTTGTTCTGATTGAATGCCTCTTGCTGTGCGGCTTGTCTGCCGCCCACGTCAAAAATTCTATCTCGTTTTCCCGATTTCTCAACGAACAAATTGTCCATGCGCAGATTTTGTTTATGGCCATTTTGTCCTTCCTGCCGGGTCAGCGGCAGTCATTCCGGGGGTGTCCGGCCTGGAAGGAACGGATATTCTCAACGATTTCATCCACCGCGCGCTGTCTTGCCTCCAGGCTGGCCCAGCCCACATGGGGCGTGATGACAAGCCGCGGGTCTTTCAGAAGCGGAGCCAGCGGGCTGTCCGGGCGCATAGGCTCTCCGTCCAGGACATCCAGTCCTGCGCCGGCAATCTGTCCCTCGCGGATGGCATCGGCGAGATCTTTCTCGCAGACGATTTTCCCCCGGCCCAGGTTGAGGAAGATGGCCGAATTTTTCATCCGGGCGAACGCGTCCCGGTTGAAGAGTCCGGCACTTTTCGCATTCAGCGGAGAGTGCACCGAGACAATGTCGGACTGAGCCAGAAGATCGGAAAACGACAGACGCTGCCATTCGCTGTTTCGGTCTCTGCCGGAGAGGGAGCAGTAAACCGGGACAGCGCCGAATGCCTCCGCAATCCGGGCCACCCTTGCTCCGATCCGGCCCAGGCCGACAATTCCCCACACCTTTCCGGCAATCTCTGTGATCGGGATCTGATAATAGGCCCCCTTCGTATCCCCGACGTACGCGCCGGTCCGGACGAACTGCGTGAGAGGCTCCATCTGATTGAGCAGGGTCAGAGCCAGCGCAAAGGTCTGCTGCGCCACCGAGGCGGTGGAATAGCCGACAATGTTGGAGACGCAGATTCCCTTCTCCCGGCAGTAGCCGAGGTCAAAATTGTCGACACCGGTGGCGGTGATGGTGATCAGCCGGAGCCGGTCCGCACCGGCCAGTGTCTTCGCATTCATCGGCAGCTTGTTGATCACCAGCACATCCGCGTCTTTTGCACGCGCCGGGACCTCCTCCGCCGCGGTGGTGTTGTAACAGGTGACCTCTCCCAGTGCAGTCAGCGCCGAGAGATCGACATGGTTTCCCAGACTTCCCCGTTCCAGTACGGCAATTTTCATCGGCATCTTCCAGCCTCCTTTGTTCTGTATTCCCCTGATTTTTACCCTGTCCGGCATGCTTCCGGCAAGTACTTCGCATGGATTCCGGACAATCCGTCCATTCCGTCGGTGCAGAAATGGACACTTTGTCGCGTTTCATGAAATTGATCGTTTTTATAATAAATTTGCTGCATCAAGCTGATCAGTTCTGCGGAGGGGAACAAACTATGGAAAAATTTGTAATCGCAATCGCCAGAGCATTCGGCAGTAAGGGAAAAGCAATCGGAATTGCACTCGGGGATGCCTTCAGAATTCCCTGCTACGACAATCAGATCCTCGACATGGCCTCGGAGCAGAGCGGCATCAATGAATCCGCCTTCTACAAGGCGAATGAAAGACTGCGGTACGCCTCGTTCCGCCGTTTTCTCACCCCGACGCCCCACGATTATATCGCCAGCCCTTCCACCCGGAAATTTACTTCGGACGACAACCTGTACAATATCGAGGCGCAGATTATCCGGGAACTTGCGGCCAATGAAAGCTGTATCATCATGGGCAAGGCAGCCGATGTGGTGCTGGCCGACCGGCCGGGACTGGTGTCCGTGTTTATCACCGCGCCGGATGACTACTGCATCAATGAGATCTCTCTGCGCATGAAGGTCGACGAGATGGAAGCCCGGAAAATGGTGCGGAAGACCAATCGCTACCGCAGGCAGTACTATGAGTATTACTCGCACGGGCAGAAATGGGATGACCCGACCAATTATGATCTGTGCATCAACACGGCAAAGACCGGAAAGGACGCGGCGGTCAGCCTGATCCACGACTATACGGTAAAAAAGATCTCGGCTCTGCCGTGACGCGGCAGAAACGGTCTGCGGCCTGCCGTCTCTCTGTATCCTGGAAACCTTTCTGATGCCGGACGGATTTTTACTTGCAAAATCTGCTGCGTCTGAGATAGAATAAAGCCAGTGCATCCGCAGTGCGGATGATCAGGCAATGGCGCCGGAGGGAATCCTCCGGCGTCTTTTTTCAGTCAGGAGACGTTTATGGCAATCACAGTCAAGGAAGTTCTGGACAGGAAGCTGTTTAACGGGATGAAGGCGGTTGCCGGCCTTGCCGGCTTGCAGGCAGTCATCACATGGGTCAACATCATGGAAATCCCCGATTCGCCGGATACCATCAACCGGGGAGAATTTCTGATTACGACAGGCTACGGGCTGGAGAACGAGGAAAAATATCACAACCTGATCCAGCGGCTGAAAGCCCGCGGAGTCCCTGCCGTCGCCGTCCAGACCGGATACTATGTGAGCGCGATCCCGGACTATCTGATCCGGTCGGCGGATGAATATGAGATGCCGCTGCTGGAGATGCCAGCCAATTACTCTTTCTCGAATATCCTTCACATCCTGCTGGACGCCATCCACAACAGCAGCGAGACCTGGCCGCAGTTCGGGTTTGACTACCACATCCTGCAGCCGAAGCTGCGCACGCGGATCACCTACTCCGCCCTGGTAGAGGACATGAAACAGCAGCCGGCCTACCTGTTTCTTATCACCACCGCAGGCAGCACTGAGCTGGAACGGCTGGAGACTGCACAGGGCCTGGACCATATCCAGTCCTTTCTCTCCTCCTATGCCCGGAATCTGGTCTGCGAGACGGTGGACAGCCACGGTCTGGCAATCGTCATGACCTTTGAGAATCCGCAAAAGGCATCTGCCCTCACCTATGACCTGCAGATTCAGCTCACCTTCCTCTCCGAGCAGGAGGGCACCAATTATTACGCGGCCTATGACTCCTTCCTCCGGCTGGAGGGATTGCTGTCCTCCTATGAGCACTGTATCGAGTGCCTGACCCTGCTGGGAAAAATCTCAGCCAAGCGTGGCGTGTGTTCCTTCGAGGATTACAACTTCATCCGGATGTTCGGCTTTTACTACAATACCGACCACTCCTGCTACTTTGAAAACACTTCCCTGCAGACGCTCCTCGCCAAGGACCGCAGGGATCACACCAACCTGGTGCAGACCCTGCGGGTCTACCTCGCGGAGAACTGCAACATCACCCACGCCGCGGAGCGCCTGTTCATCCACCGGCATACCATGATGAATCGGATTCAAGCGATCACCGATCTGTCCGGCGTGAACCTGGACGATTATTACCAGCGGATCTTCCTCTCCATCGCGCTTCTGATGCACGACTACTTTGCGCTTTGATTTGTCAGGGAAGCAGCGGAAAAAAAGCGAAAGCAGGGTGAAAATCCATAAAAAGGGCTTCGGAATTTCTTCCGAAGCCCTTCAAAAATTGCTTTACGGATGCACCTTCAAAACCGCATACCACATAATCTTTCAAATATTTCTGTCAGACATCAATGTCTTTCCTATCCATTTTCAAGGCTTTCCCCAG
>OMZJ01000113.1 GCA_900315495.1 uncultured Lachnospiraceae bacterium
TGTCATCCGATCCGCCGTGTCAAAGTACGGTCGGCCCAAGGTCTTCAACTTCGATTATCCCGACATTTATACTATCCCGATAAATACCGTTGCTGCTTGATTTATCATTCGTCCAACTGGTAAATATCGGGATAGTTTTTCATAGAGAATAAAGCTGACGAAGGACGCTCGGGTCGCTCCACCGTCTCCCGCCATCGTCCTCCTGATTCGCTTTTTCCATTGATTTTGCAAGCGTATCCAATGTCACAAACGCATAAAAGCCGGTAGTGGTTGACATGCTTTCATGGCCCAGAAGCTGTTGGATGTGAGAAAGCGGCATACCGCTCTTGTAGAGATCCATCGCCCTTGTTTTCCGTATCATGTGACAATGCGGCTTGTCAGGCATGGAAATTCCATTCGTCTTACAATCCTTACTGTATTTTTTTATCATTGTTTCTACGGTATCTTCTGATAGTGCGTGAATCATGCCATGAGTACGGGCGTAGAATAATGGCGCATTCTGATCATAAATCGGGTGGTATGCCTTCAGATATTTTTTGAGATGGGCTACTGTCTTGTCCATTAGTGGAATGCTACGATACTTACGCCCCTTTCCAAGTATCGTCAAATATGGGGTCTCTGCATCAAGATGCAGCTGGCTTACGTTCATCTGCAGCAGCTCGCTGATTCTTGCTGCCGTATCATAGTACAGGATTAACATCATGCTGTTTCTGAGTCCGGTTTTCGTTTTTCTGTCTGGCGCAGCAAGCAGCGCTTTCATTTGATACGGTTCAAAGTATTCAATTGGATTGTTCCCTGCTTTCACAGTTTTGATTGAACAGGATTCAAGATAGATGGACATCAGACCATTCGAATCTTCGTTGGCGGCGTATTCCAAAAGTGCATGTATAGCGGTAAGCCGCAGGTTGCAGGTTTTAGGAGCATACTTTTTCTCGTTCAGCATCCAATCAAGGAAGTCTGTGATATTGGACTTACTGAAATCAGAAAAACTGATATCTGTCCTCCGGCGGCCCTTCTCACTTTCGAGATAATCAATGTATTTATTCAGGCTGTCCCTGTAAACCTTTATCGTATTGGGGCTTACTTTTCTGATGTCCGGAAGCTTGTGGTCGACATACTCCTTTGCTGTCTTCCAGAACAGGACACTGTCAGACCCGCTGGGTTTCTTATTCTTCATCAGGCACCTCCGGAATGATATCATCAAGATCGCTGGTCATATCTTTGTATGTTGAGAAGAATTCCGGAACAAAGTGGAAATAGTATAACGTTTCGCTTACATTTTTATGCCCCATGTACCGCATCAGATAGGGCAGCATGACGTTTACATCAAGTCCATCGGAAGCCCATCTGTTAAGATTGGCCCATGCAAAGTGATGTCTGAAGTCATAGGCACGTGGTCTGCTGGTTTTTTTGAACTCAGGAAAAGCTTTTAGCCAGAGACGCCTGAAATTATTGCAGATAAAGTTTTCTGAACAAGCTTGTGACCTGATCTGAAAGAAGTATATTCGGTCAGGTATGATGTTGCTGATTCTTTTGTTATAGTCTGCGAGATAGTCCGCAAGTTCCTGACTGATAAAAATCCTGCGGCTTTTAGGTCCTTTTGAATTGATGACATCGATGTAACACTCATCAGTGTGTACGTCTTCACACAGGAGCCGTCTGATTTCTATGCATCGCATTCCACAGCAATACAGCATGCGGAATAAGGCGGGGAGAACGATCTCCCGTCCCTTAAAGGATTTGTTCGGCTGTATGGTATCTACCTGTTCAAAGAAGAGTTCGATTTCCTTCTCTGTAAAGAAATATGGGTCTTCGGGAACCGGCTGGCTTGCTGTCTTTGGAGGTATCATATATGCCTCATGGAAACCGCGGGCATGCAGATACCGGCTGAATTCCCGAAGAACACAAACGGCCTGGTACAGCGACCCAGGTGTGACTGCAAGAGAAGACAGGTATTCATTCGTGACTTCCTTGACCGGAACAGCGGCGGTGGTTCTCGTCATAGCGAAGTCAGCATATTTGGAAAGCATCTGCCCCTGGCTTTCATAAACGTAGCCAAGGGATTGCTTATAGGTAAGAAAACCGCTAACGTTATCTTTAAGTGACGCGGCTTTCATGAGGCACCTCCTTTCGGAAGAGGAAGAGTACATGAAGCAAGCTTCACGTCATCTGTAGTGATATAGATCAGTGCGCTGTTTTTATTTCCATGTCCAAGTGCCTCAGAGATAACAGGTAATGGAACGCCATTCCGCAGCATTCGTGAAGCAGTGCTATGCCGGGTTATCCTCGTGCCATAGATCCGTCCCTTCGGGTCTATATCCGAATCATTGACAACGTTAAAGAGGACATTTCTAACTCCTGCATGACTCATCAGTGGTTCATGGGGTGCAGAGGCCCTTAAAAACACAAACTCTGAATCAGATGCCGGCCGTTCGTTCAGCAGGTAATCAGCGAGTGAATTGCCTATAGCCTCAGTCAGAGGAATATCATGCGGGCGGCCTGTTTTCTGCTGTACGATATGGATCAGGTTATGTTCCCAATCTATGTCCGTGAGCTTTAATCCACAGATGTCGACGGCTCTCAATCCTGTATTCATGGCCAGTATGGTTATCGCCTTATTCCTGAGAGAAATGGTATCGGAGGTATCTATGTGAGAAATGATCTGGTTATACTCCTCGTCACTGTATACTTTGAGAATGTCTCTCTTCTTGGGAAGATGTTCGGGAATCTCATAAAGATAGGACTTTGTTTCCCTGAACATCGAAATGAAGATTTTCAGCCCCGGCATATGTGCCCCAAGGCTTGTAGACTGATAACGCTCGCTGCAGATGGTCGATATGAAAGCGACTATATCACCACACTTAACGTCTGATAGTGAGGTGTATCCTTTCCCTTCGAGATACTCAATGAAGTAGTATGTAAACCGGCGGTAGCCATCAATGGTGTTTGGCTTGAGTCCACGGTTTTCTAATTCTGTGTTATACGCATTGAAACAATCCTGTAAATCTTCGGAAGAGATCGGGAATGTCCTGCAGGGTAGTGAGGCACTCCAATCAACCTCACCGGTTTTGAGATAAGATTCAATAAACTTGATACATCGGATGTATGCTACAGTACGCTCATGATAGTACCGTTCAGTGTTCTCTGGAATGACATGCGACTGGTCATTAATAAATGCCTGGCCAAGGTCCTCGCTGTAATAGATGTCACCTCTATTTTCAGCGAGTCGAATAAGTCTGTGGAAAAGAATTATGTAGAAGTGTTGTGTTGATTCCTGGTAACCTGATGAGTCCATCTGATCCAGGATGGCGTTGGTTATTTCCTGTAGTTTCTGTGCGTATCTGTCCATTTGCCGCACCTCCTTTCCATCTCAGTATGCCATAGGAAGTGCAGTAAAAAACTATCCCGATATTTACCAGTTGGACGAATGATAAATCAAGCAGCAACGGTATTTATCGGGATAGTATAAATGTCGGGATAATCGAAGCTATCCCGATATCGGGATAGCTTCGATAACGGCAAGTCATACCGCAACCACCAGATGGAGCTTCTTGCCGCGCGG
>OMZJ01000112.1 GCA_900315495.1 uncultured Lachnospiraceae bacterium
TGAGACCGCTCTCCTTCAGGATGTCCGTATACGCGCTGATGTCCGGGGTGCTTCCAATGTACTGCTTATAGTATGCGGGAAACCCGGTGTTATCTCCCAGTGTATATACATAGATCACGTTGATCTGTGGCTTGTATCGGCATTTGGAGTCATATCCGACTTCTGCATTTTCCATGGTCCTGGAAGCGGACAGAAGCCGGTGGCCCTCAAAGAGAACAAAACGGTCACCCATCTGGTTCAGGGATTCCTTCATATAGGATGAGATCGCATTCCTCTGATGCCCAAGTTCTGCAAGGAAGTTTTTCACTACGGGCGGTGTAAACACCATATCCGGATACAGGTAGGACAGGATGCTGTTCTCATAGTGAACTTCGAGTCTTCTGAACCTGGCATCATAGATTGTTCGCAGCAGCACAACCGCATAGATCATCTGCCAGCTGTCTGGAAAGTACTTTTTCAGCTTATCCCGCATATCTCCGGTCCGCTGATAAAAGTAGTTTACTGCTCCAACCTCCACGACATCATTCAGGTGATAAGAAGGAAGGGATGAAGCATTCCGGATTTCGGCGGACTTATTTCTGCTTGGTACCAGACCGCTCTCCGTGATCTTGCCAAGGCATCTTCCGGAGACCTTTCTTGAGCGCTTGATCTTCGGATCATACTTGCTGGTGCGTTCATACAGGTACCAGTGGCCGCCGATATGCTTGATCTCGGTATTGGCGGGCCTCTGAAAATTGGCCACAAAGTCTGGCTTTGCATTGGAAGTAACTGTGCTCATTTCATTTTCCTCATAGCGTACCTAATTAGGTACGCCATAAGTGTAATACTGTTGTGCTAACAATGCAATGCCTTTTATTCGAAAAACGTTGAATTATCAATGAAAACTGGGATTTCTTTTAGTTTGCCTAGCTGGCGTAATAGCGTCCCTAAGTTTTATCGATACAGATTAATATTTCTTTAGCTTTATTCCTGTTCTCCTATAAAGATGTTTATATGACGCTTTTTTCACATTTTACATGAAAACGGTTCTCTATTCCATATAACCGGGAAGATTTCCAATAATACATAGTATATGATGTTAACCTATTGCGTATATTGCGGGTAGGTTGTAACCATAGGATGAACATCATCAAATCCATAGGAAAGTTTTTGATAAAATTATATCACCAACCAATATTTAAAGAAAACTGCCGCAACGGATCACTCTTATTCTACCATATTTGTAAGCAGATGAGGTAGATCTGTTAGATCTTAATGTCGGAATCTGTGTTTCAGACAGAGGTAAACTTCTACCCGAAAAAGATAATCTTAATAATGATGCAGAGCTTTACATCGATTAATCAACGACAAGCAGACGAAATTGTCGATGGTTAGCATTGCTGTGCCGTGCTGCCACTTATAGATTGCCTGCGGTGTCGCAACCGAAGTAATCCTGCAGATCCTTCACGGACAGCCCCGAAGCGGTTCTGAGTTCTGTGATTCTCTGACCGGTTCCTGCCATATCGATGGCGGGTATCTTCTGCATCATTTCAACTTCTTCCTGTTCCGGCACCGGCTCCGGAGCAGGAGTTGTTCCTCAGTCCGATGCCTTGAAGTTGTAGATCGGCTTCATGACCTCAATCACGTCCACCGATGAGCGGATCTCTTCGATGATGTCCCCGAGAGACTTGTATGCCATCGGAGCCTCGTCAATCGTTTCCTCGTTCACGGATGTCGTATAGATGCCTTCCATGGATTTCCGGTATTCCTCCATGGAAAGGTTCTTCCTGGCATTGGTTCGGGACATCACTCTTCCTGCGCCGTGCGGGGCGGAGAAATTCCAATCCGGATTTCCTCTGCCGACGGCAAGGATGCTCCCGTCCCTCATGTTGATCGGAATCAGTACCTTTTCGCCGTCATGGGCCGCGATGGAGCCTTTCCGCAGGATCATTTCATCGGTATCAATATAGTTGTGGATCGTATGGAAGGCGTCTTCCGCATGAAGGCCCGCGCGGTCCAGCAGAACCTGCGCCATGAGCTCCCTGCTGCGGCATGCAAATTCCTGACAGATTTCCACATCGTGGAGATAATCTTCAAACCGCTTCCCGCTCAGAAAGCAGAGATCCTCCGGCATATCCGAAGCGGTATTCTTCTTCCGGCGCAGCGCATCCAGTGCGGGCTGGATTTCCTCGAAATGACCCTCTTTCCGGTACGTCTCGACGATCGTTTTCTGCTCTGCGCTGTAATCTGTTATGCTCTTGTGCTGATCGACGGCCATTTCCTGGTAGAGCTCCGCAACCTGCTTCCCCAGGTTCCGGCTCCCGCTGTGGATCACAAGATACTTTGTGCCGTCTCCGGACACATCCACTTCGATAAAGTGATTCCCGCCGCCGAGCGTACCCAGGCTGCACTTCAGCCAGTCCGGCTTCCGCAGCCTGTCGTAACAGCGCAGGCTCTGAAGATCGAAGCTCACCTGTTCCGAATCCCATACATGCATTCCGGACGGAATGAAGTGGGCCGCGGCGTCAAGCTTTCTGAAATCGATATCGGCTTTCCCGAGATTCACGGTATACATTCCGCATCCGATATCGACGCCGACCACGTTCGGGACCGCCTTGTCCGTGACCGTCATGGTCGTCCCGATCGTGCATCCCTTCCCTGCGTGGACGTCCGGCATGATCCGGATTTTGGAGTCCTCCGTGAAATCGTAATCGCACATTCTGCGGATCTGCTCGATGGCTCTCGGCTCTATCACGGATGCATAGCAGATGGCCGTGTTCTTCTTTCCCTTGATCTCAAACATTGTCTTTCAGTCCCTTCCGCAGCTCCGCAGAAGTCCCCATGGAGATCCTCAGCGGCCTGCCGACGAAAAAGTCGAAAATTTCTCTGAACCTGCGCTGACAGCACACAAAAAACCGCCCATCCTGCTCTGCGCAAGATATGCGGTCAATCCCTGCGATCGGTTCCGGCCTGCCGGATTTATGGATGAATGCAATTGCAGCACATCCGGCGTTTCTTATCCTGAATAGAGCACGCAAAAAGAACGACGTCCTGCCCGCGTTTCTGCAGAACGTCAAGATGTTTGCTGTTCAGGTTCTGTAAAGATGCTGCTGCCATTGCTTTTCCTTTCCGGGCATTGCCCTTTTGTTCTGTAGAGTACCTTAGCACAAAACGGGGAGGATGTCATTATACCGGCGGTATAAAACGGCGATTGATTTTTTCCGCAGTCCGGCTATCATCTGGTGATAGACAGTTGTCTATCAAAAATATCAACGCGGGAGAACTCTGCGAGTAAGCGAATAATCTCCACGTAACAGACGCCTGCATCGGATGCGGCCTGTGTGCCCGCAAATGCCCCGCCCGGGCGATTGCAATGAGGGATCAGAAGCCGGTGTGGGTCAGGGACCAGTGCATCATGTGCCTTGGCTGCCTGCACCGCTGTCCCCGCTTTGCAATTGAATACGGGACCGGAAGAAACCGGAAACACGACCAGTACCGCAATCCGCATGCTATTCCCACTTTTTGAAAATTTTTCATTTTTCGGGAATCAAATCCGGATAAAAAGCAGCCCCCGCGAACACTCTGTTTGAGTGTGTCCGCAGGGGCTGTCTGATGCCTGGTTACGGCTGATACATTGAACCATTCTTCAGGTTTCGTCCTCCGTATAATCGAACCTGCCGTCGTTCTTCTCTTCCAGCGTTTTGATCAGGTAATAAGCACCTTCCGCATAGGGTACGGCAATATTCTTTGCCGCTGCCTTCTGCATCAGGACGCCGCAGAACGATTCAGAACGTAAACCCGATGCGGAACAGATCCGTGGCGGCAGCCTTGGTCACCCAGACCGAGGCGTTCCCGCCGAGCACGCTGAAGGTACCGCAGCCGTCCTCGCCGATGACGACGGGCTGCCGAACGCCGCCGGTGGTATCGATGAATTCCATGCCTGCGAAACGGCGGCCGACGTACA
>OMZJ01000111.1 GCA_900315495.1 uncultured Lachnospiraceae bacterium
AAAGAACGTGAAGGAATCCCCCGGAAGATGCGGCTTCCGGGGGCATTTCTTTGTCTGGATTTTCTGGAAATCAGCAACGGGCATGCCTGCCGGTGCAGCGTATGCCCGTTGCTTTGTGAACCCGTTTTTTCGTGAATCGAATGCAGTGCGGAATGGAACACAGACATGCCCGTTTCTGCAATGCATGCCTGTTCCGGCGTGAATCAGATGCGGTGTGGAACAAAACACAGGCACGACCGCTCTTGCGGTGCGTACCTGTGCTGAAAAGCGAAATCAGTTCAGACCTGCATCCTTATTCGGCATCAGAGGGCAGGAGCAGATCGCCGAAGGGATTGTCGATCACGACGCGCCCTTCCTCGCAGTCGCCGATGCCGCTGTACAGGTTGACCCTGCCGTCTGTGCGGCGCTCGATTCCGGAGGTGAAGGCACAGTCCGTCAGATCCGGCTTTTTTGCCGGGCCGTCCGGATAATCGGAGCGGGTTGCCAGAATCCGGATGTCGGATGCGCGCATTTTCGCGGGATCAAAGCAGAAGGAAATGTTTTTATACGACAAGAGGTCGCACTTTCCCTCTCCCTGCGGAATGCGGTTGCTGAGATGGCCGATGACGCCGATGGTTCCGTCTTTCAGAAGGTATGCCTGGTTGCAGCCGCCCCACTGCCCGTTCTCAAAGATACCGGTGATATATTCGGCGCGGTTGATGGTATCGGCGCCCAGCTCGTTCAGGTCTGTGATTGCGGTGAAGCCGATCATCGCCTCGGACCCGTATTTCTTTGCGATCTCTGTGCCGCGGGGGCGGGAGAAGACGCCGATGCGGCCGTCGGCCATCCGGGTCAGCCGCACGTCCTTCATCCCGTCTGCACCGGTTGTGAAATAGTCCAGATGCATCAGATCGGATCCCCGGTAAAAATAGCTTGTGAATGTCCGGATTTCTCCGTGCTCCTTGACCACATGCGTTCCCCCCAGAACGATCTCGTCCTTCCAGAAGAACACATAGGGATCCTCCAGCTGATAGATGCGGCTTTCCGGGACCTTCTCATAGAGATCTTTTCCGGTGCGGCGGAACAGGCAGGACCAGGAGTCCGCCCAGACGGACCTTTTTTCCACTCTTCCGAACAGGTAGGTCTCGCCGTGCCAGGTAAACGGAATGCTGCAGTTATACACATCCCGGCCGCCGACGCCCTCAAATTTCAGAATTGCCGATTCATAGATCGGATTTCCGGATTTTCCAACCTGATACAAATCCATAAACATTCCCTCCTGAGTGTGATGTTGTGATGATAGAAACCTGACGGACCGCACGGGGCCGGCCGGAAATCGCCCCGGGTGCAGATCGCAGCAGCGGGATCGGGCCGCAGACTCCGGGAGCAGAGCCAGATAAAAGACGAAAGGCGGCCCCTGCCGGGTCAGGCCCGCTCCTTTTCCGGCAGCTTTGCCACCGAATCCCGGATCACCAGATCCACCGGGAGGGCTGTCTCCGCCGCCGGCAGATCGGGATTCCGAAGCCTCGTGATCAGGCGGCTGACGGCTTCCCTGCCCATCCGGTCCCTTTTGACGTGCAGGGTGGTCAGTTTCGGCAGGACGATGGTGCCCACGTCGGAATCGTCAAAGCCGATCAGGGAGATATCGTCCGGGATGCGGTAGCCGAGATCCTTCAGTGCGGTGGCAAAGACCGCCGCATGTTCATCATTGGCACACTGAAAAGCCTGCGGCAGGCGGTCCTGATGCCTTCGAATGATCTCTTCCACGGCCGCTACATTCCGGTCGATGATCAGATCGTTGGTCTTTTCGAGGATGGAACAGCGGTCCGACATCTGAATTGCTGCCTCCAGACTGCCCAGCCCGTCGGCAAGCGCTTCCAGGTATCCCCAGAACCGCTCTTTGTTGCTGTGGGAAAAGCTGTAATCCCCGAAAAAGCCGATGGTCTGAAAGCCATTGTCCAGAAGGTAGCTGACGGAATGGTAGGTCCCGGCGTGGTTCTGCGTCAGAATCGTGTCAAACTCCGCCGTGTAGGACTCCACGTCGACGAGAACCATCGGAATGTGGTAGGACGCGATTTCCTCCAGCATGGACTCATCGATGTTTCCGACCACCAGGATGCCGCGGAAGAAGTTTTTCTGCAGGCATTCCAGCCACTGGTCCCGGTCCTCTAGAAAGCGCGTCAGAATGCTGAAATTTTCCTTCGTCGCCTCCTGTTCGATGCCGTAGATCACACGGCTGTAGAAGCGGCTCTGAAAATTTTTCTTCCGGACGAACAGCCCCAGCCGGTTCCTGGCGTATAAAATCTGGTACTTTTCCCGGCTCTGCAGGTATCCGAGGCGCAGAGCGGTCTCGAATACCTTTTCCCTCGTCTCAACGCTGACGCCCGGCCGGTCATTCAGGGACAGGGAGACGGCGTTGATGGAGATGCCGAGTTCCTCCGCGATATCTTTCATCGAGATTTTCCCGTGGCTCATGGCGCAGCCTCCTTCCCTCTCATTTCAGCATGAAGTTGATGCCTTCGCGGAAGTATCTGGAGAACGCAAGGAACAGCGCGGCGATCGGGACGATCAGAAGCACGGAAGCCGCATAGAGTACGCCCTGCTGCTGGGTGAGCATGTTCATCTTGGTGGACAGCAGGACGTTCAGCGTCTGAAACTGTTCCTTCGGGCTGATGACCATGTCCCACATCAGTTCGTTCCAGCGGTTCATGAAAATCGTGAGTGCGACGATCGTCGTGATGGATTTCGTCGAGGGCAGTGCGATTTTCTGCAGAATCTGCAGGACATTCGCGCCGTCGATGCGCGCCGCCTCGAACACCGTGTCCGGAAGGGAGTTGAAATAGTTGATGTACATGAAGATCGCCCAGGTGGAAACAATCATCGGCAGCAGCATGCCGGTGTAAGTGTTGGAGAGGTTCTTGAGCAGCATGTATCTGGGAACCAGCAGCATCACAACCGGGAAGAACATCTGAAAGAGCAGGGTGTTCCGGATGAAGCGTTTTCCCTGGAATCCGCGGATCTTGGTCACGGAATATCCGGTGAACAGTCCGACCACGACGGAGACCGCCGTGGTGATGATGCAGACCACAAAGGAGTTCAGCAGCGCGCGGACCCAGGTGAATGCCGTCTGGGTGCCGGAGGAAGTGAACAGCTTGATGTAGCTGGCGATGGTCAGCCGGCTGGGGATCAGGCGCAGGTTGGTTTCCCCCGCGGGCGCAAGCGACTGCACGATCAGGTAGACAAGCGGATAAATGGAAATCACCACCATCAGGGCGGAAATGATCGCGATGGCGGTTTTCCCGGCAGTATTGTGTTTCATGACGGTCACCTCAGCATCCGAATTTTTCTGTCAGCCGGCGCATCACAACGTCGAGAATCTTCAGAATGATGAAGATTTCAACCGCGTAGACAATGGCCATCGCGGTGGCGTAGCCGGAATCAAACTTGGTGAATGCGCTGTAGTAAATTTCCAGGGTCCAGGTTGTCGTGGCTCCGCTGGGTCCTCCGGAAGTCAGAAGGAAAGGCTCGGTGTAAATGCCGAGTGCCAGGCCGGCGGCCAGCGCGATCACGGAAGAAATGCTGCTGAGCATCATCGGAATCCGGATCCGGAAATTGATCTGCCGGCGGTTCGCGCCGTCGATCTGCGCGGCCTCGATCACATCCTCCGGAATGCCGGAGAGCGCCGACAGGAAGAACAGGGCGTAATAGCCGGAACACTTCCAGACAACAATGCCGACGATAATGCAGAAAGCAGCTGTCTTGTCGGTGAACCAGGAGATTTTCAGACCGAAGACATTCCGCAGAAACTGGTTCAGGATGGAATTGTAGGCGAACATGTATTTGACGAGCACCGACGTGGCAACGCCGGAGGTCAGATACGGAATGAACATGGCCACGGAGGCCACGCCCCGGGCGCGTTTCGGAAGCGCGTTCACAACAAAGGCGATCAAAAGGCCGAAAACCAGGCACAGAAGAACGACGGGGATCAGATACCGGAAGGAGTTGACGAAAGCCTGGTGAACGTTTTTGCTGAGAAACAGCTTCCGGTAATTGTCCAGACCGACAAATTTCGGGGAACTGCTCATCAGGTTCCAGTCCTGCGCGGAGAGCCAGAAGGCCCAGATCAAAGGAATCAGGAAGAGGAACAGTGTGTAGGCCAGATAGGGCAGGTTGAGCAGCCACCCGACCAGGTTCTCCCTGCGGTTGTATTTCCGATGGCGGATTTTCTTTGGGGACATCACATTACCTCACCAATGGCCGGCACTGGACAGCGCACCTGTGTTTTACGGTGTGCGGCAGCCTGCCGGCATTTTTGCACAGCTTGCCGGAGAAGACGGTCGGCCGTTGCTGTTCGGTGCGCGTCAGCCGGCATAATACAGGAGGCAGACAGGCCGGTGCGGCCTGTCTGCCTGAGAAAGGGATCCTGCTTGCTCTATTTATTTCGAAATAGCGTCTTCCATGGCGCTCAGGCCGGCGTCCACATATTCGCTGGCATCCGGGGCATTCAGCGGATCCGCTGTGACAGCCTCCTGGATATAAGGCGCGAAGCCGCTCTCACCGAGTGCAATGTAGGCATCGGAGGAATTGCTCTGTACCGGGCCCGGAACTGCGTACGGAATCGCGTCAGCCAGGAATTTCAGTGCCGGCGTTGCTTCCAGCTGAGAGGAGAACACGTCGTTGGAAGAAATGTCGCCGCGGACCGGAAGCATCGAGGTGGCGGTCAGCCAGTCGGAATCCGACTGTGCGCAGTTATCCTCGCTGTACACCCAGGAGATGAAGTCCACCGCGCCGTTGTGCTGGTCGTCCGAGATGTTGGAATCCTTGTAGAAGACAATGCCCTTGGAATCGGAGTAGTAGGCAGGATCATCGCCCTCCTTTTCCACGATGGTCGGTCCGAAGACGTAATCGACGTCATATTCCTTGCCGGCATCGGAGTAGCTTCCGAGTTCCCACGGATAACCGAAGCCGAAGAGCTCCGGGGACTGATCGCTGGTCCAGATATCCGTGACCTCATCCAGGCCGAGCGTATTCCCGAGCTGGCCCCAGAATTCAAATGCCTTCGCTGCGATATCCTTGTCGATGGTCAGCGTGTCGCCGTCGTACAGGCTTCCGCCGCCGAGGGCATCATAGATCATCAGGAAATCATAGTTCCGGTTCCAGTAATCCTCTGTTTTCAGGAAGTTGGAACCGATGGTGGTGAACTGCACACCCAGCTTTGCCATGGCGTCTGAATTCTCTGTATATTTCTTGATTACGTCCTGGAATTCGTCCATGGTCTGCGGGACATCGCAGCCGAGCGCATCCAGCGCCTTCTTGTTCCAGATCAGGCAGATCGGGTTGATGTAGACCGGGATGACATACTGCTTGTCCTTGTATTCCCAGGTCGACTCCACGCTGTCGTCCAGCGCCTTGTTCTTCATGATCTGCTTGTAGAAATCCTCGTCCTGGATATCATAAACCGCATCGGAATCCGCAAGGGTCGCCATGAACGAGTTGTTGATGTTTTCAGACGCGGCAGGCGCCGAATCGGTTGCCAGCGCGTTCTGGATGGCCGCCTCCGAGGATGTTGTCTCGGGGATCATGGTGACAGTCACTTTCACGGTCTTGCCGTCCACCTGGCGCCCCTCCGCATTATAGGCGTCCGCCTTCTTGGTCCAGTAGTCAAACTGGTTCTGGTTTGGCGCAGACCAGAACTGGACGTCGATGGCGTCGTCGGATGACGTATCCGCGAATACCTGCGCTGCCGGAGCGGCGATGGATGATGCCAGCATCGATGCTGCAATCAAAGACACTGCGAAATTCTTCTTCATGATAATACCTCCTGTCATTTCTTTTTCACTATACAGTTTTGTCAATTTCCTGACTCTTTGCTGCTGTAATTATCATATATACTGCGATGCTTGAAAATCAACTGTATTTGCTTGAATATTACATTGCATTTTTACTTGAAATTTCATGCACGGCTGGACGGTGCCTGTAGGAATTATTTCTGCCATTTCTGCCCGAGGAAATGTTCAGGACCACGGACAATTGCTTTCCTAATGCGTACAGACGATCTGTGAAAAGAACAGATATTCAGAAAAAGAACAGATATATAGAAAAACGAAATAAATCCGGCATAAAACAAGCAAAATAACCATAATCGTTCATGAAGTTAAATAAAATACACATGTAAAAACGATTAATCGTTTTGAAAAACTATTGACAATGACGAATAACCGTGATAGCATCAAATCAGTATAAAGAATGTCGGGAAACCGCAATACCGGCGTTCCGGGCTGTGAAAATTTCAAAGGGGGAAAAGGAAATGAGTAAGTGGAAAAAATCTGCGGCTGTATTGTTGACGGGGAGTATGCTGGCGGGAAGCCTGGCTGTGTTTGGCGGTGCGGTCAGTGTTCGTGCGGATGACGATGTTGTCACTCTGACCGTATGGGGCTGCGGTGCTGCAAATACGGAGGACTGTGATGAGGTCGCTGCGGCAGTCAGTGAAATCACAAGGGATAAAATCGGCGTGGAAGTGAAGCTGGTCCGCAATCAGGATAACGATCAGATCAATCTGGCTCTTTCCTCCGGCGAGGACATTGCACTTCTGAACTACAATAATCTTTCCGGACAGCTGTCGACTGTTGTTCGCAACAATTTTGCCTATCCGCTGGATGATCTGGTTCAGGAATACGGGCAGGACGCACTTGCGATTATTGACCCGGTTGACTTGGATGCCTGCCGGTTCAGCGGCGTTCTGTATGCACTTCCGGATATGAAGGATACTTCCCGTTCGGCAGGATTCTCCATGCGCAAGGATATTGTGGATGCTCTGGGCATTGAGGTACCGGAGTACGGCACATACGACGATATGCATGAGATCCTGACAAAGGTACATGAAGCATACCCGGATATGTATCCTCTTGTTCCAACATGGGGAGGCGGCGGCTATCAGGAAACGCTTCCGATCGATCCGCTGGGCGACAACCTCGGTGTGCTGGAAGACGCATTCAGCGACAGCACAACGGTTGTAGACCTCTATGAAACTGACAGTTATCGTGAGTACTGCGAGAGAATGTACCAGTGGAATCAGGAAGGCCTGGTCATGCCGGATGCAACCACGACAACGGAGAATAACCTTCTTTCCGGCAATGGCTTTGCCATGTATGAGAACTGGAAGCCCGGAAAAGAGCTGGAAAATTATAAGGCTAACGGTAAAGAAGTTGTCTTCATGAAACTGATCAAACCGTACAAGTATACAGACATTGCCAACGGCAATTCCTTCATCATTCCGTACAGCTGCTCTCAGCCGGAAAAGGCGATGCAGCTTTGGAACCTGATGTATTCCGATCCGGAAGTTTCGAACCTCTTTATCAATGGAATCGAAGGCAAGCACTGGGTATGGGCTGATGACGATCATACAATGATTACAACTCCGGAGGGAATGGATCCGAGTGCAACCGGATATTCTTCCGTTGACTGGGCATGGCCGAACCAGCAGATCACGCCTGTCTGGAAAGGCGGGGATCCGGAACTGTGGACCAAGCTGAATGAGTTTAATCACAGTGGTGTGGCGAGCCCGGCGCATGGATTCTCATGGGACAGCAGCAGTATGCTGAATGAGATTACTGCTTGCAATAATGTCGTTTCTACTTATAATGTAGCGCTCCGCTGGGGTGCGATGGATCCGGAGGAAAATATTCCGAAGTTCGTGGAAGAGCTGAAGGCAGCCGGCATTGATGACGTCATCGCAGAAAAGCAGAGACAGCTTGACGAGTATCTTGCCTCCAAGGGAGATTCCAGCGAAGCGGAAAGTACAACGGCAGAGTAAGGACCGGAAAACTGGATTACTTTTGATGATACTGGCAAAACCGCAGGAAACGCGAAAACAAAGGCCATTTCACGAAATGTGAGTGAATCGTGCAAAAGTAATGCAGTCGTATCGGAAAATTGAAAAAGCAGTCAGATTCAGTGACAGAGGGCGGGCACGGCGTTTCTTGCCCGCCCTTGTTTCAATTAGCAGGTGGAGTGACAGATCTGGCTGACAGAGGCAATTGCGATGAAAAAAAGGAGAAAACTGGGTAAGACGATCAAGCGCTTTTGGCCGCTCTATCTGATGTTTATGCCAGGCGTCGTTTATCTGTTCATTAACTGCTATATTCCGATGTTCGGAATACAGATTGCTTTCCGAAGCTATAACGCGCGGTTCGGTCTGTTCGGAAGCCCGTGGTGCGGCCTGAACAATTTCAAATTCCTTTTCCGGACTAAGGATGCATATGTGATGATCCGGAATACCCTGCTTTACAATTTTGTTTTTATCGCACTGGGGACCATACTGTCGGTTGCGGTTGCGATCATTCTGAATGAAATTCGTAATAAAATGGCGAAGCAGGTTTATCAGACACTGATTCTTGTGCCCTATCTGATTTCCATGGTGATCATCAGCTATCTGGTATTTGCGTTTCTCAGCACAAGCAACGGTTTTATTAACAATTCGCTGCTGAAAGCGTTCGGCGTGGATCCGGTTGACTGGTACAACACGCCGAAGTATTGGCCGTTCATTCTGGTATTTGTGAATCTCTGGAAGAATCTCGGCTACAACATGATCCTCTATTACGCAACCATCTGCGGAATCGATGGGACGCTTTATGAAGCCGCGGTTGTCGATGGTGCGACCAGATGGCAGCAGGTCCGGTATGTCACACTGCCGGGACTCAAAACGACTATAATTATTCTGATCCTGATGGCGCTCGGAGGCATTTTCCGCTCTGATTTCGGTCTGTTCTATCAGGTACCACAGAACTCCGGACCGCTGATCAGCGTGACACAGACGATTGATACCTATGTATATCGCGGTCTGATGCAGACGAACAACATCGGCATGTCTTCTGCAGCAGGTGTGTTTCAGTCCATTGTTGGATTTGTCGTTGTCATCACGGCCAACGGGATTGTCAGAAAAATAGATAAAGAAAGTTCGCTGTTCTGATGGAATGTCTGGAGGAAAAAAATGGTTGGAAAAGACAGAGGCTTTCAGGCATTTGCCAATATCCTGATGGTCGTATTATCTGCATTGGCGCTGATTCCCTTTATTCTTCTGTTTATTTCGTCTTTTACGGATGAGCAATCACTGATTGTCAATGGCTACAGCTTCTTCCCGAAGAAGTGGAGCCTGTATGCCTATCAGTATCTTCTCACCAAGTCCTCCTCTGTGCTGCGCGGTTACGGAATTTCCTTTATCGTCACGGTTGTTGGCACAGCCGGCAACCTGCTGATTACGCTGCTCTATGCGTATCCGCTCTCACGCCGCGAGTTACCGGGGAGAAATATCTTTGCGTTCTATCTGTTTTTTACGATGCTGTTCTCGGGCGGCCTCGTTCCATCGTATCTGATGTGGACGAAGATGTTCCATATCCGCAACACGATTTTTGCACTGCTGGTACCCAATCTGCTTCTGAGCGCATTTAATGTCATCATGATGCGGACTTACTTTACGGCAAATATTCCGGATGCTGTTGTGGAGGCGGCCAGAATTGATGGAGCGGGTGAGTTCCGGATTCTGTTCGGGATTGTACTGCCCATGTCGCAGCCGATTATCGTAACAATCGTGCTGCTGGTTGGACTGGGATACTGGAACGACTGGATGAACGGTCTGTATTATTTGAATGATGACCGGATGTACAGCATTCAGGTGCTGCTGCAGCATATCCAGCGAAATCTGGACGCGCTCAAGCAGCAGGGGCAGTCAGGCGGAAACGTAAACAACGCAAACCTTCCGTCTACGGCTGTGCGGATGGCTCTGACGGTTATGGGTGTGCTGCCCGTTTTGATTGTCTATCCCTTTATGCAGAAATATTTCGTGCAGGGCATTGCTATCGGCGCGGTCAAGGGATAATAACAGCGGATCATGTGAACAGCATCTGCGTGAATCCGGATCAGGTGGGATCCACTCGTAACATGAGAGCACTTCCCTGGGGCAGGGCCGCCGGGACATTGGAAGATTTTGAATTCAGAAGGATGGTTCATGGCGTGTCGGATCGACCGTTCATGGTGTGTCCGCGCATTTCTGTTGCAGAATCGGCATGCCTATTGTAAAATACAGCCGGATTGAAAGCTTCGGCCGGAAAAACAGAGATCAGATCGGCTGCCGGCCGCGGATAAGAATAAGCAGGTTCAAAAACACAG
>OMZJ01000110.1 GCA_900315495.1 uncultured Lachnospiraceae bacterium
ATTATCCGCAGATGTTCATGAAGTACTCCACCGATGACCAGAACACGCTGGCGATGGATCAGGCGAACATCACCACGATCACGGACAACCAGTGGGCACTGTGGCTGACCGGTGAGAGCGACATCGACGCCGACTGGGATTCCTATGTCGAGTCTGTCAACAACGCAGGCCTGCAGGAGGATCTTGCAATCCGCCAGACCGCGTATGACAACTATATGGCAGAACAGTCCGCAGAATAATTCCGGAACAGCGCAGACCAGAGCGGGTGCAGTCCGGTTCCGGCCGGAACTGCTGATCAGACCTTCGGAAGCAATCCGGCGGTGATGAGCGGAGAAACCCGCAAAAACAGAAAAGACAAGGCTGAGGCGGAGTGCGGAATGTCTGCGCTCCGCCTCGCTTTTCCGCGTGTGGGACAGCGGCCGTTTCCGGCCTCTGCCCGAAGAAAACAGACCATGGTCCGCGGTTTTTCCATCTGCGGATTTCCGGAAAGTCACCTGCCCAGGAGGGAAACATGAAAAAGAAAGTGAAAGTCGTCACAGGGCCGAAGCGCCCGCTGCGCTGGTACCTGCACCATGACTGGCAGCTGTGGGTGATGCTGCTGCCCGCCATGATCTACATCTTCATCTTTGCCTATGTCCCGATGTACGGCGTTCAGCTGGCATTCCGGGATTACAACTTCAGCTCCGGCATCTACGGCGGCAAGTGGGTCGGATTCAAGTACTTCAAGCAGTACTTTGAGAGCCCGATGTTCTTCACGACGATCCGCAACACCTTCGTGATCTCCGCACTGTCCATCGCCCTCGGATTCCCGGCGCCGATCATCCTGGCGATGATCATCAACCAGCTGCGGTTCAAGAGGTGGAAGAAGACGCTGCAGACCACGGTCTACATCCCCTACTTTATCTCGACGGTCGTCCTGGTCTCGATGCTGAACATCCTGCTGGCCTACAAGGGCGGCGTCATCAACGACCTGCTCAAGACGCTGCACCTGATCCCCCAGAAGCTCAACCTTCTGACCAACGCTTCCGCCTTCGTGTGGGTGTACGTGCTCTCCGGCATCTGGCAGAGCGCCGGCTGGAACAGCATCATCTATCTGGCGGCCCTGTCTTCGGTGGACACGCAGCTGTACGACGCCTGCAAGATCGACGGCGCCAACCGCTGGCAGACCATGATCCACATTGATCTCCCGGTGCTGGTTCCGACCATTGTCATCCTGCTGATCATGAGCATGGGCAACATCCTGAATGTCGGATTCGACAAGATCTTCCTGATGCAGCAGTCCGGCAACCTCAGCGCGTCGCAGGTCATCTCCACCTACGTCTACGATGTCGCCATCAAGAGCGGACAGTTCAGTTTCGGATCCGCGGTCGGTCTGTTCTCGAATATCATCAACTTTATATTCCTGATGGCAACCAACCAGATCGCAAAGAAACTGACCGGCACAGGTCTGATGTAAGGGGGCGGAAGAGATGACTGGTGAAAAGGCAAGAAAGAAGACTTCCAACACAATCCGTGAGCGTCATGCCTCGGACCGCGTGTTCAGTGCTGTCGTGATCATCCTCTCCATCGCGATCTTTATCACGATCGCCTACCCGCTCTGGTTCGTCGTCATCGCCAGCATCAGCGATTCGAACCTGGTCAATCAGGGCAAGGTCATTCTCTGGCCGAGAGGCATCAACTTCTACGGCTTCTCGCAGATCCTCAAGGACAGCCGGATTGCGATCGGCTACCGCAACACCATCATCTACGTTGTGGTCGGCACCGCGCTCAACCTGATCGTCACGCTGCCCGCGGCCTACGCCCTGTCCCGCCCGGACTTCAAGCCGAGAAACGCCGTGATGCTGTACTTCGTCTTCACGATGTACTTCTCCGGCGGCCTGGTTCCGCTGTACATGACCGTGCAGGCGCTGCACCTGATCAGCACGCCGTGGATCATGATCCTGATGCTTCTGGTAAACACCTACAACCTGATCATCGCGCGAACCTTCATGCAGAACTCCATCCCCAACGACCTGTATGAGGCGGCGCAGCTGGATGGATGCAGCCATTTCAAGTTCCTGCTCAAGGTGGTGCTTCCGCTGTCCAAGGCAATCATCTCGGTGGAAATGCTGTACTACGCCGTGTACCACTGGAACGACTACTTCACGGCCCTGCTGTACAACAGCAAGAACCAGTATGAGCCGCTGCAGATCGTGCTGCGCCGGATCCTTCTTCTGAACGAGGCTTACGCCAACGGCAACGGCGGTGTGCAGGGCGGCTACGGCCAGCGCTCGGCAGACCAGGTCAAGTATGCCGTGATCATTGTCTCCACCGTCCCGATCCTGTGCGTGTATCCCTTCGTGCAGAAGTATTTCGAGAAAGGTGTCATGATCGGCGCGGTCAAGGGATAAAGCGCATACCCAGGGGCTGCCGGCATCGACTGGCTGCGAAACACAACGGCTGATATAGGGCTTCGGAAAGTACAATACTTTCTGAACTGTCCGGCCCGGACAGATAAACCTCCTAATAAACACCTTTCTGCAGATGGAACTTTCGACAGAAATCTGCAGAGAGGTGTTTTTTCTGTGCAGATCCGGCAGGTCTGCCGGCGGGGATCCTTTGATGCCGGCAGTCCTGCCGCTTCCCGGTATTTCGTGTCCGGCATACCGTATTGACAGAAAATCCGGGGTTTCTTATACTGGGAAACAGAGAAAAGGTGCGCAATTTCAAACAGTCATACAAAAGAGAAGGGGAGAAATTCGATGGATTCGTGGGTTATACAGGCACTTCTGAATTTTACGGAATCTGCCGTTTCCATGCTTTTCGCGGATCTGGTGTTTCGCGGAGAGACCGGCCTGAAGAGACTTCCGGTTCTTCTTTTGTACTCTGCGGCCGGGGCAGCACTTCTGACAGGAATCGGAGGGTATCCCGAATGGATCCCGGAAGCCCTTGCGGAAATCCTGATTGTTGTTCTGTACGGCATCCTTGCCTGCCGGGCGGCGTGGTGGAAGAGCCTAGCGCTTGCACTGGGCAATTACCTGATGATTCTTATGGTCACAACGGGAGTATCAACCCTTATCGGCATTCTCGTTCCGCAGACGTCCATGTTCTATCTGCAGAAGCCCTATTATCTCTGGGTTCTTGTCAGCGTGACCATCCGGATCGCACAGATGCTGGCTTCGCTCCTCGCACTCTGGGCTGTCCGGAGGGCAGATAAGAGACAGCGGATTCAGGGGAACGAACTGCTTCTGATTCTGCTGTTTGGAATGAGTATCTTCCTTCTGATCTGCTGGCTGAGACGGCAGATGCTGCTCACCGGCATGCTGCATTCCTACTTTGACGGTATCCTCTGCCTGGTGATTGCGGCGGTCAACCTTTTTGTGCTGTATATGGCGGAACTGATGACGGGAATCCGGAAGAAGAACGAGGAACTGCGCATTGAAAACGGGATCATGGCCGCCCAGGTAAAGGGGCAGAAGGAAGTTTCCGCGTCCTATCAGGAACTCCGTGCGCTGAAGCATGACATGACAGATCACCTGCGCGCGGTGGAAGGCTACCTGCGGGATGGCGAATACCAGAGGGCGGAGGATTATATCACATCGATTCTGGGGAAGATTCAGGAGATAGTTTCCTACCGGACGGGAAACAGCGCCCTGGACTTTCTGATCGGAAGCAAGGAGGCGGCCGCCCGGAGAAACCACATTCGGGTCAATACCAGGATCCGCCTGAATACGCCGGTCCGGATTCCGGACGAGGATCTGGTGATTCTCATCGGCAATCTGTATGATAACGCCACGGAAGCCTGCTGCAGAATGCCGGAGGGAGAAGAGCGCTGTATTGACATCCGTATCCTGACGGAAAAAGAAAATATGCTGGTTTATTTTGAAAATACGGCTCCGCAGTCCGAATGGGCCGGAATTTCTGAGGGATCCGGTTCCGCCGGGAAATCCGGGCGCTTCAAAACAACCAAAGGTGACGCGGCATCCCATGGGTTCGGGCTTCGAAACATCGACAGAATGGTCGCGAAATATGACGGATACTGTGAGAGAAGCCAGGATGCTTCCGGGCGTTTTGTCTGCGCCGTCCGGATCAGAAACTGCGGGAAAAACACGTATACAGCATGATTTTCGGGCCTGACATAACAGGGAGGAAAAAACCAATGAATATCGCGGTCTGCGAGGACAACGAGGCGCACAGAGAAAGGCTGAAAAATATGATCGCGGAATGGGCCGGCCGCACGGGCCGCAGGACACAGACCGCATGCTTTGCCTCCGCCGAGGCTTTTGAGATGGCGGAGATTCCGGCAGGGGGATACGATCTGATCTTTCTGGATATTCAGATGAAACAGATGGACGGAATGAAGCTGGCCGAAAAAATCCGGGAGCAGGACGACCGGGTGCTTCTCGTGTTTACGACCTCCTATGAGGATTATGCCATCGCCGGTTATGATGTCGGCGCATTTGCCTATCTGCTCAAACCGCTGGCCCCGGATAAAGTATTTCAGACCCTGTCAAAAGCTGCCGGGACAATGAAAAGAAATCCGTCCGACGCATGGATCCTGCACAGCGAAGGGGAAAACATCCGGATTTATCCGTCGGAAATCCGATATATCGAGGTGCAGGGCCACACCCTTTCCTTTCACATGCGGGAGGAAATCATCCACTGCAGAGCCAGACTGGCGGATATCGAGAGGAATCTGCCAAGGCCGCCGTTCTCCCGCAGTCATCGTTCGTATCTGGTCAATCTGGCATACGTTGATAAAATCGGCAAAGAGGGCCTGCGTATCGGCAGGAATCTCATTCCGGTCAGCAGAAACTGCTGGGAAGCACTGAACCGGGACTATCTGGAATTTTACAGGAATCGTTAATCAGGCGGAGGCCATCCGGAAAGGGGAAGGCCTCCGCCTGCGTTCTGTCAGAGTGATGCCAGACGTGCGGAAGGATCCGGCGCATCGCCTCCTCTACGATCCAAAATGCGCGGCGCGTGCATTTCAGGTCAGAAAAGCAGCCTTTCAGGACAAAAAGAGAAAAACCATGGAGCGGTATGGTATGATTTGGGCAATGAAATCAGTTCCGTGTTTCTTATCGCTGAATCGCCGAAAAAGGAGGATTGTACAATGAAAGGAAAGAAATGGTTTTTAAGCTTGCTGTGCATGATGATTTTTGCAGCGGCATCTGTGCCTGCACTGGCAGAAGAAAGCTACCCTGATCTTTTGCATTCAAAATTATCACTTCTAAGACAGGATATAACTCCAATGTAGTGAACAAGGTAATCGGAACTACTTATGCACGAGCTGTGATTACAGGAGTTTACAAAATCAACATTTTTGGCGGAAAGGGCGGTGAGACCAATGCTGTCACAAATTTCATTGTAATTAA
>OMZJ01000109.1 GCA_900315495.1 uncultured Lachnospiraceae bacterium
TTCCTGAGTGGTCCTCCTGAATGAGTTTCTAGTACAAAATTATTTAAAACTCAGAATCGTAAAGGTGATCCGCGCCGGACCAGATGGAAAAATAGGGGTCATGTACGGCGAGGGGAATGGCTGCTGCTCTGGTGATTTTCATGGTATTGTACTCCTCCGGTATGTTATCCGGCCTCTTAGCCGACCGATACTTTCACTGCAAAAAGGGCGTTGGCCTTTACCGGCACGCTGAGGCGCTCTCCCTCAGCCGGCAGGCTCATCCTGAGCGGTTCCTCCGCAAGGTCGGTCAGGAAGGCCTCCTTAACCGGCGCGGTGAAGTCAATCGACGCCTCGGCGTCGCGGCCCTCTGTCTCAAACCCGCGGATCATGAGGTATCCGTCCTCCGTCTTCTGAACCGAGGAGACACGGACCGGGCCTTCCACTCCGCGAATCAGGCCCTGGGTTACCGGAAGCTTCCCGGTATGCACGTTGCCAGGCTGGTAAAGCAGGCCGTGGGTGTGCTCATCGCAGCTGCGGACAAGCTCACCCGCAGCGTCCCCGATGACGCCCATGCGCAGGCTGATATGATGGATGCCCCTCTCCGGGTAGGGATCCGGGCTGACCGAGCTGTTGATCAGGGTAAGGGCAAGGCTGCCCTCCTGGCCGCGGTAGCCGTACTTGGAGTCGCTGGTCAGAGACAGGGCGCACCCGTCCCCGCGAAGGGCCTCCGCGCCGCCGATTCCCGGTACGTCATTGTTCAGGACTCCCCTGATCTTCGTGCCCGCCGGCACAATATAGCGGAACTGCCCGTCGGAAAGGGCAAGCGGCGCCTTCCAGGCTAACACCGGTACGGTATCGCCTCCCTGCTCCTGCCAGTCAGCCGTAATATCCGCCTGAAGGGACCGGTTTCCCGCGTCGAGGCTGTAGGTTACCTCGATCCGGGTGGGGACGCGGCAGCCGCCCTCAACCGAAAATACGGCCTTCACGCTCTGCCTGAGGCTGCCCATCGTCACCGGGAGCAGCTCTACGCACTTATCCACCGGAACGTCCTTTAAGGTGCGGCCGATGGACCAGGCGCTGGAGCTTCTTCTCTCCGTCTCCAGGAACTGCAGGCCGGCCGTCTGTCCGGGGGCGATCATCTCCTTGTTCCCGGCAAGGCCTTTCAGCGATTTTACCCGCCCGCTCGCTGCGTCGATGACTGCCCGGATTAAGCCGTTGTCCAGCACATAGTCATCGTAAAAGCGCGAATTGCGCTCATCCTTTTGCAGATAGGTGGGGTAGGACTCCTGCCTTCTCTGGCGCAGCACCACCGTAGTGTAGCCGAGGGCGGGAACCTCTGCCTCGACAAGAATGCGGAAATAGCGGTGATCCCAGTACTTCTGCAGCGCATTGTCCAGAAGCTGGCACCTCAGCTCGTTCCCCTCCGCGTCCTGGACGTAAACCCGGGAGAGGTCTCCGGTATAGTCCCAAACGGTAAGCTCCGCAAGACCCGTCCTCTTTTCGGCAAGGGTATTGAAAATGTGGAAGACCCTCAGCAGGCCGCTGCCCCGCTCCGCCGCGGGCACGCCGGTAAAATGCTCGATTCCGTATCCGGCCCCGGCCCCCTCTGACTGGGTGTCAAACCGGGCTGCCTCGGGCTTTTCCCAGCTGTACACAGCTTTAAGGACCGGCATGGAAGCCGTGTCCGTTCCGGCCGCTATGGCCATCATGGCCTTTTCCTGCTGGGTGTTGGTCACGCAGGCCGCGGTCTGGAACAGGCCCATGGCGTGCTCCCTCGAGTCCTGCACGCAGGAGCCCGTCAGGATGTCATGGAAGTGGGTAAACAGCACGTCCCTCCAGGCCGTCTCGGCCTGCTCATAGGGATACCGGTAGGCTGTTTTTTCCTGGGCGAGCGAAGCCAGAGCTTCCGCGTCGTAGAAGGCAGCCTCAGCTCTCCTGTTTCCTCTCTTTATCCTGCTCTGCGTGGTATAACAGCCCGGGGCGTAAAAATTCAGCTCCTCATCCACAACCGGCAGCTTCTCACGTATCTTCTCCGCTTCGGCAAAGTACCTGCGCAGTCCTCCGAATTCTATCGTCGGATAGATGGGCCACGTCATCATGTCGATGGCCCTCTCCACGTCCCTTCTGGTGGGGCCGCCGCCGTGATCGCCCACGCCGTAGAGACACATGCCGCACTTCAGGCCCGAGGAGCGCTTCACCACCTCCATCAGGCCTGCCGCCATCTGCGGGGTTACGGCTGAATTATACCAGTTTGCCTCCCTCAGCACAAGTATTTCTTTCCCCGATGGCGCGCGAAAACGATAGAGAAAGTCCTTTCGGGAATTGCCCCTGCAGTGGTACATGTATTTCACGCCGCCGAAGCGGTCAATCTCCGGGATCGTCCCGGCGTGGCCGAAGGTATCCGGCACAAAGTCCAGGTCAAAATTCTTCACGCCCCAGACCTTTTTCAGGTAGTTCCTCGTGTATTCGATGTGCCGCAGCAGTGACTCTCCCGAGGGCATGTTCTTGTCCGGCTCCACCCAGGAGGTGGCCGCAACCTCCCACCGGCTTCCGGCGATATATTTTTTCATGCGCTCCATCAGCTCGGGGTCGTACTGCTCCACAATCCGGTAGACGGAGCCCTGGGACTGGGTGAAGACAAAGTCCGGGTACTCGTCCATGATATTGCAGACGGAGCGGAAGGTGGCAAGTGTAGCCGCCACCGTCTCCTGGTAGCTCCACATCCAGTTCATGTCAATGTGGGCGTGGCCGGTCAGAAACAGCTTATAGCTCTTTGCCAGCTCCTGCATGGGGCTTAAAATTTCTTCCGCCTTCCCGCACACTGCATCGGTCAGCACGCCGTCCTGTTCCATTGCCTCCAGGAGGAAGTCCAGAGCCTTTTCCAGCTCCGGAGAGTACGCCCCTTCATTGGCCTCCGAGACCTTCAGGGCATATTCCAGTTCGGCCAGGATGCGCCTGTTCGCCCGGCTGGGCGGGGTAATGTAGCGGACCTCCTCCTCCGGCATGCCGAAGGTTTCCTCATAGTGTCTTTTTTCGCGGTTTCCTCCCACGGAGGTTTTCAGTCTCGTAAACTTCGATGCCAGCTCAGCCATCTTCTCAGCTCCTTTCCGCCTCTATGATCACCCGCTTTGCCTCGCTGCGGTAGGTAAAGAGAGCTGTCGGGGTGGATTCATCCATCGAAAAGCCCAGCTCCACGGCCCTGCCCTCCTCGTCGCGGGCCGAGGCCTTCGCGGCCGCGAAGGGAAGCTGCAGGCGGATCGTGGTCAGGACCTTATCCGCCGTCTTCGCGGTAATGCTCACCTTATTCTCCGTCACCTGCGCGTCAAGAATTCTCGCGGCGGTGGCGATCACTTTAAACTCTCCCGGCTTCAGCGTATTCAGATCATAGAGAATTGTCCCTTCATCAGGTTTCACGGTTTTCTTCGGAATAACCGGGTATCCCCCGGCCATCAGGTCGGCGAAGCAACCGGTGAAGACCTTCGGCTCATCGCTCACGCTCTCATCCATCACCTCGCTGATCACATAGGGGCCGCGCCTCAGGGTAATGTCGTTGCGGTATACCCAGTTTACCCCCTGCTCCCCAAGGACTCTTCTCACCAGTTCCCTCCACTCGTCCGCGTACTCCTTCTTCAGGCAGATGCGGGCGGGCAGGAAGCGCCAGACCGTGACCCTGCCCTTTCCAAAGGCATAGTCTCCGCTCTGAGGCCTTCGGGAGAGGCCCATGGTGTCAAAGAGATGCTCTGCCGGAGTTTCATAGCCCGCGTCCTTCCACCACGAACGGATCTGGTGGAAGGGGTCGGTATCCCCGCCCACGTAGATCAGGGTGCCTCCGGCCCTCACCCACTCGGCCAGAGACATGTTGATGTCCGGGGACACCGGCTTCATGTACTCGTAGCTTAAAATCGCAAAGCGTATGCCCGAGAGGTACCCGGTAAAGCGGCGGATGTTGTCCAGCTGGATCGGCCTGACAGGCAGACCGTACTTTAACAGAGGCATGGCCTGGCCGTAAAACTGCGGAAAAGCCTGGCTTTCGATAAAGCTGTTCATCTTCGCCTCATCCTGATCGATGGCAAGGCAAAGCTCCCTGGACCGCTTCGCTTTTGCCTGTCTCTCTTCAGAAGAGGCCGTCTCGGAATTCTTCGTCAGGGCCGCCCTGGCCTCTGCGCCAAAGCCCCCGTCCTGCGGAACCGGGTCCGGGAAGGTCCGCTCAAAAAGCCCGGTGTCCGACATGAATATGCCCACCGGTTCGGCCATTCCCTCGAAGGCGTAGTCCGGCTGTTCCATGTCTCCGAACAGCTGGAACATGGAGGAGAGGAAGGTACGGTAGTCGTCCGGGATCGGCCTGGACTCCTTCAGCTCGAAGCTGGTCTCATCCTTCTCGGCTATCCTCGGCTGGAAGCGCGGGTAGGTTCCCTCAAAGACCCTGCGCGGCCAGGGACAGATCTCATAGTGCCAGACCTCCGGGCTCAGCAGGGAAGCGATGGCAGTCTTATTGTAGTTGTAGCGGTAGTTTTCCCAGGTGTAGGAGGGCAGATCCTCAATCGGATCGTTTAAGAACCACATGCGCCTTCCGGTTCCCCTGGTCAGCTCCTGCATGACCCCGTACTCCAGGAAGGCCGTCTCAAAGGTGCGCTCCCTGTAGTACCCCTCATACACGTTGGCCTCCCGGCTCGTTCCGGTCCAGATCTGGGCGATGTACCCGTCAACCGTGTTCAGGCCGATCAGGGCCGCCTCCGGGCTCATGATCTTCCAGGTGGTATAGTTGATCAGGCTGTGGGTCGGCACGTAAAAGCGCAGGTCCCGGTTATATTTCACCTTCGCGTATTCCTTCACCGACTGGCTGCAGCGGGACAGAGCCCTGGCGTAGAGCTCGGCCTTAAGCTGCGCCGTGCGGTAGTGCCCGTCCAGGCTCTCATGCTGAGGCATGAAGGGCTCATGATAGCGAAGCTCGTATTCTCGTTTAAACGCGTCAGAGTAGCCGCTTCTGTCCCAGAACTCCGGCTCTTCCAGATGAATCGCCGCGACGCCGGCATCCACCGCCGCCTTCAGGCGCTCCGTGATGTAATCGGAAAAGGATACCGTGGGCACCATGTAGGGAACTGTCGGCCCGTGGTTGACCGGCTTTCCGTCCCTCTCTCTCTGGCCCTCGTCCCAGTGCTCTCTCCCGTCAAATTCCCCGTTTAAGTAATCCTGGTACTCCCCCCAGGCAATCCCCGTCATCAGGTGCACGACATAGCCCGCATCCGCGTACTGCTTCACCCTCTCCGGCATGGTGGAATCCGTGCCGTATACCATAACGAAATCACACATCAGATCAATGGACGGGCGAAACGGGGCGTGCTCCTGAAAGCCGGTGAGCTCCTCTGTATTTTTTCTGATATATGCCATGATATTCCCCTTTACAGCTTGATTTTTGTCGCTTTGCGATCTTCCCATATCCTAATCTATTTTTATAGAAAAGGCAAGCCGCCCCGCTCCCGCGAAGCGGCCTGCCCTCACAGGCCGGAAAACCCCCTTCCGGCCCTGATCCCTATTTCAGGTCGTGGCAGGCTTGGCGCCTGTTACTTCGGTGTGGTCAGGATACCGATGTCTCCTTAGAATACAAAGTCGTCTCTGGTTGCGTACTGCTCGGTCATGTAGTCCAGGAACTCCTGCATCTTGCCGCCGTCGTTGGTGCGCAGATACTCCTGATAGCTCTCTAGGATCTCTCTTGCCTCTTCTTCGGTCTCGGCAAAGTATGCTCTCTCGGTGTAGTCGCTCTCTCTGTCGCCGTCGAATGCCCACTCGGAGAACTCCTGATAGCCTTCAAAGCCGCTGGCTACCGCATCGATCGGATAGCCCGGGATGATCTCGACCGGTCTTGCCTTCTTGTAAGCCTCAAGGTACTCATTTGCGCCTTCGGAATCGAACGGATTGGCCTCGCCGAACCACAGGGCGTTCTTCTTTGCCACATAGCTTCTGCCGGCCATGTAGCCGATGCCTCTCTCGCGAAGCTCCTTCTTCACGGAGTCGGAATCCTCGATGTATCTTGCGGTAAGCTCAGCGTTCATTCTCGGCTGGCCTTCCTCGTTCAGCTCATAGGTGTCGCCCTCGAAGCCGTAGCAGATGAGCTTGGTGCCTTCCTTGCTGTTCACATAGTCCAGCCAGGTAAGGGCAGCGTCAAGATTGGTGCAGGTAACCGGGAAGATGATGGCGGGAGATCCGCTTCTTCCTTCGGCCTGGGTCTGAACAGCAGCCTCGCCGTCCTTGTAAACCAGCGGACCTACCGGGATGTATCTCATCTCGGGGTTGCTGTCATACAGACCGGTCTGCTTGGTCGCGTCGATGGACATGCTGTACTGTGCGCACTGGAACAGGACTGTACCATTTCCGGTCTTCTCCTTGGCCAGGTCATCGTTGGTGGTGAAGCACTCTTTGTCGAGGATGCCCTCGTGAACAAGCTTCCAGATAAAGAGGTTCTTCTCAACCCAGTTCTCGCTCAGGGTATCATAGGTGATCTTTCCGTCCTCGCCGAGGCTGTAGGAGGTCAGTTTCTTGGAATCAAAGCTTCTTGCATAGTCGCCGTACCTCCAGCCGTTGTGATAGGTGGAGGCGATGATGCAGTCGTTGCCGTTGACATCCTTGAAGCCGTACTCCTGAGCCTGCTTCATGAAATCATAGAGCTGCTCGGAGGTGGTGATCTGGGATACGTCCACGCCGAGGGTTTCCGGAACGTCAGCTCTTACGAACACGCCGTATGCCCAGTTGGTGATGTCCTCAAGGCTTCCGGCCACCTCAGTGGGAAGCACGTAGCGGGCGCCTTCGAACATCGGATCATCCAGGTCGTTCTCCAGGTACTTGCGGCTGACAACGCCGATGTCATAGGCGTCGGCAATGTTCGGATACTTCGGAACCTCATCCTTGATGTCGATGAGCATTCCCTCTGCGCCGGCCTTCTTGATGACGCCGGTCTCGCCGGAGGTGCCGCCCCAGAACGGAGCATTGATCATGTCGGGCATGTCGCCGGAGGCAAAGAGCATGTTCAGCTTCTCGGTCTCACTTGTCATGATGCCCTCGAACTCAACGGTGACGCCGATCTTCTCACGGATAGCTGCCGCGACGTCGTTGTTGTACTGATCCTCAGCGGTCTGGAAGCCGCCGTTCCAGCAGACCAGCATTTTCAGCCTCACGTCGTCGAACTTCTGGTAGGTGTTGCCGTCCTCGTCAACGTACACGTTCTCCTCTTCCGCGAGGACTGCGCTTCCGGCTCCCGCCATCGTTCCGAGCGCCATGGCGCCGGCCAGCAGGACTGATAACCACTTTCTTTTCATTGCTGTTCTCCTTTCTCTCTTTGAGAATATGGTGCTGTTTTATCTGATGCGGCTTCCTTTGCCGCTACCATTCGTTTTTCATCAGCCGCGAAGCGGTTGCGAATGCAGGGTGCTGAACCTTTTACCCCTTCACCGAGCCGACCATGGCTCCCTTGACAAAGTACTTCTGACAGAAGGGGTAGACCACCACGATAGGCATGGTCAGGATCATGACGAAGGCCATCTGCAGGGACTGCGAAGTGTAGGAGGTGATGCCCTGGGCCGCGCTCTCCTGCCCTTCCTTGATCGTCTGTGTGGAAGATGCCTCAGCCAGGATCTTCTGCAGTCTTGTCGCCGCGGGCCACAGGACCTCCCTTGAAGCATAGTAGGCTCCCATGAACCAGTCGTTCCACCTTCCGACGCCGATAAACAGGGCGATGGTCGCCAGAATCGGCTTGGAAAGCGGCAGATAGATCTGCCAGAATATCCTGAACTCTCCTGCCCCGTCAAGCTGTGCCGACTCCCGCAGCTCATAGGGAACCGTCGAGAAATTTGTCCTCAGCAGGATGAAGTTATAGAAGCTGTACACCGTTGGAACAATATAAAGCCAGAGGCTCGTGTTCAGGTGGTAATTCCTCAGCGTCAGGTAGTAGGGAATCAGGCCGCCCCCAAAGATGGTCGTAAAATACCAGAAAAAGTTGAAAAACGTTTTTCCGGGAAGCGTTTTCACGCTCATGGCGTAGGCGACCAGCGAGGTGAAAAACAGGCCCGTAGCCAGATTCGCCGCGGTGATGATCAGCGAGTTTTTCAGCGAGTTAAAGATGTTCTTGTCTTCAAAGGCAAGGGAGTAGTTTTCCAGCGTAAACTCTCTCGGGAAGAGCCAAACGCCGCCCCTCATGAAATCGCGCCCGGTGTTGAAGGAAGCCACCAGCACGTACCAGAAGGGATAGAAGGTGGCCAGGCCCAGAAGCCCGAGAAAAATATAATTGCAGACGGTAAAAACCCGGTAGCCTCTTGACTGTTTAATTTTCATTGGTCATTCCCTCCTTCCTTACCAGAGGCCGACTTCGGCGTATTTCTGCGCCAGGAAATTGGTCACGACAACCAGGACCAGGGAAAAGACTGACTTGAATACACCGATTGCCGTCGCATATTCAAACTTGGAGTACTTGATACCGGTCTGAATGATATAGGTGTCAAGGACCTGGGAGATCGTCATGTTGGCTGGCTGCTGCAGAAGGAGGATCTGGTCGTAGCCTGCATTCAGCAGTCCGCCGACGGCCATGATGAACATGATGCCGATGGTCTGGGCAATTCCCGGCAGGGTGATGTGCAGGACCTGCTGGCCGTGCCCGGCTCCGTCGATGGAGGCCGCCTCGTAAAGCTCCTGGTCAACCGCGGTGATGGCGGCCAGATAGACAATGGAACCCCAGCCGATGTTCTTCCAGAGATCTGAAAAGATGACCAGCGGAAGGAAGGCGTTCTTGAGTCCCATGAAGAAGACGGATTCCAGACCCATGGATTTCCGGATATCGTTGACAATGCCGCCGTAGGGAGTCAGGATCGTGCGCATGAGCATGACCACGACGACCCAGGAGACGAAGTTCGGCAGATAGCTGACCGTCTGCACCACCCTCTTGAAGCCCGCTTTTCGCACCTCGTTCAACAGAAGGGCCAGGATGATCGGGGCCGGGAAGCAGACCACCAGCTTCAGCGCTGTGATTCTCAGCGTGTTCTTAATGGTAATCCAGAACTCCGGATCGGACATGAACTGCTTAAACCACTTCGTTCCCGCCCAAGGGCTCCCGTAAATGCCCTTGTTGAACTTGTAGTTCTTGAAGGCCAGGACGATACCACCCATCGGTACATAGCAGAACATGATCAGCCAGACAAAGCAGGGCAGAATAAACAGATAAAGCATGCGGTGCCTGAAGATCTCCCGCAGCAGATGTTTCCGGTTTCTTGCACGCTGGTCCGCGCTAAGCTTTGCTCGCGCCATACTGCACCTCCTTTTCGATGTATGGTACGTGTGTTATTTGTTTTATTATCTTTTTCTATGTCTCTTTTGTATCTTCTAAGCACAAGATAACACAAAAAAAGAGATCTGTCAACAGGGAATTTGTGTATTTTCCCATTTTCTGTTGGCAGACCTCTTTGAATTATGTTGATTATTCTTTCTGAATTGTCCTGTAATTTTGCTCAATTGCGTCTATTTAGACATCTTGACATGCATTATCTATTTGTATTATTTGTATCTTCCTTTTCTTTCAGGCAAGGAATCTGTCCACCACCTGCTGCCGGTATTCCCGGGAAAGCGAGGCAAAGAAAGCCGAATAGCCCGTCACCCTCACCACCAGCTCAGGGAACTTTTCCGGGTCCCGGTGCGCTTCCATGAGCGTTTCTTTTGACAGGCAATTCAGATTAATCAGCGTTCCTCCCGCCTGTTCATGCGTGTGAACGAGTGCCGCAAGGGCCTCGATCCCGCCGGCCTTTTCCAGGAGGGTGGTGTCGATGTCCAGCTGAAGGGGAGCGGAGTTTCCGTAGCCCGCCTGGGTCGCCGCGACCGCGTTCGCCTTTAAGACAAACGAGAAGGAGGACAGGCCCGCGGCAAAGCCGGGGTCTGGCTCCGAGGAGTGGGAGATCGGGTCCCCCGCGTGCCTGCCGTTGGCCGAGGCCTTCAGCTGCTTCCCGTAAGCCATCACGTCGCCGTGGGAGAACAGGCCGGGAATCACCATCAGATGGTGCTTCGGCGTCGTCTCGTCCTTGCAGAGATGGACGTAATAATCCCTGACGCGCTCCGCCCACCAGCCCGCCCGGGAGTCCGGGTTGCCGAAACGGGCAATGTTCTTTAACATCAGTCTCTCCCGCTCTGCCCCGGCAAAATCGGTATCCAGAAGCTCAAACAGTCTCTTCCAGCTGATTCGTTTTTCCTTCACCACCCTCTGCTCGATGGCCGCGAGGGAATCCGCCACGGTAGCCAGGCCTATCCCATCAATGTTAAAGTCGCGGATATCCACTCCGCCCGAGGAGCAGTTCACCCCTCTCTCAACAGGCCCGTGCATGAACAGGTTCAGCACAATCTCCGGCATCGCCTCATGCATGACCTCGACGTGCCGGTCGTAGCCCTCCTTAACCGCGTCAACCATGATTTTCAGGTGACAGGCAAATCTCTCCCACAGCAGTTCCAGATCGGGCTCCTTCCCTTCTGTCAAAGCCTCTTTCACATCCTCCATGGCAAACTGCATCGCCATCGGGAAGCTGACCCTGGTCACATCCTGCATGGAGTATTCCCTTCCCGGGATCGCCACCCAGTTGCAGCCGCACTTTACCCTCATCCTGCCCAGCACCGGGGGATAGCCGTTTCTGGCATAGCCCTCCGTAATCCCCTTCTCCAGGGAATAGCAGATCCCGGTCCCGTCCTTCAGGTTGTACTCCAGCGATCGTTTCAGAAGCTCCTCCGAGAGGTCCTCCTCATTCTGCTTCGGGTGCACGCGCATGCCGATGTTCGAGGGAATGCGAAGGCAGTGCGTGGCTTCCAGAATGACAAAGGAGAGATGGTCGGCCGTCTCCCGGCTTCCGTCCGGCGTGAAACCGCCCAGCTGGGAATAATGTGTGTCATTAAAGAAAAGGCTGGCCAGAATCCAGACTGCCTGCGAGTCGTCCAGCACGCCCGCCTCGCGGTCGGCGATATAGTATTCCCTAAGGTCGGCGTCCAGGGCGCCGTAGGCCCCGCCGGCAAAGTACATCCTGTCCACCGTCTGGAAGTGGGCGATAAACTGGCAGGCCTCGCGGAAGGTTTCCGGCGGCTGCGCCAGAAGCTTCCGGTTGATCCGGGCGATCTCGCGGTAATTCTCCCGGTAAAAGGGGTCCGTTTCCTCCTCCGCCTTTTTCTCGGCCAGGTCCGCAAGGCCGCCGACCCAGTCCAGAATGCCGAGGAGAAGAAGCTCCTCCCCATCGTAGAAGGACGTATCCTCCGGCGCGTTCTTCTCCCGGTAATCGCGCACTTTTTCGAGCAGCCCCCTCCAGCCGAGCTTAAGCCCGATGGTCACGTCCGGGCAGAGATGGTTCATGGCCGCAAACCCGGGCTGGGTGATCTGATACTTCTCAAATACCGCAAAAGCATGGGACGGCCTCATGCTCTCCGGCACTCTAAGCTTCATAAAAGCCCCCAGCTGGCCGACCCAGCAGCCCGCCAGGGCACTCTCCCGGTTTATATAGCGGGGCATCTGTTCCAGAAAGCGCTTAAAATTCTTTCCGATCATCACCGCCCCGTGCACATATCCATCCTCGCAGGTCTCCGGCTCGAAGGTAAAATCCGGATAATGGATGAAGCCGTGGTCATCGATGTCGATGTATCCCAGCGCCTCTATCTTTTTCCGGTTAATCTCCACCTTGTCTTCCCTCAGCCGGTCAATCATGCCCCGGTAACGGTCCGAAACCTCCACCCGCGTGCTTCTCAACCACTTTCTCTCCATACAGACCTCCATTTCTGCCGATCCGCGGCAGCACGTATGTCCTCTGCCCTTTAAGCAAAGTTATCATTCGGCGGTTTCCGCCAGACCAGCGCAGCCTCATCGAAAGCCGAAGCTTTTCCTCAGCTCATTCAGTTCCTCTTTCCCCGGCATCCTCGCCTTGATGGGTTCCCTTCCCAGGGCGTGGTACTTTGCGTTTCCCAGCTCGTGATAGCCCAGAAGCTCAGCCTCCACGCCCGGAAAATTCTTTAGATAATTCGCAATCTTCTCCAACTCGCCGTCGTTCCAGCCCGGCACGTAAGGAATCCTCACCACAATCCGTGCGCCCTCTGCGTACAGCCGCTCAAAGTTGGCCAGAATCCGTTCATTCCCCGAGCCGGTGCACCTTCTGTGCACCTCAGAGTCCATCGCCTTCAGGTCATAGAGGAACAGATCCGCCGCCGGCAGCACCCGGGCAAAGCTTTCCCAGGGCACGTTCCCGCAGGTATCCACGGCCGTGTGCACCCCGGCCTCCCGGCAGGCCTCCAATATCCCGGCAAGGCCCTCCGCCTGCAGCATGCACTCTCCGCCCGAGAAGGTTACTCCTCCGCCCGACTGGTCAAAATAAGGCTTATTGCCCAGTATGCGGCGGATAAGCTCCTCTGTCTCCACATCCTCGCCGGCCTGCACGAGCGCCCCGGAGAAGCATTCCCCGGCGCATTTCATGCAGTGTGAGCATTTCTCCCGGTCGATCACATGCCTTTCGCCATCCATCCGGTGCGCCCCCGCGGGACACACCCTGAAGCACTCCCCGCATCCGATGCACTTGTGCTCATAGACCAGAATCTCGCGTCTTTTTGAAATGGATTCCGGGTTGTGGCACCACCGGCAGGCCAGGGAGCAGCCCTTGAAAAAGATTACCGTGCGTATGCCCGGCCCGTCATCCACGGAGAAATCATCGATATTGAATATTCTTACTGTTTTACCCATAAGCCCTCCTGCCCGTGTGCCGGGGCGTCCGTCTTCCTTTGCCCCATCATACATCACCCGCTATGATTTTATTGCACAATTATTGATTATTATTTTATGCAATATATACCATCCAGAGTTTTGGGGAAGCCTCGCCGGGAGCCGTCCCGGTTCCTCAGCCCTGCCCTGCATGCATACCGGAAACCGCGAACCGGGCTCATTTGAGGTCTTCACAGAATGTCGTTCTTGTGTTAAAATGGTATAGATAAAATAACAAACCATTGGTTTTGCGGGCATCTGATTTCAGGTGCTCTCCAGGAGACAAATCATGAAAAAATACCCCTATTTCCCGGACGGCGAGGGCCTTTCCCGCCGCACGGCAGACCTGACTGAACAGATGCGCGTCATCGCTTACCGCTACATGGGCGATAATGTGCCTTTTCCCTATACGCTCCGGCGCATGCCCGAGGATTTCTTCCGGCAGGAGGGAGCCGGCACCTATGTCATCGACCTGCAGGAAAAGCTCGGTTCCGGGAGGGACGGATACGCTTTTGCCGCAGGCCTTGTGCACAGCCACGCGGAAACGGTCATCCCCGTATCCCTCGGCTGCATGAGCCCCTGCTGGATCTGGCTGAACGGCGAGCAGATTTACGCCTCGACCTTCCGCGACGAGACCTGGCTCATGCCCGCTCACCAGCTTAAGGTTACGCTGAAGAAGGGGGACAATATCCTGCACATTCTCTCCCGCAGGACGGCCGCCGGCTTCGGCTGCCGCATCTCCCTGCCCCCCATCCCCGTGCTCTCCCCTCTTCCCGGAGCGGACGGCGCGGCCGGCTGGGTCTGGACAGACCTGCTGGATAAGGTCACGGATGACCTTTTGACCGGCGTTTTTTCCGCCCTGCTTTCGCTTTCCTGGAATCCGGGGCCGGAGGCCGGAAAGACCGATTCGCAATCTTCTCATAAAGAAAAAAGCCCAGAGGGCTCTTTTATCGCCTGGAGTAAGCTGACCGCGCCGGCAGGCGCCCGCGTTCAGGCAAAAATCAAAGCCGCCCTGCCCGGAACCCTCTTTGCAGACGGCCAGCCCGTCTGCTCCTTCACCGCGGGCGAGACGCCGGTTACACTTTCCGGAAGCTTCCCGATGGATCTTCATCTGACCGGGAATGCGGTCCTTGTGCTTTCCGAGGAAGGCAGGGCAGCCCGGCTCTCCCAGCCTGTTCCGGTTCAGGGGAGCAAATCCGTCTGGCTTTACGCGGATTTTGAGGAGCCGTTTGACTACGACCGCTATACCAGCGTCACCTGGACAGACTGGCTCGGTACGAGGCTCTTCTACGAGGGCGCCTTCAGCAACATCGACTGGGTCAAGCAGGGAGGAAACAACTTCGGTTCCTGGAATTACCCGGTCGGCGTCACCCTGCAGGGACTTCTGCGCGCCTCTGAGCTGGCTAATTAAGATTTAGTGGAGTTATCAGAATAGTCTAACATTTAGATGCAAAGA